>DASVVV010000036.1:0-40736 GCA_036386375.1 Allosphingosinicella sp. | reverse complement strand
GGCCTCATCGCCGGCTATCTCGAAATGGGCGCGGCCGGCGTCCAGCTCGGCACGCGCTTCGTCTGCGCGCATGAATGCATCGCCCATCCGAATTTCAAGAAGGCGTTCATCCGCGCCTCCGCGCGTGACGCGATCACCTCGATCCAGATCGATCCGCGCCTTCCGGTGATCCCGGTGCGCGCCCTGAAGAATCGGGAGATGGAGGCCTTCGCCGCCAAGCAGCGTGAAGTCGCCGACCTGCTCGACCGCGGCGAAGTGGAGATGGCCGAAGCCCAGCTTCAGATCGAGCATTATTGGGCCGGCGCGCTTCGGCGGGCGGTGATCGACGGCGATGTCGAGGCGGGCTCGGTCATGGCCGGCCAGTCGGTCGGGATGGTCAGGGAAGAGCAGCCGGTCGCCGATATCCTTCGCCAGCTTGTGGACGAAGCCGCCCACGCGCTGGAGCGCCGCTCCGCCTAGCGGCCGTCCGTCAGCGGCGGCGAGAGCACGTGCGCCAGCGACTCCAGGAGGGCGCGCCAATCCCCGGCCAAGCCCACTTGATCGGTGTCGAGCGCGGAGGCCGCGACGGCGGGAAAGGCGGCGGGGAAGCTGGTGAGGGCCAGGATCGCCCCCAGCAGATGATGCGGGGCCACGTCCGAACGGAGCAGCCCCGCCTGCTGGAACTGTCTGACGGCGCCGAGCTGCTGCTGGAGATATTCGCGCCGCCCGGCCGCGGCCGCCCCGACCGACGGCGGCGCCAGCGCCTCCTGCATCACCAGGCGAATCCGCACGGGATCGGCGAGATTGCGATCGAGCCAGTAGACGAGCGCCTCGGCGAGGCTGCCCGGTTGAGCCGCCATCTGGCCGACGCGGCGGCTGGCGCCCTCGTCCAGGGCCGCCTGAAAGAGACCGCCTTTGTCCTTGAAATAGAAATAGACGAGCGCCCGGTTGCAGCCGGCGGCGCGCGCCACCCGCTCGACGCGCGCGCCCTCGTAGCCGAAGGCCGCAAACTCGGCGGCGGCCGCATCCACGATCCGCTGCCGAAGCCCGAGCTCGTCGGCGGCGGGCGGACGTCCACGGGGCCGCGACATGGGCCGAGCCCTACAGGCTCGACGGGCTTTGGCAATCCTTGCCTTCGCTTCCCGAATGAATTAACACTAACGTGAAATAGCTGCAGGCCGTGCGATGCTTTCTTCTCCTCTCATGCTGTTGCTGCTCCTGTCGAACTTAGGCGCGCTTGCGCCGGGACGGCCGATCGAACTGCCGATGCGCGCCGAAGAAGTACATGAGGCGACGCTGGCGCTCCGCAGCGGCCAATCGGCCGAGGTCGCTGTCCAGCAGCAGGGGATCGACGTCGTCGTCGACGTGCTGGGGCCGGACGGCGCGCTGCTCGACCGGGTCGACAGTCCCAACGGCCGGCAGGGCGACGAGCCGGTAAGCCTGTTCGCGCACGCGGACGGCACCTACCGGCTGCGCATTGCCGCCATCTCGCCGGACGAGCCGGCGGCCCGCATTGCCATTCGCGTCGATGCGCTGAGGTCCGCCGCGGCGACCCGGCGGCTGCTCGAAGGTCGGCGGCTCGAGCGTGCCGCGGCAGCGGACTGGCTGAGGCGGAGCAGCACGCCGATCGCCGCCAACGGAAATTTGGAGGCTGACGCCGACCTCGCTTCATTCGACGCGCTCGCCGGATCGGCGACGGTCGTTGGCCTCGGCGAAGCGACGCATGGCAGCCGCGAATTCGGCGACCTTCGGCTGGCCCTGGTGCAGCGGCTGGTCGAGCGGCATGGCTATCGACTCATCGCGCTCGAAGACAGCGCAAGCCGCTGGCGCGCGCTCGAACCTTATGTGCTCGGCCGCGCGGCGTCCCCCGTCACAGAAATCGAGTGGGGCTGGATCGGCCGCCGCTCGCGCCGGCAGCTGCTCGACTGGGTTCGCCGGCGCAATCTTGCTCATCCCGACGATCCGGTGCGCGTCGTCGGGGTCGACCCTCAAGATAGCGCGAACGAAAACGAAGCTTTCGCCGGCTTCCTCACCGAGGCCTATGGCGAGGACGCGACCGCGGCATGGCGCCGGCACGGGGAAGAGCTAGCGGCCTCGGCGGCGCAAGCGGAAGTCTTCGGGGATTCGAGCGTCAGCGCCGAGACGCGAGCCTTCCTGGCTGAGCTTGTCATGCGGATCGAGACCGATTCAGCCCTCCTCGCCGGCCGGCTCGGGGCGGAGCGGGTCCACACGGCGCTCGCGGCTGCGCGCGACCTTGCCGCGTTCGCCGACTTCAACAGCGGCGGGGGCCCACTGCACCGATCGCGCGATTGGCACATGGCCGCCGGCCTGATGCGTGCGGTCGAGGCCGATTCGCGCCGGCCCAAGACCGTCTATTGGGGACACAATGCGCACGTTTCAGCCGCGGCCACATCCTGGGGGCCGACCGGCGCCCTTCTTCGTCAGGCGCTGGGCTGTGGCTATCGGGCCGTTGCGAGCACCTTCGGCGAGGGCGCCTTCGTCGCCCAGGTGCCGAACGATCCGGCGGACCGGCTGCAAGTGACGGCTCTTCCCCCGGCCGCGGACGAACAGGAGACGATCGAAGCCGTCTTGGCGGCAGTGCGTCCTGGAGCGCATATTGTAAGCTGGCGCTGTGGCGACGAAGCGCCCGCCGCTCCACGCTGGCTGGAGACGCCGCGCCCGCTGCGCTGGATCGGCGGGCTCTACGATCCCGCCACGCCGCCCTCGGGTTCGTATCGACCGTACCGGCTGACGGCGGCGTTCGACGCGATCATCTACTTCCCCCGCGTGACGGCCGAGGCCATCCCCGCCGATCGGCCGGTCGTGCCGCCTCGCCCGCGGCCGCCGCGGCAATAAGCGGAAGCGCGACGGTCCACCCGCGGGCCTTGCGCCGCGTGCCGGAGCTCCTAGGCTGCGGCTATGGGGGATTTCGAGAATCCGTCGGCGAGCGGCGTGGCCGAGGCTTGGTGGATGCCGTTCACGGCGAACCGCCAGTTCCGCGCCGCGCCGCGCCTGCTCGCCCGCGCCGAAGGCATGCATTACTGGACCCCGGAAGGCCGCCGGATCCTCGACGGTGCCGCGGGCCTGTGGTGCGTCAACGCCGGTCATGGCAGGCGCGAGATCGCCGAGGCGGTCGAGTGCGCGTTGCTGACCCTCGATTACGCGCCGCCGTTCCAGATGGGCCATCCGCTCGCTTTCGAGGCGGCCGAGCGGCTGCGGCGAACGGTCCCCGACGGCCTCGACGCCGTCTTCTTCGTCAATTCTGGCTCCGAGGCCGCCGATAGCGCGCTCAAGATCGCCCGCGCTTTTCATCGCGCCCGGGGCGAGCCGGAGCGGACCTGGCTGATCGGCCGCGAGCGCGGCTATCACGGCGTCAATTTCGGCGGGGTTTCAGTCGGCGGCATTCCCGCCAACCAGGCGGCATTCGGCCCGCTGCTGCCGCAGGTCGACCATATCCGCCACACCCACGACCTCGCCCGCAACGCCTTCTCGCGCGGGCAACCCGCGCAGGGCGCCGAGCTTGCCGACGATCTTGTGCGCATAATCGCTGAACGCGGCGCGGGACGGATCGCCGCGCTCATCGTCGAGCCGATGGCCGGCTCCACCGGCGTGCTGCCGCCGCCGATTGGCTACCTCGAGCGGCTGCGCGACATTTGCACCGCCCATGGCATCCTCCTCATCTTCGACGAGGTAATCACCGGGTTCGGCCGCCTCGGCGCCGCCTTTGCCGCAGACCGCTTCGGCGTCGTCCCGGATATGCTGACCATGGCCAAGGGCCTGACCAACGGCGCCGTCCCGATGGGGGCGGTGGCGATCGGCGGCGCGATCCGCGATGCGCTGATGCAGGGCCCGCCGGCGGCGATCGAGCTGTTCCACGGCTACACTTATTCGGGCCACCCGGCCGCGTGCGCGGCGATGCTCGCCACGCTCGACATTTATGAGCGGGAAGGCCTGTTCGCCCGCGCCCGCGGGCTTGAAAGCCAGTGGCAGGACGCCGTCCATTCGCTGCGCCAGGCGCCGAACGTGATCGACCTGCGCGACATAGGCCTCGTCGCCGCGGTCGAGCTGGCTCCGGTCGAAGGCCGCCCCGGCGCGCGCGGCTACGACGTCTTCACCCGAGCCTTTGCCGCCGGGCTGCTCGTGCGCGTCACCGGCGATACGATCGCCTTGTCGCCGCCGCTGATCATCGAGCCGCCCCAGATCGACGAACTCGTCGAAAAGCTCGGCGACGCCATCACAGCCTCATCGAAGGAAATCGCATGAAGCGTCTCCTCCTCCCGTTCGTTGTGCTCGCTTTGGCCGCCGGGCCCGCCGAAGCACAGCGCGCCCGCGATCTCGGCATCCCGTTCGAAGGCACGCCCGGAGCGCTCAACGCGATTACCGACGTCGCCGGCGTCGAGGTCGGCCACACGACGATCATCCAGGGCTCGGGTCGGCTGGTCCAGGGACGCGGCCCGATCCGCACCGGCGTCACCGCGATCCTGCCGCGCGGCCGCGGTTCGACGACGCCGGTCTTCGGCGCCTGGTTCACGCTCAACGCCGCCGGCGAGATGACAGGCACGACCTGGCTCGAGGAACGCGGCCTGATCGACGGGCCGATCATGATCACCAACACCCACAGCGTCGGCGTCGCCCGCGACGCTGCGGTGCGCTGGATGGTGGCGAACGGGTGGGACGCGCTGTGGCACGCGCCGGTCGCGGCCGAGACCTACGACGGGGTCCTCAACGACATTAACGGCTTTCACGTCGAGACCCGACACGCGCTCGCCGCGATCGGCAATGCCCGCGCCGGCGCGGTTCGCGAAGGCGCGGTCGGCGGCGGGACCGGCATGGTCTGCAACGGCTTCAAGGGCGGCATCGGCACCGCCTCGCGTCGGCTCCCGCCCGAACTGGGGGGGCACGTCGTCGGAGTCCTCGTCCAGTGCAATTACGGCGCCCGCCGCCTGCTCAGGATCGCGGGCGCGCCGGTCGGCGCGGAGCTGACCCAGACCGATCCCATTTGCTACGCCCGCCGCGCCGTCTCCGGCGAGACCCGTCGCTGGCCCTTCCCCGACTGCGCTTCGGCGGGAAGCTCCGAGCGCGGCGACAATGGCCGGCCCGACGGCTCGATCATCATCGTCGTCGCCACCGACGCGCCGCTCCTCCCCCACCAGCTCGAGCGGCTCGCCAAGCGCCCGTCGCTCGGCCTCGGCCGCCTCGGCTCGGTCGCCGGCGAAGGCTCGGGCGACATCTTCCTCGCTTTCTCCACCGCCAATCCCGATTTGCGCAGCGTCGATGAGGGGCCCGCGCCGCGCACCGTCCAGATGTATTCGAACGACCTTTTGACCCCTCTGTTCGAAGCCGCCACCCAGGCGACCGAGGAGGCGGTCGTCAACGCCATGGTCGCCGCCGAGACGATGGAAGGCGCCGACGGCGTCCGAGTCCCGCGCCTCCCCCACCGGGCGGTGCGGGACATTTTGCGCCGCTACGGCCGCCTGGTGGAGCCGGGGGCGCCGGCGCCGGGCAACTGACGTCCCGGCGGCGCGGGCCGCCGCTGCGCCATTGGAAGGGTCGGGCCTTTCTGATAGCCCGACGCCATGCCCACGACGTCCGTCGCCTCAGCGCGGGAGATACTGACCGGCCTTCATGAGGTGATGGCGTCGAAGGCCAGCGCGCAGGCCAAGCTCAACAAGGTCGTCAACATCATCGCCGAGGCGATGAGCAGCGAGGTCTGCTCGATCTACCTGCTTCGCGACGGCGTGCTCGAGCTGTTCGCCACCGTCGGGCTCCAGCAAAGCGCCGTCCATGTCACCCGGCTCGCGCTCGGCGAGGGGCTGGTCGGAACGATCGCCCGCGACGCCGCCGTCCTCAACCTCGCCGAGGCCGTCAGCCACCCCGAATTCGCCTATCGCCCCGAGACCGGCGAGGAGCTGTTCCACAGCTTCGCCGGCGTGCCGATCGTGCGCAAGGAGCGGGCCATCGGCGTCCTCGCCGTCCAGCATGCCGAGCCGCGCGCCTATGACGAGATCGAGATCGAGGCGCTGCAGACGGTGGCGATGGTGCTGGCCGAGCTGATCGCCAATGCCGGCCTCGCCGACAAGGCGGGCGCCGCCGCCGCCGGCAATCGCGATTCCGGGATCGCGCGGGTGAACGGCCAGCGCCTCGTCGTCGGCATGGCCAAGGGCTGCGCCGTCTATCACCAGCCGCGCGTCCTCATCGAGCACACCGTCGCCGAGGACATCGAGGCCGAGCGCCACCGGGTCTATGCCGCCTTCGCGCGCATGCGCGAGCAGATCGACGCGATGATGGGCCATGCCGAATTCGGCACCGTCGGCGAGCACCAGGAGGTGCTCGAGACCTACAAGATGTTCGCCTATGACGAAGGCTGGTCGCGACGGATCAACGAAGGCATCGATTCAGGCCTGACTGCCGAGGCGGCAATCGAGCGCGTCCGCCAGCGCATGCAGCAGCGCATGCGTCAGATCGACGACCCTTTGCTTCAGGACCGGATGCACGACCTCGACGATCTGTCGAACCGGCTGCTGCGCATCGTCTCCGGCCAGCTCGGCACCGCCGCCCAGACCGGCCTGCCCCAGGACGCCATCCTGATCGCCCGCAATCTCGGCCCCGCCGAGCTGCTCGAATATGACCGGCGCAAGCTCAAGGGGGTCATCCTCGAGGAAGGTTCGCTTACCGCCCACGTCACCATCGTCGCGCGCGCGATGGGCGTCCCGATGATCGGCCGCGCCCGCGGCGTTCGACAGCAGATCGTCGAAGGCGACCTCGTCCTCCTCGACGGCGCCGAAGCCGTCGCCTTCGCCCGCCCCACCCCCGCGGTCCAGGAAGCGTTCGAGGCGCGGCTCGCCGCCAGCCAGAAAAGGCGCGCCGAATATGCCGCGGCCAAGGACCTGCCGGCGGTCACGAAGGACGGCGTCCGAGTCGCGGTGATGGTCAATGCCGGCCTTCGGGACGACGCCGCCGCACTTGGCATGACCGGCGCCGACGGTATCGGCCTGTTCCGCACCGAATTCCAGTTCCTGGTCTCGGCCACCCTGCCGCGTCGCGAGAGCCAGCAGCGCCTTTACCGCTCGGTGCTCGACGCGGCCGGCGACAAGAGGGTGATCTTCCGGACCGTCGACGTCGGCGGCGACAAGCAGCTGCCCTATCTCCACGCCTCCGAAAATGGCGAGGAGAATCCCGCCATGGGCTGGCGCGCGCTCCGGCTCGCGCTCGATCGCGACACGCTGATGAAGGCTCAGGCTCGCGCCCTTCTCGAGGCGGCGGCCGGGCGCGATCTCGACGTCATGTTTCCCATGGTGTCCGAGCCCTGGGAGTTCGACCAGGCCAGGAAGCTGGTCGAGGAGCAGCGTTCCTGGCTCGCCGCGCGCAAGAAGATGCTGCCGTGCAACATACGTTACGGGGCGATGCTCGAAGTGCCGGCGCTGGCCGAGATGCTCGACGTGCTGCTGCCGAAGCTCGACTTCATGTCGATCGGGACCAACGACCTCACCCAGTTCCTGTTCGCCGCCGACCGCGCCAATCCGCTCCTCGCCGAGCGCTATGACTGGCTCTCCCCCGCCATCCTGCGCTTTCTGAGGCGGGTCGTTCGCGCCGCCGACGCCGCCCAGGTGCCGATCGGCGTCTGCGGCGAGATGGGCGGGCGTACGCTGGAGGCGATGGCCCTGGTCGCGCTCGGCATCCGCCAGCTTTCGATCACGCCCGTGGCCGTCGGCCCCGTCAAGGCGATGATCCGCTCGCTCGACCAGTCGGCCGCGGCCGTTGAAGTGGAGCGGCTGCTGGCCGAGCCGCCGGCGAACATGCGCCGGACGCTGGCCGCCTGGGCCGCCGCGAACGGCGTCGCGCTTGCCTGAACGGTTCGCGCTAGCGGCGGCGTTCCGGTTGACAATGGAGGCCCGGCTGCGATGAATGCCCGCGCTCAAGGAGGCGTGAAAGCGATTTGATGGCCGACCAGGCGCACAATGATTCTTTTTCCTCGCGGTCGATCGGCGCGCGACTGCAGCAGGCGCGCGAGGAAAAGGGCCTCAGCCTCGAGGACGTTGCCAGCCAGACCCGCATCCCGATCCGGCACCTCCAGCATATCGAGCGGGAGGAATGGGATGCGCTTCCGGCGATCACCTACTGCGTCGGCTTCGTGCGCTCTTACGGCAATATCGTCGGCCTTAACGGCGCCGAGCTCGGCCGCGAGCTGCGCGAACGGCTCGGCGGCACCCGCACCCGCGCAGCGGCACCGGAATATTATGAGCCGGCGGATCCCGCTCGCGCGCCGCCCAAGTCGCTGGCGATCATCGCCGCCGTGCTCGCGCTGGCGCTGATCGTCGGGTACGCGATCTGGCGCAGCTCGCTCGACGATCCGGAAGAAGCGCCGCCCGCCGCGGAGGGGACCAACATCGCCTTGGCAGCACCTCGCCCGGCCGCGCCCGTTCAACAGCAGCCGCAGGGGCTGGCGGGGCAGCCGGTCACCCTCACGGCGACCGAGGAAGTGTGGCTTCGCATCACCGAGGGCAGCGGCGGCGCGGCCCTGTTTCAGGGGACCCTCGCCTCCGGTCAGCAATTCCAGCTGCCGGCGACGGCGCAGCGGCCGGTGATCCGCACCGGCCGTCCGCAGGTGCTTCGGGTCAGCGTCGGAGCGCGCGACCTGGGACCGCTCGAGCCCGTCGAACGCACCGTCGCCGATGTCAGCCTGCGCCCCGAGGACATTGGAGCGCGGCTGCAGGGCGGCGCGACGCCGCCCGCGCAGTGAGGACGGCCGCTTAAGGCTGGCGACAGCCTCCGTCCTTCAATATCATGGGTTCAGCGACCCGGGGGGTGGGGAATTGTCATGCGTCTACATCTTGTCGGACTCGGCCTGCTCCTGACCTTGGCGGCGCCCGCGGCGGCGCAGCGCGACGAGCCGGTCGAGCGCCGCATCCAGCGGCTCGAGCAGGAAATGCGCGCGGTTCAGCGCCGCGTCTTCCCCGGCGGGCGCCAGCAATTCGTCGAACCTGAGATCGAGCCTGTGCCGGGCACGATGCCGCAGCCGGCCGCTTCCGGCGATGCCCTTTCCAGCCTTGCCTCGCGCGTCGATGCGCTGGAGGCTCAGCTTCGCTCGCTCACCGGCCAGATGGAAGAGCAGGAACATCGCGGCCGCCAGCTCGAGGAGCAGATGAGCCAGCTGCGAGGCGAGCTGCAGTCGCGACTCGACCGCATCGAACAGCAGGCGGCGGCGCCCCCTCCGGCCGCCGACCCGCAGCCGCGCGAGGAGCCGCGCGAGGAACCGCGCGACGCCGCCCCCCAGGCTGGGCGGGAGCCAGCCGGCGCGCCCGCGCCGGCGGCGGGCGACGATGCGCAGGAGGCCTACAATGCCGGCTTCCGCCTCTGGAATAGCGGCCGCTATGCCGAGGCTCAGACCGCGCTGAACGCGGCCGCGACCCGCTATCCGAACAGCCGCTGGGCGAGCTGGAGCCGCAATCTCGAAGGGCGGGCCTATCTCGACGATGGCAAGCCGGCGACGGCGGCGCGGGTTTTCCTCGCCAATTACCAGGATAATCCGCGCGGCGAGCGAGCGGCCGACAGCCTCTACTTCCTCGGCGTCGCCCTCACCCGCCTCAATCGCCGCACCGAGGCTTGCCGGGTCTATTCCGAGCTCGAGCAGGTTTATCCGAACATGCGCGATTTCATCCGCGAGCGCCTGCCGCAGGCGCGCACCGACGCCCGCTGCGGAGCGGCGAGCACCCGCTGACGATGGAGGGGCCCTCGGCGCGGCAGGTCGAGCGGTTCCGAGGCGATGTCGAGAAGCTGGTCGGCGCGGGAGCGTGCCGGATCGGCATGGCCGTCTCCGGCGGGGCGGACAGCCTGGCGCTTCTGCTCCTCGGCCGGGCTGCATTCCCGGGCCGGGTCGAGGCTGCCACCGTCGACCACCGCCTCCGACCCGAAAGCGCGGATGAAGCCGATTTCGTCGCCGGTCTTTGCGGCCGATGGAGCATGCCGCACCGCGTGCTTCGCTCGGACCGTCCCATCTCGGGCAACCTCCAATCGGCGGCGAGGGGGGTGCGTTACCGGCTGCTGGAGCGGTGGAGGCGGGAGCGGGCGCTCGACTGGCTGGCGACCGCCCACCATGCCGACGACCAGGCCGAAACGCTGCTGATGCGCCTAAATCGCCGCTCTGGGCTCGGCGGCCTGGTCGGCATCCGGGCCAAGCGCGGCGCCGTCGTCCGCCCGCTGCTGGGCTGGCGGCGGGCCGAGCTGGCGGAAATCGTCGAGGCGGCGGGGATCGAGCCGGTCGACGATCCGAGCAATGCCGACCTGCACTTCGATCGCGTCCGCTGCCGCCAGGCGTTGGCAACGGCGGATTGGATCGACGCCGCGGCGCTTGCCGCCAGCGCCGCAGCGCTGGCCGAAGCCGAAACCGCCCTGGACTGGGCCGCCGCGCAGCTCGAATCGGATCGCATCGCCGACCGCCGAAACGGACTCGAGCTGGATCCGGTCGGCGTACCGGCCGAGCTCAGGCGCCGGCTGATGCTGCGTGCCTTGCGTCGCATCGACTCCCAGGCCGAACCGCGCGGCAACGAGCTCTCGCGCCTCCTCCAGGTGCTGGAGCAAGGCGGCACCGCGACCCTGGCAGGGGTCAAGTGCAGCGGCGGCCGGACGTGGCGGGTCGAACGCGCGCCGCCGCGGCGGTCAGGCTGAGCGCAGCCGCGCCGGCGCGATCGGAAAACGGAGCAGCCGGTCGGCGACCGGCACCAGAGCCTCGGCGGCTCCACCCGCCGCCTTGACGATCTCCGGATGCCGCGCGTCGAGGCCGCCCGTCAGCGCGCCGAAAGCGGGGAGGATCAGCTTGCGCGCGGTCGCGACGAAGCAGCGGCGCGACACCAGCCGCCCGCGATGGGTGATCCGAAGCTTGGGATGGAAATGCCCGGAAAGCTCCGGCCGCATCTCCAGCGGGTCGGCCTCGTGCCGCAGCACCAGGCCGTCAACCTCCTCTTCCTCGACGATCCGACCGCCGCAATGGTCGGCGAAGCCCGGATCGTGGTTGCCGATGATCCAGGTCCAGCGTGTCTGCCCGGTCAGGGAGGTAAGCAGTTCGCGCGCCCGCGCCGGCAGGCGGTCGCAGCCGTGACGGTCGTGGAAGCTGTCGCCGAGGCACCAGACTTCCCGCGTCCCGGTCGCCGCCGCCAGCGAGGCAAGGTCCGACAAGGTCGCGATCGAATCGTAAGGCGGCAGCAGCTGTCCCAACCGAGCGAACCAGCTCGCTTTCTCGAGGTGCAGGTCCGCGACCAGCAGCGCCTCGCGCGCCGGCCAGTAAAGCGCCCCCTGGGGCAGGGCCATCAGCTCGCGGCCACAGAACGAAAAGCGAACCATCCGCCCAGCTATAGACCGGGCGGCGCCGGGTTCAAGCGGTCAGAGCTTCGCCTGCGCCGAGCTGAGCAGCTCGATCGCGGCCGACGGCGCGGCGAAGGATTCGCCATGGGTGGCGACGAAGATGAGGCCGCCCAGCACGAAGCCCTGCGCCACCAGCGCGTACGGGTTCTGGAGCTTCTTCAACAGCTTCATGGCGAGGCCTTCTTCGCTTGCTCGTTGCCGCTGCGGATGCGGCGCCCTTCCCGTTGACCGATCGCCGCTAAACCGGAGCTGAACCGCCTTCACCGCCCCTCTCCCGTCCAGAACAAGGCAGCGACCGGGTTCCGTCCGTGGCTGCCGGCGTCCAGCCATCCCGCGACCAGCGGGTTGGCCGCGGCAAAGAGGGCGGCGATCAATATGGTGAGACGCAGTCGGCGCTGAGTCATGGTGCTCCTCCCGATCGGCCCCGACCCCCCCGCATTCCCCGGCTAGCGGGCGCGGGCGCCCCAATCCTGAGGAGATGCTGGAAAGATTCTGGGGAAGCGCCCGCCCGCGCTCAGTCGTCAGACTTCGGGCGGGCCTCGGCGGGCAGGAAGCGCTGAAACAGCTTGAGCGCGGTCAGCAGCACGAAGCCCATCGCAGCGCCGACGACGACGAGCCGGTACTGGCCGGCGCCGCAGGCAATGCCGATCGCCGCGGCCACCCAGATGTTGGCGGCCGTCGTCATGTTGACGACGTTGGCGCCGCGCACGAAGATCACGCCGGCGGCGATGAAGCCAATCGCCTGGCTGAGCCCCTGCACGGCGCGCAGCGGGTCCGGCGCGAAGTCCTCGGTGCGAAGCTGAACGGTCAGCATCAGCGACGAAACCATGATCATCGCCGAGCTCAGCGCCACCAAAGCGTGAGTGCGGATCCCCGCTTCATGGCCCTGAAGCTCGCGGTCGAGGCCGAGCAGCAGCCCGATCAGCGAGGCCAGGCCCAGCCGCAGGACGAGTTCGGTCCAGGAAAGAAGGTCGAGCGGATCGGCGTCGAGCATCAATGCAGCAATGCCGATCCGGCGCCGTTAGTTCCGGCGCCGGATCGAATGGCCGCTTCAGGCGGTCTGACGCTCCTCGGCGGGCCGCTCCTCGCGGCTCGCTTCGGGCGCGTCGGCCTCGATCGACGTCGCCTCGCCGGTGCCGATGTCGA
The DNA here is from genome assembly GCA_036386375.1 of Allosphingosinicella sp. GTDB lineage: Bacteria > Pseudomonadota > Alphaproteobacteria > Sphingomonadales > Sphingomonadaceae > Allosphingosinicella. The sequence continues at coordinate 28,253 of DASVVV010000036.1, read as the reverse complement.
TCTTGCGCGGCTTCATCGCCTCGGGAATCTCGCGGACCAGCTCGATCGAGAGCAGCCCGTCGCGCAGCTCCGCCCCGGTCACCCGGACGAAGTCGGCGAGCTCGAAGCGCCGCTCGAACGCGCGGGTGGCGATGCCGATGTGCAGGAAGTTGCCGTCACGGTTGCGATTCTCGCCGCGCCGACCGGTGATCGTCAGCATGTTCTGCTGGGCGACGATGTCGATGTCCTCGCGCCTGAAGCCGGCGACGGCCAGCGTGATGCGATAGGCATCGTCGCTCAGCTTCTCGATGTCGAACGGCGGATAATTATCCTGTTCCGCACGGCTGGCATTTTCCAGGAAGTCGAACAGCCGGTCGAAGCCGACGGTGGAACGGCGATAGGGGGAAAAATCGGTGCCTCTCATCTCATGTCCTCCATTGAGCAACATCAGCGAGGCTCGCCCCGGCTGGGCACGAGCCCCGCTTTGCCGGTCCGGTTGCCTGGGCGCCCTTGTCCGGCACCCGGAATCTAGAAAAGCCCGTGCCTGATTCAAGGCCTCCAGGGGCCGTGCGCCTACGCTTCCGAGCGCTCCAGCGCGTTGCTTACAAGGGCGTTCAGCTCGTCCATTCCGAAGGGCTTGCGCAGCACGGCGACATCGGGGCCGAGCGCGCCTTCCAGCTGCTCGGTCTCGGCATAGCCGGTGACGAAGGCGATCGGCAGGTCCGGCTGCCGCCGCCGAAGCTCGCGGGCGAGCTGGGCGCCGTTCATCCCCGGCATCGCGAAATCGATCAGCGCCAGGTCCGGAGCAGCCGCGCCGACCGTGTCGATCGCTTCGATCGCCGCCTCGGGACGCTCGAAAGCCTGGACGTCATGGCCTTGGCTCTGGAGCAGCTCGCTGAGGAACAGCCGAACGTCGGCATCGTCGTCGATGACCATGATCCGCGCGCCCAGAGAGGCGGCGGCGTCGAACGGCGAGGGGGCGGACTCCGCTTCGGCGCCCAGGCCGGCGGCGGCGGGTTCGGCGCGCGGGAGCAGGATGCGCACCACTGTCCCAACGCCTTCGCGGCTGTCGATCCGAAGCGTTCCCCCGGACTGTCGGGCGATGCCGTAAACCTGGGCGAGGCCGAGGCCGGTGCCCTTGCCGAACGGCTTGGTCGAGAAGAAGGGCTCGGTCGCCCGCTCGGCCACCTCGGGCGGCATGCCGGTGCCGGTGTCGGCGACGCAGATGCAGACATATTCCCCCGGCTCGAGGTCGGGGCCGCCCGCTTCCATGGCGATCGCGGTCGTGACCGTCAGCGTGCCGCCTTCGGGCATCGCGTCGCGGGCGTTGATGGCGAGGTTCAGGACCGCATTTTCGAGCTGGTTCTCGTCGCACATGGCGTGGACGGAATGCGGCGTCAGTTCCGTCCTCACCTCGATCCCCGAGGTGACGGTGTGCCTCAGTATCTGACGCAGATTCTCGATCACCTGATTGACCGCGACCGGGCCGATGCGGATGCGCTGGATTCTGGAGAAGGTCAGCAGCTGACCGGTCAGCTTGGCGCCCCGGCGGCTCGATTCCAGGGCCGCGTCGGCGAGGCGCTTCAGCCTCGGCTCCTGGATGCTGCCGGCGAGGATTTCGAGGCCGCCGATGACCGGCGTCAGCAGGTTGTTGAAATCGTGGGCGATGCCGCCGGTGAGCCGGCCGACCGCCTCCATCTTCTGGGCCTGGCGCAGCGCTTCCTCGGCGCGCTCGCGCTCGGCGACCTCGTCGCGCAGCCGCTCGAGCGCGTCGCGAAGGTCGGCGGTGCGTTCCTCGACGCGCCGCTCGAGCGTCTCGTTCATCTCGCGCAGCCGTTGCTCGGCGACGACACTCTCGGTGATATCATGGGCGACGCCGATGAAGCCAATATGCTCTCCCCCGGGACCCCAGCGCGGCTGGGAGACGGAGCGGATCCAGTGCCATTCGCCGTCGCCGCCGCGGAAGCGGCCAACGAGGACGAAGGTCTTGAGCGAGGCCTCGCCGGCGATCGACTCCTGGAGGATCCGGTCGGCATCGTCGGGATGGATGATCGTGCGCCAGTCGAAGTCGACCGCCTGCTCATAGGTGATGTTGAGGAAGTCGACATAAGCGCGGTTGACGAAGCTGCGCTTGCGATCGAGCTGCGTCACCCACATCAGGACCGGCGCGGAATCGGCGATCAGCCGGAACCGTTCTTCGCTCTCGCGCAGCTGCTGCCGGGTCCGCTCGTCCTCGCTGACCGAGGTGACGGCGCCGAAGATGCCGGCGATGGTGCCCGCCTCGTCGCGGATCGGGTTGTAACAGGCGGTCAGTGTCGCGCGCGATTCGCGCCCGTCGCGCCGCAAGGTGCGCTGCGCGGCTTCGAGGAACACCGTCTCGCCCGCGAGGACGCGCTCGGTATAGGTGCCGATGACGTCCCAATGGTCGCTCCACACTTCGCGGATCGGCTTGCCCAGCGCAGGCCGGCGGTCGCCCAATATCTCGCCGTAGCTGTCATTGTGGATGACGAGCAGATCGCTTCCCCAGCAGACGAACATCGGGATGTTCGAGCCGAGGGCGATCGTCGCGGCCGTCTTCAGCGGCTGCGGCCAGGCTTCCATCGGCCCCAGCTCGGTCGCCGACCAGTCGTGCGCGAAGGCCGCCGATCCGGGCCCGCCCGGCGGGATCGGCCCGGCCGATTCGGGGCTGGCAGGATCCACGGGCTAGCCCGCCGTCGGCCCCGCGCCGCGCTGCACCTGCCGCAGCACGCGCAGCAGATTGCCGCCCAGGATCTTGGCGATGTCGCCCTCGTCGAAGCCTTCGCGCCGTAGCCGCGCCGTAATTCGCGGCAGCCGGCTGACGTCCTCCATGCCGATTACCCCGCCCCCGCCGTCCCAGTCGGCGCCGAGCCCGACATGGTCGACCCCCATCACCCGCACCGCATGAAGGAGGCTGCGCATGAACAGCTCGAAGTCCGCGGTCGTGTAGGCGCGGCGGGCATCGAGCGCGGCGCGGTCGCGAAGCAGCCGCGCGCGCTCCTCGGCGCTCAGCGTCTCCCATTGCTCGTGGCGGGCGTTGATGGCGTCCCGCTCCTCGGAATTGTCGTGCTGGACGAGGAAGACGCTGTTGACGAACATGACGCCGCCTGCGCGCGCCAGCCGCCGCATCCGCTCGTCGTCGAGGTTGCGCTTGTGGTCGAAGATCGCGCGCGGGCCGGAATGCGACGCGACGATCGGCACCCGGCTCAGCGCCAGCATTTGATCGAAAGCGGCGTCGGAGCTGTGGCTGACGTCGATCACCATGCCGAGGCGGTTCATCTCGGCCACCCATTGGCGGCCGAGGGGCGACAGGCCGTTCCAGCGCGCCTCGCCCGTCGTGCTGTCCGCGAGCTGGTTGGTGCGGCTGTGGACCGGGCCCGCCATCCGCACGCCGAGCCGGTGAAAGGTCGAGAGCATCGACAGGTCATCGCCGAGCGGCCAGCTATTCTCGATGCTGATGAAGGCGACGCGCTTGCCGGCTTCCAGCAGGCGCATCGCGTCATCGGCGGTGAGGGCAAGGCCGATATCGTCGCGATTCTCGCCGAGGACGCGGTGAATCGCCGCCGCCCGCACGAGCGCCGCGTCGCGACCCAGGCGGTAGCCCTCCGGCGAAACCTCGCCCTGCTCGGTGTAGATGACGAAGAAGCCGCCATCGAGGCCGCCCTGCTCCATTCGCGGCAGGTCGACCTGACTGACGTCCCATTCGTAGCGATGGAGCGCGCCGAAGTCCCAGCGGCCGCTGTCGAAACGCGCCGGGGTGTCGAGATGGGTGTCGAGCACGATCATCCGGTCGTGGAGCAGCCGGTCCTGCGGGGAGACCTCCGCCTCCGTCTGCGCCGAGGCGGCTGGGATGGCAAGGACCAGCGGCAAAGCGAGATAGGCGAGAAAACGCATCGGCTTGGCTCCGGGCTTCGCGGCGATAGAAGCGGGGGCGGAGCCGACGGTCAAGCGCCGTCGGCCCCCGGCACGGAGCGAAGGTCGCGCCGCTGCACCTCGGCCGAGCGGGCGAGCGCCTGGCCGACCATCTCGGCCTGCAGCTCCTGCGCCGTCGCCAGCGTGCGGCCGCAATCGTTGCACCGGACCGGAGCGCCGTCGGCCATGCCTTCGGGAAGACTGTAATTGGCGCTGCCGCAGGCCGCGCAGTGAATTTCGACGGTGACGTCCATCATCTTGCCGGTTCTGCCAACGGCCCGCTTCGCCATTCGATCCGGTTCACGGCGCGGACGCGGGCGCGCGCGCAGCCAGTGCAGCGGCCGCGGCCCCAAGGAGGGCACCGCCGTCGAACGGCTTGCGCAGAACCGGTACGTCGCTCGCGAGCTCGGCCACCGCCTCGGTGTCGGCATAGCCGGTGATCATCAGCGTCGGCAGCTGCGGCCGGATGGCGCGTACCTCGCGCGCCACTTCGGCTCCGTTCATCCCCGGCATGGCGAAATCGACGATCAGCAGGTCCGCCTCGGCATTGCGGGCGAGCTCGACCGCCGCGCGGCCGTCGGACACCGCCTCGACGACATAGCCGGCCGCATCGAGCACGCGGGCGGCGAAGCTTCGCACCAGGTCATCGTCGTCGCAAAGGATGACGCGCCGGTTGTGCCCCGTTTCGTCGAGGTCGCCCGCGTCCGGTTCCCGCGGCGACAGGCACGGAAGGTCGCAGGCGGGCAGCCGCATCGTTACGACCGTGCCTGCCCCGAGCTCGCTGGCAATGTCGATGCTGCCGCCGGACTGGTGGGCGGTCCCATAGACCTGCGACAGGCCGAGGCCGGTACCGCTCCCGGACGACTTAGTCGTGAAGAACGGCTCGGTCGCCCGGCGAAGAACCTCAGACGGCATGCCGTGTCCTGAATCGCGCACCTCGATCGCCACCATGGCCGGAGCGCCGGGGCGCGCGGCCTCCGCCCGGGCGCTAATCGTGAGTATGCCCCCCTGCGGCATGGCGTCGCGGGCGTTGAGCGCGAGGTTGAGCAGCGCCAGCTCGAGTTGGTTGGCGTCGCTGCGGACGCCGTGCACATCGGGACCAACATCGGCGTGGATCCTTATCCCAGCCCCGACCGACTGGGCGAGGAGCGGCTGAAGCTCCTCCAGCAGCCGCGGCAGGTCGACCGGCCCGATCTCCATCTTCTGCCGCCTCGAGAAAGCGAGCAGCTGCCCCGTCAGCTTGGCCGCGCGCCGCGCCGAGGACAGCGCGCCTTCGAGCAATCGCTGCGACACCCCCTCCAGCTGCGCCTTGCGGGCGACGACCTCGAGGCCGCCGATGATCGGCGTCAGCAGGTTGTTGAAATCGTGCGCGATGCCGCCGGTGATCTGGCCGAGCGCCTCCATCTTCTGGGCTTCCTGGAGCCGCTCCTGGACCTGCCGACCGGCGGCGAGCTGGCGCAATGTGAAGGCGACGAGCACGCTCGCCAGCAGCAAGGAGGCGAGCGCGGCGAAGGCGGCCGCGGCAAGCGAGCGCCACCGCGGAGAATCGAGGAGGTTGCGGCTGAAGGCGACATGGGCAGACCAGCCGCTGAGCCGGGACTTGGAAAAGGCGCTGTAGTTGACGAACCCTTCGAAGGTCCGGCCGCTATAGACGCCCTGGGGACCGCTCGCGATCGCGTCGCGCACATAATGGGTCGCCAGCTGTCCGAGCCGGTCGCGATGGTTGATCGATCGGGCGATGAACCGGCCGTGGCGGTCGACGAGGCCGAAGACGCGGTCGCGGCCGCCTTCCGCCAGCAGGATGCGTTGGAAGGGTGTCGGGTCGAGGGCGACGGTGAGAACATGGGTCGGCGACGGACTCCCGAGGGGCAGGTGAACGAGAACGCAGGGGCAACCCGGGCCGCTCCCGCCGATATTGCCGACGAACGGCGCGGACCGTGGCGGGAACGGGGCCGAAGGCGCGAAGCCCGTCGCCGTCACCGGCGCGCCGAACGGGCGCCTCAGGTCCAGCAGCGCCTGGCCGCTGCGCCGGTCGACCACCACCGCCGTCACCCATTGGGAATTCGTGCGCCGGACGCGCGCCAGCCGCTGATAAACGGCGGGCCAGTCCCGACTTTCGATCACCTGTGCTGTCGCGAGGACTTCAAGCGCGCCGAGCGTCCGCTGCAGGATCGCATCGACCTCAACGAGGATCCGCTCCGATTGCACCAGCGCTTCGGCCGCGACGGCGCTGCGCTGGTCCCTCGCGGAGAAGGCGAACTGGAGCCCGAGAAAGATGAGGAGCGGCAGCAGGATCGCCGAGCCGATCATCGCCGGGGCGCGCCTGACCCGCTTCATCCCCCCTCTCCTGCGGGTGCTCCCTGCCCCGAGCGCGCTAGCTAAGCTGCCGCGACTGCTGCGCGCAACCCTTGCCTTCGAGCGACAGCGCGCGCACATCGCGCCGCGAATGACCGCTACGATCCACCCGATCGGCGCCGCTCGCGCGCCGTCGCTCGACCCGATGGTCCAGCTGGTCGCGGCCGACCTCAACCACGTCAACAGCGTCATCCTTGAGCGGATGCAGAGCGAGGTGGCGCTGATTCCGGAGCTGGCCGGCCATCTGATCGCCGGCGGCGGCAAGCGCATGCGCCCTATGCTGACGCTCGCCTGCGCCCGCCTGCTCGATTATCCCGGCGCCCGCCACCACCGGCTCGCCGCCGCGGTCGAGTTCATCCACACCGCCACTTTGCTCCACGACGACGTGGTCGACGGCTCCGGCCTGCGCCGCGGCCGGCGCACCGCAAACGTGATCTGGGGCAATCCGGCGAGCGTGCTTGTCGGCGACTTCCTGTTCGCCCGCGCCTTCGAGCTGATGGTCGAGGACGGCAGCCTCAAGGTGCTTCGTATCCTGTCGCGGGCTTCGAGCGTGATCGCCGAAGGCGAGGTCGCCCAGCTGACGGCGCAGCGGCGTGTGGAGACCAGCGAGGACCGTTATCTCGCCATCATCAGCGCCAAGACCGCCGCCCTGTTCGCCGCCGCCTGCCGGATCGCCGCCGTCGTCGCCGAGCGCGACGAGGCGATCGAGGAGGCGCTCGATTCCTACGGCCGCAATCTCGGCGTCGCCTTCCAGCTGGTCGACGACGCGATCGACTATGCCTCCGACGCAGCGACGATGGGCAAGGGCGTCGGCGATGACTTTCGCGACGGCAAGATCACGCTGCCGGTCATCCTCGCTTATTCCCGGGGCAGCGAAGAGGATCGCGCTTTCTGGCGCGAGGCGATGGCCGGCGGGCGTTCCGAAGCGACCGACCTTTCGCACGCGACGCGGCTGCTGCGCGCGTCGGGCGCGCTCGACGACACGCTCGAACATGCCCGTCATTACGGCCAGCGCGCCATCGACGCGCTCGGCCGCTTTCCCTCAGGCCGGGCCAGGGCGGCTTTGACCGAGGCGGTCGAGTTCGCGATCGCCCGCGCCTACTGACCGGTCGCCCGCAACGCTTCCACCCCGGCTTCCAGCACCGGATCCCGACCCGCGCGCAGGTCGGCGAGCCTCAGTTCCACCGGCAGGTCGGGGACAACGCCTTCGCCTTCGATCCGCCGCCCCATTCCAGTCACGAGGCCAACCTCGCTGATCGCGAGCGCGCCACCGTCGGGGAGGCGCCGGCGGCGCAGCACGCCGAGCGCGCAGCCGCAGGTGCGCGCACCGACGATTCGGGCGCGGCCGCGCTCCTGAAGCGCGGCGGCGATCACCTCCGAAGTGCTGCCCGTGCCCTCATTCGTGAGAACGACGACCGGACCGGCGAAAATCTGGCCGCCCCGCCCGCCCGCGTGGAGTTCGAGCGGCAGCCGGATCAAGCCGAGCAGGGCGGAGGGCGCGCGGCCGGTCCGGGTGTGAAGGCGAGCGATGGGCGTCGACCCCACCAGCAGCGGCGCGATCGCGCGCATGCCCTCGCGGCCGTCGCCACCGCCATTGGCGCGAAGATCGAGGATCAGTCCGGACGCGTCGGGATGGTCGCGCAAGGTCGCGCGCAGGAGCCGAGCGACCGGCGGCTCGAAGCGATCGAAACGGACGTAAAGAGCACCGGAGGGCAGCAGTCGTGCCTCGAAGCGCGGCGCTGGCTGCCGCTGTTCGCGCAGCAGGGTGACGGTCCGCCGGCTGCCGCCCCCGACGGCGATTTCCAGCCTCAGCGGCAGCGAAGCAGACCCCGCGACGACGTGCAGATAGGCGAGGACCTTAGCCGCCCGTTGCGAGGAAGAGGGGCCGATTTCCGCAGCTGCGCGCGCCAGTGCCGCCGCGATGGGAACGCCGTCGACGGCCGTGACGGCCATGCCCGGTCTGAGCCCGGCATTGGCGGCCGGGCTGCCCGGGCGCACCGCGAAGATGACACTCTGCCCTTCCACCTCGAACAGGATGACGCCCGCGCTGCTGGTTCGATCGGCCCTCCGGTCGCGCGCCTGCTCGGGCGTCAGGACGCGCGTGTGGGCGTCCCGCAGCTCGGCGGTCATCCTGCGCAGCAGCGCGTAGAAATCGGCTTCGGTCGCAGCGGCGGCGACGAGCGGCCGGTAATGGCCGCGTACCGCGAGCCAGTCGACACCGTTGAGGCCGGGATCGTAGTAACGTTGGCGGATCTCTGCCCAGACAAAGTCGAAAATGTCGAGCCGCCTGCCAAGCAAAGCATCGGTGGGCGCGTCGTTCCGAACGCCGGGGGCCGCAGCGGCGGGGTGGAGTGAGGCCGCGAGAAGCGCGCAGAAAGCGAGCAGCGGGAGAGTCCGGATCATGACCGGAGGGTGCTGCGCCAACAGGCGCGGCCGCAATCGCGCAGCGTTTGCGCCTCGCGCCATTGATTTGCCGAATACGACAGCGCACCTCTCGCCTGTGAACTTTCCGGCCGACGTCACTGAAAAGCTGACCGATGCCTTCGAGGCAGCGGGAGGCCGCGCGGAAGCGCTGTACGCTGCCGCGGGCGTGACGGCCACGGCGCCGCTAGGGTACAGCGAGCTGTGCGCCCTCTACGAGGCGGCGGCGCGCCTGACCGTCGACCCCGCTTTCGGCCTCCACGTCGGCGAGCGAACGCGGCCCGGCATGTACGGTGTGCTCGGTTATGCAACTGCGCACAGCAACACTTTCGGCGATGCGCTCGAGCGGCTGGTCACCCTGCAGCGCGTGTGGAGCGACAGCTTCAGCCTCGAGTTGCGGCGCGAGCGCGGCGCCGCTTCGATCACCTACCGCGCGACCGATCCACCACCGCCGGAGGCGCGACGGCACGAAAGCGAGCAGATGATGGCCGCGCTCGCGACCTTTGCACAGGAAGGCGCGGGCGCCACGCCTGCCGAAGTCCGGTTCGAGCACCGGGCGCCCCCGGACCTGCGCGAACACGCCCGAATATTCGGCTGTCCGGTCCTGTTCGGCGAGACGACCACGGCAATCATGTTTCGCGGCGAGAGCCTGCGGCTCTTGATGCGGGGCGCCGACCCGAAGCTCGGTGCGCTGATGGGCGCCCAGGCCGAGCAGGTTCTCGCCGTCAAAATAAGCGAAGCGTCTTGGCTCGAGCGGTTGCGCGCAGCGCTGAGGGCGCAGCTTGCCCAGGGACACCCCCCTTCGCTGTCGGAGACCGCCCGCGCCTCCGCCGTCGGCGCGCGAACGCTGCAGCGGCGGCTTCGTGCGGAGGGGCTGAGCTGGCGCGACTTGATCGACGAGGTTCGGATGGATCGCGCCAAAGACCTGCTCGCCGACCCTCGCCTCGGCCTCGCCCAAATCGCGCACGAGGCGGGATTCAGCGACCTCACCGCCTTTCATCGCGCCTTTCGCCGGATAGCCGCGACGACGCCCCACCGTTTCCGGCTCGACCTGATGGGTCGGGGGAACGCCGCTCACCGCGAACCGTCAGGCGCCAGGGTTACGACGTGAGCGAACTGCCGATCCACAAGGTGATGCCCGACCTTCTCGCGGTGCTGCGGGCCCGCGCGGCGGCCGTGCTGGTGGCGCCGCCGGGGGCCGGTAAGACGACAGCCGTCGCGCCGGCGCTGCTCGAGGAAGAATGGTGCCGTGGAGAGATTTTGCTGTTGTCGCCGCGGCGGCTGGCGGCGCGCGCGGCCGCCGAACGGATGGCGGAGGTTCGCGGCGAGCGCGTGGGCGAGACGATAGGCTATACGACCCGCCTGGATACCCGTCGGTCCGCGCGCACCCGCATCCTGGTGCTTACGGAAGGCATATTCCTGAAGCGGATCCAGGCCGATCCCGAGCTCGACGGCGTTTCGGCGGTGCTGTTCGACGAGGTCCATGAGCGAAGCCTCGACAGCGACTTCGGCCTCGCTCTGGCGCTGGACGCGCAGGCGGCGCTTCGGCCCGACCTGCGGCTCCTCGCCATGTCGGCGACGCTTGACGGTGCGCGCTTCGCGGCCCTGATGGGCGATGCGCCGGTCATCGAGAGCCACGGCCGGAGCCATCCGATCGAGCTCATCCATCTCGGCCGATCGGGGGAGAAGCGGGTCGAAGAGGATGTCGCCGCGGCGGTGCGGCTGGCGCTGGCCGAGGCTGAAGGGAGCGTGCTCGCCTTCCTCCCGGGAGCCGCGGAGATCGAGCGGACTGCCGAGCGCCTCGACGGCCTGCCGCCGGAGGTTGACCTGAAGCGCCTTCACGGCAGCCTCGACCCGGCGCAGCAGCGCTCGGCGATTGCCGCGTCCGCGCCGGGGCGACGCAAGATCGTCCTCGCCACTTCGATTGCGGAGACCAGCCTGACGCTGGAAGGGGTTCGGATCGTCGTCGATTCGGGACTGTCGCGCCGCCCGCGCTATGACCGCGCCGCCGGCCTGACCCGCCTCGTCACGGAGCGGGCGAGCCAGGCGGCGGTGGCGCAGCGCGCCGGACGCGCGGGACGCCAGGCGCCGGGGCGAGTCTACCGGCTGTGGGAGGAGGCGGGGACGGCGAGCCTGCCGCGCTTCGACCCGCCGGAGATCCTCGAGGCCGACCTCAGCGCGCTCGTTCTCGACTGCGCCCTCTGGGGCGTCGCCGATCCCAGGTCGCTCAAGTGGCTCGATCCTCCTTCCGACGCGGCGGTGCGGGAGGCGCGACGCCGTCTTCTTTCGCTGGGCGCGATCGGCGAGGGCGGACGGCCGACGGCGCACGGCCGGGCGATAGCGGCGCTTCCACTGCCGCCGCGCCTCGCCCACATGCTGATCGAGGCGGAGGCCCTCGGCTGGGGCGAGACGGCAGCCGACGTCGCGGTGCTGTTTTCGGAGCGCGGTCTCGGCGGCAGCGAGGTCGACCTGGAGCTGAGGCTGAGGCGATGGCGCAGCGAGAGGGGCCGGCGCGCCGAGGCCGCGCGCGGGCTGGCCAGGAACTGGCTCAAACAAACTCGTTCGTCCCGAGCCCAATCGAGGGTCGGGGGCCTAGATGCCGAGAAACGCCCGACTTCGCTCGGCACGAACGAGGTAGGGGAATGCATCGCCCTCGCTTACCCGGACCGGCTTTCCCGCCGCCGCGACGGCTCGGGCGAGAGCTGGATCTCCGTCGGCGGACGCGGTTTTCGGCTCGATCCCCATTCGCCGCTCGCCGGGCAGAACTGGCTTGCCGTCGCCGAAGTGTCGGGGACGGCCGCGGGCGCCCGCATCCTCTCCGCGGCTGCGATTTCGGAGGCGGCCGTGGAGGAACTGTTCAGCCGGCGCATCGAAAGCGGGGCGCAGCTCAGCTTCGATGCCACCAGCGGAAGCGTTCGCGCGCGGCGCGGCCGCCGCCTCGGCGCCATCACTCTCTCCGAGGGGCAGGACGCGAAGGCCGCGCCCGAGGATATCGCCGCCGCCCTCGTCGAAGGCGTTCGCGCTCACGGACTTCACCTCCTTCCCTGGACCGAGGGGGCGAAGGGGCTACGGCGCCGCGCAGCCTTCGCGCAGACTGTCGATCCGCAGATTGCCGATCTATCCGACCAGGCCCTGCTGGAACGGCTCGACGATTGGCTTCCCGCGCTGGTCGAGGGAAAGCGCGCCCTTCGGGACATCGATGCCGGGGCCTTGTCCGCTACGCTCGATGCGGTGCTGGGTTGGGAGGGGCGAAAGGCGGTAGACCGGCTCGCGCCCAACGAGTTCGAGACGCCTGCCGGCAGCCGCCACCCGATCGACTATGAAGCGGAAGGCGGGCCGACCGTCGCGGTGCGCGTCCAGGCGCTGTTCGGTCTTTCGACCCACCCCGCCGTCGCGATGGGACAGGTGCCGCTGATTCTGGCTCTTACGTCGCCGGCCGGCCGCCCGATCCAGACGACGCGCGACCTGAAAGGCTTCTGGCGCGGGAGCTGGAAGGACGTGGCGCGGGAAATGCGGGGGCGGTACCCGAAGCATCCCTGGCCGGACGACCCCACCGCCGCCGCGCCGACGCTGCGGTCGAAAAAGGCGTCAGGAAAGTAAGGGTCAGCGAGCGGGAAGCCGCTCCGCGACGTCGGTTCCGCAGCGGAAGGCGCCGGCGCGGCGGTCGGCGATCTGGCGGGCGCGGCGGTTCGCATTGCGAAGGCTGCCGTCGATCACCGCCACAGTGCAGCCCGGGGCACCGGCTCGGCCGACGGTAGCGACGAACAGCGCCGAGCCCGGCCGCTCCGGATCCGCGGAAACCAGCCTGAAGATGATCGCCTGCGAACCCGGGCCGTCCACCCGCCACTCGACCCGGGGCCCCGGATTGTTGAACGGCGGAAGCGTCTCCCATTCGTCGTTCGGAACGCCTGCGTCGATGTCGAAGCGGCCGTCGCCGGAGCTCACGAACAGGGGAATGCCGGCCTGGCCGGGGCACTCCCAGCTGACGCTTTCCCCTTCCTCGACCTGTTCCAGGATGCGGCAGCGATCAAGGTCGAGATCGGTATAGAGGCTGTCGTTCGCCGCCGCCGGCACGGCAGCGGCCAGGATCGAGAGCGCTCCGCAAAGAATGACGGCCCTGCCCATGGCTTCGGAGTTTCGCAGATGGACGGGAGGATGACCAGCCGGATCCGTGCAGCCGCTGCCGGCTCCCGCTGACTCGGCGGTCGGGGCTCAGGCGCTCAGCCGGTGCTGGATGCCGTGGACCAGCTCGCTCGCGCGGTCGAAATCCATCGGCCGCCCGAACAGATAGCCCTGGATCTGGTGGCAGCCGAGATCGCGCATCCGCGTGAATTCGTCCGCGGTCTCGACGCCCTCGGCGGTGACCGTCATGCGGAAGCTCTTGGCGAGCTGGACGATCGACTGGATGATCGCGACGGTTTCGCGATTGTCCGCGGCCTCGCGAACAAAGCTGCCGTCGATCTTGAGCTTATGAAACACGGCCTTGTTGAGGTAGCCCAGCGAGGAATAGCCGGTCCCGAAATCGTCGAGCGCGATGCCGACGCCGAGCGCCCTGAGCCGCTTCAGCACGTCGAGCGCATTCTGCGAATCGCCCATAAACACCGACTCGGTGACTTCGAGCTCCAGCCTGTTGGCCTGGAGGCGGTGGCGGCGGATCGATTCGTTGACCGTGTTGGGGAGCGCCGGGAAGATGAGCTGCTTGGCCGAGATGTTGACCGCGACGGAAATATGCTCGGGCCAGACGGCGGCCGCCTTGCACGCCTCCTCGATCACCCAGTCGCCCAGCTCCATGATCAGGCCGGATTCCTCGGCGAGCGTGATGAATTCGTTCGGAGGCACGATGCCGCGGGTCGGGTGGTGCCAGCGGATCAGCGCCTCGAAGCCCTGCAGGCTCTGGTCGGCGGCGCTGATCAAAGGCTGGTAGAGCAAGCGGAACTGGCCGGTCTGGAGGCCGATCTTGAGGTCCTGCTCGAGCCGCAGCCGGTCCTCCGCCTCGTTCTGCATGTCGGCGTTGAAGAAGCAGCAGGTGCCGCGGCCCTTCGCCTTCGCCTGATAAAGGGCGAGGTCGGCCTTCTGGATGAGGTCGTCGACGCTGTGGCCGTCGACGGGGCCGAAGGCGCAGCCGATCGAGACGCCGATGCGGATCTCCGCTTTGTCGATATGATAAGGCTGGGCGATCGCCTCGATCACCCGCTCGGCGAGAGTCTCGACCATCCGCCGGCTCTGCGCGTCCTTGATGACGATGGCGAACTCGTCGCCGCCCATCCGCCCGACATGGCCGAACGGCCCGACTTCCTTGACCAGGCGCTGCGAGACGCTCTTGAGAACGGCGTCGCCCTTGGGGTGGCCGAACGTGTCGTTGACCGGCTTGAAGCCGTCGAGATCGAGGAACATGATCGCGCAGGGTGTCTCGCCTCCGGCGGAGCCCGACAGCGCCTCGCCGAGCAGCTGGCGCACCCGGCCGCGATTGGGCAGGCCGGAAAGCACATCCATGTTGGCGAGGTTGGTCAGCCGCTCCTGCGTCTTCCTGACCTCGGTAATGTCCTGGCCGACGCCGCGGAAGCCCTGGAACTGGCCGGTGACGTCCACGATCGGATCGCCCGACAGGCTGATCCAGCGCGTGCCGCGCCGGGTCTTCAGCTCCATTTCGAGGTTGGCGAAGGGCTGGCGGGCGAGCAGGGTTCGGCCGAGCGCGCTGGTGCCGCCCAGCGCCGCCGGAAGCGAATGGCCGATCAGCTGGCTGGCCGAACGGCCGAGCAGCGAGGTCATCCGCGAGGAGATGTAGACGACGCGATTCTCGCTATCGACCTGCCACAGCCAGCCGACCCCGCGATGCTCATATTCGCGCAGCAGCAGCCGGATCGACTCGGCCTGCGTGGTGGTGCGCGCGATCGCCTTGAGCTGCCCGAACGTCCAGCGGGTGAGCAGCGACACGCTGAAGGCGCCGGCGCCGGCGACGAGGATGAAGGTCAGGCCGATCTTCGGGTCGAGCGAGCCCGCGCCCATGTAATAAGCGATGCAGAAAGAAAAAGTGAGTGTCGCGATCCACGCGATCGCCGCGGCGGGAATGGCGGCAAGAGCGATCGCGGCGGTGATCATCGCCGCCATCGCGCCCCCGATCACGACCTGGGCGTGGGCGGGCTGGGTAGCAAAGGCATAAGTCGGAAGCGCCGTCCACAGCGAGGCCAGGGCGACCGCTTCGGCGACCGCTTCGACCTTCGCGCGCGGACGCGCCGTTCGGCTGTTGCCGAGCGACGCCAGAGCCATGGCGCGGCGAGTCGAAGTCCAGTTCGCGAAAGCGACCAGGGCGACCCAGCCGACCACCATCCCGAGCCGAACCGAGCCGTACATCGCCCAGGCGGTGATCAGCGCCGCCGAAACCGCCGTGACACCGAAGAAGGGCGCGAACAGCCCCCGCGCCTCGACCTGCCGGTTATGGAGATGGGCTTCGCGAAGCCGTTCGCTGGCGCCGTCGAAAGAGAGCGCTTCGACGCCCTCTTCAGCCGGGCCTTCGCTCTGGGGATCAGAATCCAGCGGAACTGGCGCGTGATACATCGGAATCCAAACGGCTCGATATGTGGTGACCACGTCCTAGCCGCAGAGATTTGAAGGAACGTTAAACGCCGGGTCAGAATAGCTGTCGGGCGAGGCTCAGCCGGTGCCGCGCAGCTGCCGATCGACCGTCCCCGTCGTGACTGAATGATAGCCCGGCCGAGCGCGAGCGTAGATCCGCTCGGCGATCGGCCGGCCCCATTCGCCCTCGCCGGCCAAAGTCTCGAACAGCGGCGCCACGAACTTGCGCCGCCCCATTGCCAGCAGGAAGCGCTCGGCGGCCGGGACGGCAGGCTCGTAGCGATTCGCGAGCGCGAGCTGCAGCCAGGCGAACAGCACCTCCGAATTGCCGCTCGCGGAGAGGCCGAGCCGCTGGTCGAGCTCGGCCAGCCGCGGGCCCGGCAGCTCGCGCGGCAGGCGGTTGAGGAACCGCATGCGCTCGGCGGTATTCCACTGGGCGTAGGGGAGATCCGCGGCAGCCCCGCCCGCCGCAAAGGCCGCGACGGCGCGGTCGACCTCGGCGAAGGCTGCGGGATCGGGCCGCGCGGCATTGTCGGGCAGCCCGGGCTGGTAGACCCATTGGTCGAGCTTCAGCCGCTCCTCGAGCGCGCGGTCACCGCGGACCAGGTTGGCGCGCAGATCCGCGAGGAACCGCGCCGACGTCATCGGCTGGAAGGCATGGCGGTCGAAATAGGAGCGCAGATAGGCGTCGAACCGCTCCCGGCCCACCGTCCGCTCGATCGTGCGCAGGAAGATCGAGCCCTTGTCGTAAACGATGCCGCTGTTGCTGGCTTCGAGCGCCTGCCCGGCGGCGTGGAGGCGCGTATCCGGCGATCGGGCCCCAAGTTCCTCGAGCGCGTTTTGCATCTCGTCCCAGGAGAGCGCGGCCTCCTGCGCCGCCCGCTCGGGACCATACATCGCCTCCATGATCCGGTTCTCGAAATAGGAGGTGAAGCCCTCGTTCAGCCAGCCATCCGGCCAGACCGCATTGGTGACGAGATTGCCCGACCAGCTGTGCGCCAGCTCGTGGGCGACGAGACCGACCAGGCTCTTGTCCCCGGCGATGAAGGTGGGGGTGAGGAAGGTAAGGGTCGGATTCTCCATCCCACCGTAAGGGAAGGAAGGCGGCAGCACGATGACGTCATAGCGCCCCCACCGATAGGGGCCGTACAGCCGCTCCGCCGCCTCCACCATCCGCTCAGTGTCGGCGAGCTCGGCCGCCGCGCGGTCGAGCATCGCCGGCTCGGTCCAGACGCCGGTGCGCGGCCCCAGCTCCCGGAAAGCGAGATCGCCGGCGGCAATGGCGATCAGATAGGGCGCGACCGGATGCGCCATCCTGAAGCGGAAGGCGCGCCTCCCATCCCCTGCCGGCTCGCCCCCGGGCGTCAGCCGCTCACCCGACATCACCACCTTGAGCGGATCCGGCGCGGTGATACGCGCCTCCCAGGTCTGGCGGATGCCGGGGCTGTCCTGGGTTGGGATCCAGCTGCGGTTGAGGATCGGCTGCCCCTGGCTCAGCAAATAGGGATGGCGCCCGCCCGCCGTCTGCTGCGGCGTCAGCCATTGCAGCGCCTCGGCATTGGGGGCCGAACGGTAGCGGATGCGGATCTGCCGCGCGTCACCGATGCGGATCGTCAGCGGCCGGCCGCGCTCGGCATCGCCGGCGCCGAGCGCGAACTGAAGCGGCCGGCCCTGTGCATCGGCGATGCTCTCGATTTCCAGACCCTTGGAATCTAGAATGATATCCTGCGCTCCGTCGGCCGCCTGGATATCGAGAGTCGCCGTACCGCCCAGCCGCCGCGCCTGAAAATCCGCGTCGAGATCGAGCGCGACATGCGTCACCCGCGCCACTTCCGGGCGGGCGAAGCTGCGGTCGTCGCGCGCCTCCGGCGTCGTTAGGATCGGTGCCACCTGGCGCTCGGCCCTCGCCTCGACCTCGCCCGCGCCGCCGCCGGCGCTGCAGGCGGCCAGAATGGCGCAGACGGCCAGCAGCACATGACGCATTTCCATTCCTCCGTCAGCTTGCGTGGATGCGCCTTAGGAAACGTGGGCGGCGAGGCAAAGTGCCGATATCGCGGCACTCGCTTCGGAGCGCGGACCGCAATAGGATGGCGGCGATTCTGGTATGCGACCGAGATGAAAGAAGCGGCCTTCCTCCTTCTGCTTTGCGCCTCCGCCTGCGGGCCGACGCTGACGGCGCCCGCGCGGACGGCGCAGGCGTCGGCGGCGGCGCCGCGCGTGCAGGTCGAGGAGGTGATGGAGGCAGCGGCGCGGCAGGTGCGCCGCTGCTACCGGTCCCCGCAAATCGCCACCGCCGGCCGTCAGATCGTCACCCGCCTCAGGGTCCGCTTGACCGGCGACGGACAGCTCGCCCAGCTACCCGTGGTAGTCGCGCAGGAGGGCGTGACCTCCGGCAACCGCTTTTATGCCGGCCGAATGGCCGAAGCGGCGATCGAGGCGGTGATGCGCTGCGCGCCGCTGCGGCTGCCGGGCGGCATTCCGCAGACGCGCCTGCTCGGCTTCGATCTCACCTTCAGCCCGCTCGCGCCGGCCTGAGCCGGTTCAGATCCGCATCGCGCCTTCGATGACGGTCACGCACCGGCCGCCGAGGATCACCCGCTCGCCGTCGAGGCGCCCGGTCAGGCGGCCGCCGCGCGCGCTGGCCTGATACGCGGTGAGCCGGTCGCGCCCGAGCCGCTCCGCCCAGTAAGGCACGAGAAGGCAATGGGCGGAGCCGGTGACCGGATCCTCGTCGATGCCCGCGCCGGCGGCGAAGACACGGCTCACCATGTCCGTCTCCGAGCCGGGCGCGGTCACGATGGTGAGCACGTCGCCTTCCTCCCTCAGGGCGCGGAAATCGGGCGCCAAAGCGCGGACCTCCGACTCCCTCTCCACCGCGACGACCCCGTAGCGGCTTGGGTGCCAAAGCGTCTCGACGGCGCGGCAGCCGAGCGCGTCCACGATGCGCGGCAGCGGCTTGGGCTCGGCCCTCCACGCCGGCAGCGACATTGCGTAGCCTTCGCCGTCGCGGGCGACCTCGAGCATGCCGGCGCGGCGGGTGCGGAAGCGCACGCGCTCGCCCTCTATCAGGACGTGTCCGCTGGCCAGCGTGGCGTGGCCGCAAAGCACGACTTCCGTCGTTGGCGTGAACCAGCGCAGCTCGTAATCGGCCTCGCCCGTCGCGTCCGGGATTGTGAAAGCGGTCTCGCTGAGGTTGTTCTCCATCGCGATCGCCTGCAGCGTCTCGTCCGGCAGCCACTGGTCGAGCGGCATCACCGCCGCCGGATTGCCGGTGAAGGGGCGGTCGGCGAACGCGTCGACCTGAACGAGCCGCAATTCCATCAGTGCAATCCTTTCGTTTCGTCAGCCTCGGCCAGCGGGTTGTCGGGCTGGTCGACCTGCCCTTCGGGGTCGAGGTGGATCAGCACTTCGACGCCGGGAAATTCGCGCGCCAGGTCGGTTTCGATCTCTTCCATGACCTTGTGTGACTCCGCCACCGTCATCGCCGGATCGATCCACATGTGAAACTGCGCGAATTCCTGGGTGCCGCTGCTTCGTGTCCTCAGGTCGTGGATGCCGCGCCCGTGCGGGTGGCGAGCGGCGACGGCGACGAAGGCGCGGCGACGCTCGGGCGGCCATTCCTTGTCCATCAGCTGGTCGACGGCCTGGAGCGAAGCGCGCCAGGCGCCGAACAGCAGCCAAGCGGCAATGGCGATTCCGAACAGCGGGTCGGCGCCGGTGAGGCCGGCATATTGGTCGAGCGCGAGGGCGGCGATGACCGACAGGTTGAGGGCGAGGTCGCTCTGATAATGGAGCCGATCGGTGCCGATCGCGATCGACCCCGTGCGGCGGATCACCGAGCGCTGATAAGCGATCAAAGCGAGCGTCGCAGCGATCGCGACGGCGGAGACCGCGATGCCATATTCAGCCTGTGCCGTCGCGGCGCCCACGATCAGCCGCTCGATCGCACGCCACGCGATGCCGAGCGCCGAAACGGCGATGATCCCGACCTGGACCAGCGCGGCCAAGGATTCCGCCTTGCCGTGTCCGAAGCGGTGGTCGTGATCGGCCGGCACCGCAGCAACCCGCACGCCGAGCAGAGTCACAAGCGAGGAGAGCACGTCGAGCGCCGTGTCGGCGAGCGAGGCGAGCATCGCCACCGACCCGGTGATCCAGGCCGCATAGCCTTTGAGGACGAGGAGGAGCGAAGCGGTCCCGACGCTCGCCAGCGCCGCGCGGGTAGTCAGCGCGGCGCGCTCCTCGGCCGGCGCGCGGATCACGGGTAGAGCAGGCTCTCGGCCCAGCCGCCGCCATCACGGACGAACAGCCGCCGCTCGTGCAACCGGTGGGCGCGATCGTTCCAGAATTCGATCCGCTCCGGCGCCACCCGATAGCCCCACCAATGCGGCGGCCTCGGCACGTCGCGGCCCTCATGCTCCTCAACGAGCGCCTGGTAGCGCGCCTCGAATTCGGACCGGCTCGCCAGCGGCTGCGACTGGTCCGATGCCCAGGCGCCGAGCTGCGATTCCCGCGAGCGCGTCCCGAAATAGGCGTCCGCCTCGATGGCGCTCACCGGCTCGACCGGGCCTTCGATGCGGACCTGCCGCCGCACCGACTTCCAGTGGAAGACGAAGGCCGCCTGCGGATTGGCGGCCAGCTCGGCGCCCTTGCGACTGCGGCTGTTGGTGTAGAAGACGAAGCCGCGCTCGTCGTGGCCCTTGAGCAGCACCATCCGGACCGACGGACGCCCCTCCGCGTCGACCGTCGCCAGCGCCATCGCTTCCGGGTCGTTCGGCTCGGAAAGGCGCGCCTCCGCCAGCCATTCGTCGAACAGCTTGTGGGGGTCGGCGGCCATGGACGCGGCTCTACTCCGCCCCGCGCAGGCCGCACAAGCATGTGGACTTTTCGCCCCGTCTGGAGAAGGAGGGCGCCATGGCGGACCTCTATTCGACGCTCGGCGTGGCGCGCGGCGCCAGCGAGGACGACATCAAGAAGGCGTATCGCAAGCTCGCCAAGGAGCTGCACCCCGACCGCAACAAGGACAATCCCAAGGCCTCCGAGCGCTTCTCGAAGGTCACCCAGGCCTATGACATCCTCACCGACAAGGACAAGCGCGCCCAATATGACCGCGGCGAGATCGACGAGGAGGGCAATCCGCGCGCGCCGTTCGGGTTCGGCGGCGGCGGCCCGCATCCCGGCGCGGGCGGCGGCCCGGGTGGCTTTCGGCGCGGATCGAACGGCGCGGAATTCGACATGGCCGGCGCCGACGCGGCCGACCTTTCCGACCTGTTCGAAGGCCTGTTCGGCGGCACCGCGCGGCGCGGCCGCGGCTTCGGCGGGTTCGGCCGTCGCAGCGCCCCGCCGCAGCGCGGCGCCGACGTCGCCTACCGGCTGGAAGTGACGTTCGAGGACGCGGCTTCGCTGAAAGGCCAGCGGGTGACGATGGGCGGCGGCAAGACGCTCGACATCAAGCTTCCGGCCGGAGTGGAGGACGGTACCAAAATCCGCCTCGCCGGCCAGGGCCAGCCGGGGCCAGGCGGCAATGGCGATGCCATCGTCACCATCGCCATCCGTCCTCATCGCTTCTTCCGTCGCGAGGGCGACCATATCCGCCTCGATCTGCCGGTGTCGCTCGACGAGGCGGTGCTCGGCGCCAAAGTGCGCGTGCCGACGGTCGACGGGCCGGTGATGGTCAGCGTCCCCGAGGGCTCCACCTCGGGCAAGGTGCTCAGGCTCAAGGGCCGCGGCTTCACCGGCAAGAGCGGCGAGCGCGGCGACCAGTTGATCACCTTGATGGTCGACGTGCCCGACGATCCCGAGCTCGCCCGCTTCCTTGAATCGTGGCGCGGCAAGGGCAAAGGCAACCCGCGGGCGTCGCTAGGCGTCTAGAGGTCCGTGCTCGAAATTTCGCCTGAATCACCGGAAGCCAGGCGCAAGCGGCTCGCCAAGGCCAAGGCGCGGTTCGGCCATATCCGCGAGAATCTCCGCCCCGGGACCCGCGCCTGGGAAGTGATCAAGCGGGTCGCGATCGGCGTCTACAATGATGGCTTCATCCATGCCGGCAACCTCGCGTATCTCGCTCTGCTCTCGATCTTCCCATTCGTCATCGTTGCGGCCGCCGTCGCCCGGCTGTTCGGCCAGACTGAAGAGGGAATGAACGCCGTCAACGCGCTCCTCCAGACGATGCCCAAGAACGTCGCCGAAGTGCTCGAGCGGCCGATCCGCGACGTTCTGGAGGCGCGCTCGGGCGGCCTGCTCTGGCTCGGCGCCATCGTCGGGCTGTGGACCACCGGCAGCTTCATCGAGACGATCCGCGATATCATCCGGCGCGCTTACGGCGTGACCTTCAGCCGTCCGTTCTGGGAATATCGGCTGGGCTCAGCGGGCATGATCATAGCCGCGGTGATCCTGGCGATGGTCGCCTTCGCCTCGTCTATCTTCCTTTCGGGCGTGCAGCAGTTCATCGTCAACCTCGTCCCCGGCGCGGACGACGTCGTCGGGCTGCTCACGCTGCTGCGCGCGGCGCCGGCTTTGGTGCTGTTCGGCGCCCTCTATCTCCTCTTCTACACGCTGACGCCGAAGCGCTACCGAGTCTCCGCCTGCCCGAAATGGCCCGGCGCGGCGTTCGTCGCGGCCTGGTGGGTGCTGACGACGGCGCTGCTCCCGGTCGCCCTTTCCAGCCTCGGCAGCTACGATCTCACCTACGGAAGCCTCGCGGGCGTGATCATCGCCCTCTTTTTCTTCTTCATCATCGGCTTGGGCCTCGTCATCGGCGCCGAACTGAACGCCGCCCTTGCCGAGACGCCGACGCCCACGCATGAGGACGTCGAAGCCGTGATCAAGGAAGAAGCGGCCGTCGAGGCCGAGCAGATAGCCGTCGACAAAGCGGTCGAGCGGGCCGAACAGGACGAGCAGCAGGAGGAGCGATGAGCGGCTTGATGCAGGGCAAGCGCGGCCTGATCATGGGCCTCGCCAACGACCGTTCGCTCGCTTGGGGGATTTCGAAAGCGCTCGCGGCCGAGGGGGCGGAGCTCGCTTTCTCCTATCAGGGCGAGGCGCTGGAGCGGCGCGTTCGGCCGCTGGCCCGGCAGCTGGGCGCCGATTTCCTCATCGACTGCGACGTCGCCGACATGGCCAATCTCGATGCCGCCTTCGCGACGCTTCGGGACCGCTGGGAAACGATCGACTTCCTGGTCCACGCCATCGGCTTTTCGGACAAGAACGAGCTCAGGGGCAAGTTCGTCGACACCAGCCTCGACAATTTCCTGCTGACGATGAACATCTCCGCCTACAGCTTCGTCGCGGTCACCCGCCGGGCGCGCGAGATGATGCCCAGCGGCGGCAGCGTCCTCACCCTCTCTTATTACGGGGCCGAGAAGGTGATCCCGCATTATAACGTCATGGGGGTCGCCAAGGCGGCGCTCGAAACCAGCGTCAAATATCTGGCGATGGACCTCGGGCCGGAGAATATCCGGGTCAACGCCATCTCGGCCGGCCCGATCAAGACGCTGGCCGCGAGCGGAATCGGCGACTTCCGCTACATCATGAAGTGGAACGAATATAACAGCCCCTTGCGGCGCAACGTCACCATCGAGGATGTCGGCGGCGCGGCGCTCTACCTGCTGTCCGACCTGGCTTCGGGAGTCACCGGCGAGGTCCACCACGTCGACGCCGGCTACAACGTCGTCGGCATGAAGGCCGAGGACGCGCCCGACATCAGCACGGTCTGACCCGGGTCAGTCGCGGCCCTCCCGGATCAGTCGGGCGATCGCCTCCATCGCCGGATCGCGGCCCGCCACATAATCGGCGAAATGCAGCGGCGCCGCCACGTCCGGCTGCAGCGACGCGACCCGAATCGGATGGTCGCGCACGTTGGCGTGGCAATCCGCTTCGGGGCAGCCGGTCATGTAATTGTGGCGCTCGGTGGCGTAGAGCAGCATCGCGCCCAACCCCGGCAGGTTGACCATGTCGCCTTCGGCCCAGAATTCGAGCCGGTCGCCGATCGGCTCGCCGACGATCGTGAGCCGGTCCCCCGCCGCCTGCTTGAGGTAGCCGAGGGTGGAGATGGCGGCGGAGAAGGTCCGGCCCGAAGTGACGGCATAGAGGCGGCCGCCTTGGGCGAGGCCGGGCAGCGCTCGGGCGAAGTCGCGCGACAGGGTGAGGTCGCCGCCGAGGTTGAAACGAAGGTCGAGGATGATGTTGCGCGGCGGATCCGCCCGCAACTCCGCCAGCGTCCGCGCCAGAAAAGGGCGCAGCCCCTCGCCCGACGTCGACTTGAGCTGGATATAAGCGGCATCGAGCTCGGGGACGCGTCGGAGCCGGAGCGGCTGGTCTGCATCCTCGAGGTAAAGCGGCAGCGCGCCGGTGCGGACGAGCGCCACCGCCTCGAGCGGCAGCGGCCGCCCAAGAACCGCTTCGTCGCCCTCCAGCGGCGCCAACTGCGCCGGAACAATGGTCTCGACGGGCCGGCCGTTCGCATCGGCCAAAGTGAGCGACAGCCGCTCGCGATCCTCGCCGAGGCCCGCAGCGGCGAGTAGCGCCGGCGTTTCCATGAAATAGGTGACGAATTGGTCGCGAAACGCCTGCTCGCCGCCCTGGTAACGGGAATAAGCGTCGCGGATGCTGCGCCAGGGCCGGCCGTTGATGGCGACCACTTCGCGCCCCTGCAAAGCCCGATGTCCGGGCGGGGCGGCGATGACGAACAGGCCGTCGGCGAAGAGGCCGAGACGGACCGGGCTTCGCGGATAGCGCGTCGTCCATTGCGGCGGGAAGAGAACGCTGTGGCCGTTGTCGGCGAGCGCCGCGATCGCCGCGGCCTCCAGCTCAAAGCGCGCAGGATCGGAAACGAGCGCCGGCAGGCGCTCAAGCCGCCGCATCGCCTCCGCGCGGGCGGCGGGGGAATAAGAACGGTTCTTCTCGACATAATGGCGCATGGCGGCCACGTCGCCCTCGTCCACGCTCGGCGCCGCGGCCGCGACGATGAGCGCGCTGGCTATCGCCGCGGCGATTTGCTTCAAGACCTTCATGTTCCCTCTCCCGGTGTATTACATACATAATACAACAAGAAGCGGTCGCCAAGAGGCGTCGCCGCGATGAGCTTCAACACCTTCGGCCGTGTCTTGCGCTTCACCAGCTGGGGGGAGAGCCACGGCCCCGCGATCGGGGCGGTGATCGACGGCTGCCCGCCCGGCCTCGCCCTTAGCGAGTCGGACATCCAGCCGTGGCTCGACCGCCGCCGCCCCGGCGCCGACCCGCTGACGTCGCCGCGGCAGGAGCCGGACCGGGTGCGGATCCTCTCCGGCATCTTCGAAGGCATGACGACCGGCACGCCGATCAGCCTGGTCATCGACAATGCCGACGCGCGGCCGGGCGATTATGGGGCGCTGCGGCCACGCGCCGGCCACGCCGACGGGGCTTACGAGGCCAAATACGGCCGTCGCGACTGGCGCGGCGGCGGGCGGGCTTCGGCTCGCGAGACGGCGGCGCGAGTGGCCGCGGGCGCCATCGCCCGGCTCGTCATCCCGGAGGTGAGGCTCGAATCTCGCATCGCAGAGATCGGCGGAAGCGCCGAGGAAGAAGAATGGCCGTCGCTGATCGAAGGCGCGCGCGCCGCCGGGACCTCGCTTGGCGGCGTCGTGGAGTGCACGGCGTCGGGCGTGCCGGCCGGTTGGGGCGCGCCGGTCTATGGCAAGCTCGACGCCGATCTGGCGGCGGCGCTCATATCGATCAATGCCGTGAAGGCCGTCGAAATTGGCGCCGGCTTCGCCGCGGTGAGAGGCCGCGGCGAGGACAATGCCGATCCGCGCCTGGCGGGCGGAATCACCGGCGGCATTGCGACGGGGGAAGCGGTCGCCGTCCGCGCTGCGTTCAAGCCGACCTCGTCCGTACCGGCGCTCGGCGTCACGGGGCGCCACGATCCGTGCGTGGTTCTGCGCGCGCCGCCGATCGTCGAGGCGATGGTGGCGCTCGTCCTCGCCGACCACAAGCTGCTCCACCGGGCGCAATGCGGATGAGGACGACGACGAAAAGGCTGTGGATTCGCGGACGCGTGCAAGGCGTCTTCTACCGCGGCTGGGCGGTCGAGGCGGCGCGCGAACTCGACCTCGGAGGCTGGGTCCGCAACCGCAGCGACGGGACGGTCGAGATTTTAGTCGCTGGCCGCGAAGCGGATGTCGGGCGGCTGATCGACCGCTGCCGCAAAGGGCCGCCGTCGGCACGGGTCGATGGGGTCGAGGTGGAGGCGACGGATGAGCCGGTGCCGGGCCGTTTCGAGAAGCGGCCGACGCTCTAGCGCCGCCTGCGGCCGATCAAGGTGCCCTTGCTGCCCTTCTTGTCGAGCGTGAAGTCGAAATCGGGGTGGAGCTTGCGCCAGCGGTGAGCGACGACGCGCTCGCCGGGCCGTGCGCCGTCGTCGAGCATCACAGTACCGCCGGGGGAAATTTTGTCGAACAGGGTCTCGGCGGCGCCCCGCGTGAACGGGTGAAGGGCCCAGGGCGGGCCATCGATCAGCATCAGGTCGATATCGCACGGCAGCGGGCCGTGATCGTACCAGAGACCGGGCCAGCCGCCCGGCGAACGGCCGAGCCGCGCCACGCGCACATCGGCCGACAGCCCGTGCTCCGCCAGCCACTTTCTCGTCGCCTCGACGAAATCGGCATGCTGCTCGAAGCTGATCAAGGTCCCGTCGCCGGCAAGCCGCAGCGCCTTCGCGAGCACCAGGGTCGAGGCGCCGGTCCCGAACTCCACGACCAGCCGCGGCCTGTGCTCGAAAATATGGTCGACCAGCAGCTTGAGGAGGCGCGTATCGGCCTTCCAGCTGCCGAGATAGGGCAGCGCGTCGTCGGGCAGCTCGAGGCGGTCGAGCAGCGCCTGCTTGTCGCGCAGCCTGCCGCCGTACAGCCCCCTCAGCAGCCACGGCCATTGGATCGCCCCGAAAGCGAGCACCATCGCCCTGTCGGCGAGCGACCGGGAGGGGCCGCCGATCACGACGGGGTCGAAGGAACGCGGAAGGAGGCTGGTGGCTTCGCGTGTGGTCATCGGCCCTTGAACTTACGCTATCGGTTACTCAGTCTGCGAACGGGTCGCGCACGAGGATCGTGTCTTCCCGTTCCGGGCTCGTCGACACCAAAGCGACCGGACAGGCGATCAGTTCCTCGACCCGGCGGATGTACTTGATCGCCCGGGCCGGCAGCTGCGCCCAGCTGCGCGCTCCGGCGGTCGACTCGCTCCACCCTTCGATCGTCTCGTAGACCGGTTCGACCCCGGCCTGGTCGGCGGCATGGGCGGGGAGATGGTCGAGCAGCGCGCCGCGCAACCTGTAGCCGGTGCAGATGCAGATCTCGTCGAGGCCGTCGAGCACGTCGAGCTTGGTGAGGGCTATTCCGGTCACGCCGGAAACCGCCATCGACTGGCGCACCAGTACCGCGTCGAACCAGCCGCAGCGGCGCTTGCGGCCGGTGACGGTCCCGAATTCGCGCCCCCGCTCGCCGAGCCGACGGCCGACATCGTCGGTCAATTCGGTCGGGAACGGCCCGGACCCGACCCGCGTGGTATAGGCCTTGACGATGCCGAGCACGAAGCCGGCCGAGCCGGGGCCGAGCCCGGTTCCCGATGCGGCCGTGCCCGCCACCGTGTTGGAGGAGGTGACGAACGGATAGGTTCCGTGGTCGACGTCGAGCAAAACCCCCTGCGCCCCTTCGAAAAGGATCCGCTCGCCCGCCAGGCGCGCCGCGTTCAGCGCCATCCACACCGGCCCTGCGAATTCCAGCACGAAGTCGGCGATCTCGCCCAGGTCGCGTTCCAGCCGCGCGCGATCGATCGGCGGCTCGCCGAAGCCGGCGCGAAGCGCGTCATGATGGGCGCAGAGGCGATCGAGCAGCGGTCCGAGCTCCCCGAGATGGGCCAGGTCGCACACGCGGATCGCGCGGCGGCCTACCTTGTCCTCATAAGCCGGGCCGATACCGCGGCGGGTGGTGCCGATCTTGCCGGCGCCGCTCGCATCCTCGCGCAGCGCGTCCAGGTCGCGGTGGAAGGGCAGGATGAGCGGGCAGGTGTCGGCGATCCTGAGGCTCGCCGGAGTCACCTCAACGCCTTGCTCGCGCAGGCGCCCGACCTCGTCCCTCAGCGCCCACGGATCGAGGACGACTCCGTTGCCGATGATCGAGAGCTTGCCGCGAACGATGCCGGAGGGGAGCAGCGACAGCTTGTAGGTCTGGTCGCCGATGACGAGCGTGTGGCCGGCATTGTGGCCGCCCTGGAAGCGGGCGACGATGTCGGCCCGGCTGGAGAGCCAGTCGACGATCTTGCCTTTCCCCTCGTCGCCCCACTGGCCGCCGATGACGGTCACGTTCGCCAAAGCCGCTTCCCCGAACTTGCCTCGCGGCCTCTAGGAGAGGGCGGTCCGAGCGTCCAGCGATTGCGGGCGGGAAGGGGTCGTTGTTTGAGGTTAATGAAACTGGGCCGTGGGGGGAGGCGTTCTCAACCTCGAATATCCTCGCCGATGGAGGCAAATTGTCATGCGTAGTCTCGTTCTTGCCCTCTCCGCGACCGCCATGGCCGTGCCCGCCAGCATGGCCCTGCCGATCGATTCGGCGGACGCGCAGAGCCGCTATTACCGCAACGGCGCTTATTATGGGCCGACCTGGCGCGGCCGCGACGGCCGCCTTTATTGCCGGCGATCGAACGGCACGGTCGGCCTGATCGTCGGCGGCGCCGCCGGCGCTCTGGTCGGACGCCAGATCGACGGCGGCCGAAACCGCACCGCCGGCACGATCATCGGCGCCGCCGCCGGCGCGCTGATCGGCCGCGAGATCCAGCGCAGCAGCAGCAACCGCCGCCGCTGCCGCTGACGCTTAGCCGACATCAACGAACACCAAGGGGCGCCGCACGGCGCCCCTTTTCGCTGATCCAGGTTAGGGGCCGGAAACCCGCGGCCACAGCGCCGGTTCTCCCTTCTCCGCAACAGGAGCCGGCATGCGCATCCACCACCTCAATTGCGGGACCGACTGCCCGTTCGG
>DASVVV010000035.1:0-52853 GCA_036386375.1 Allosphingosinicella sp. | reverse complement strand
ACGATCGGCACCTTCCACTTGGCGCAGATCGCCATATCCTCCTGCAGCCGCGTGTTGGAGCGGTGGACGATCTGGTTGACGGCGAAGGGCGCGGCGGGGGCGTCGGGATGATCCCGGTCCCACTGGGCGAGCTCCTCGGTGATCCGGTGGAGCCACTCGTCCAGCATCGACTGCGGGCGCGCGTTGAGGGCAGGAAACGAGCCGACGATCCCCGCCATGCACTGGGCGAGCACCAGATCGGGGCCGGAGACGATGAACAAAGGCGCGCCGATCACGGGCAGCCGCAGGCGGTCGAACAAGGCGGGAAGGCTCATGCCGCCTGCGTAATGGAAAGTCGGGCGATGACAAGCGCCGCTGGGCCCGCGCATCGCCCGCCCGCCGGCGGGCACCTGCTGGATTCCCTCTTTCGCGGAAATGACGCGCGCGGGTAGGGCGGGGCGATGATGCGCGCCATGCAGCTGGACCGGCCGGGCGAGCCGCTTCGGATGGTCGAGCGGCCGCTGCCGGAGCCGGGGCCGGGAGAGCTGCTCATCGAAATCGCCGCATGCGGCGTCTGCCGCACCGACCTTCACGTGGCGGACGGTGACATAAGCGGGATCCTTCCTGTCATCCCCGGCCACGAGATCGTCGGCCGCGTCCTCAATGCCGCCGCCGGCTTCGAGGCGGGACAGCGGGTTGGGGTGCCGTGGCTGGGCCGAACCTGCGGCGTGTGCGCCTACTGTCGGGAGGGGCGGGAGAATCTATGCGACGCGCCCCTCTTCACCGGCTTCACCCGCGACGGCGGATTCGCCAGCCACTGCGTCGCCGACGCGCGCTACTGCTTCGCCATCCCCGACGGCTTCGGCGACGTCGAGGCGGCGCCTCTGCTGTGCGCCGGCCTGATCGGCTACCGCTCGCTGAAGCTGGCGGGGGAGGCGGAGTCGATCGGGCTCTACGGCTTCGGCGCTGCCGCCCACATCCTTGCGCAGGTCGCCGTGTGGCAGGGGCGGCGGGTCCACGCCTTCACCCGCCCCCGCGATGAGGCGGCGCAAGCCTTCGCGCGTGGGCTAGGCTGCACGTCGGCACAGGATTCGACTTCTGCGCCGCCGGAGGAGCTCGACGCCGCGATCATCTTCGCGCCGGTCGGGAGCCTGGTGCCGGAGGCGCTTCGGCATGTCCGTAAGGGCGGGATGGTCGTCTGCGGCGGCATCCACATGAGCGACATCCCGGCCTTTCCCTACGCGCAGCTGTGGGGCGAGCGAAGCATCCTTTCCGTCGCCAACCTTACCCGCGGCGACGGCGACGAATTCCTCGCGCTCGCGGCGAGTGTACCGGTCCGCACACGCACCCAGGTCTTCGCCCTGGAGCAGGCCAATGAGGCGCTCGATTTGCTCCGCGCCGGCGGCGTCGAGGGTGCCGCGGTCCTCGTGCCATAGAGCGCCGGCGGAGCAATCCTAGCGCTCACCCTCCAGCAGCCTTGCCGCATAATCCCGCACGTCCTGCGGCCAATCGGCGATGAGTGCAGTGAAGCGCGCCTCCTCGCCGCGATAAAGCGCGCGAATGGCCTCCTCATAGCCGGGGCGGTCGCCGCCCATTTCGGTAAGGAAGCGATAGACGGCGTCGCGCGCGGCCTTGGGATCGCGGGCCCGGCCTCCTTCCGACTTGCGGGCGGCTTCGACCAGCCGGCGCAGGGCGGCCGAGGCACCGCCCGCCTGTCGGCCGAGCCATTCCCAGTGGCGCGGAAGCAAGGTGACTTCGCGCGCAACGACGCCGAGCTTCGGCCGTCCGCGGCCGCGCACGGCGGGGGGCGCCGCGGCCGGCGGGGCCGGGCGCGCGGCCGCGCGCATCGCCGCCTTACCCGCGTCCCACAGGTCGAGGTCGAGCGGTCGGCCGGTGGCGTCGTCAAAGACGCGCACGCGGCCCTGGTCGTCGGGCCAGCCCTGCTCGACCCTTCGCGTCACCTCATCGCGGCTCCCGCCGGCGATCATCCTGTCTTCGAAAAAGGCTGTGATGGTGGTCGTCATGGTGGTGCTCCCGCTTGCGACGGGCGCATTTATATCCGGGTGGAACAGCTGTCAATATCACCCGGGCATATTTCCTGGCGCTCCGTGCCGCGGGACGCCATGAAGCTCAGGCGGGAAGGATTCCCACCACCCGGCCGGCAGCGTCGAACATGTCGAGGATGTCGCCGACCTCCTCGTCGCTATGGTCGGCGCAAAGCGAGCAGCGCAGAAGGAACATGCCCGCCGGGGTCGCGGGCGGACGCGCCATGTTCACGTAAACGCCCTCTTCGAGGAGCGCCTGCCACATATGGACGGTAGTCTCCTGGTCCGGGAGCAGGACGGCGATGATCGCCGATTGCGCCTCCGGCGTCGCGAGGCTGAAGCCGAGCTGGCGCAGGCCGGCATGAAGGCGCCGGCTGTTCTTCCATAGGTGCGCGCGCTTCGCCTCGGCATGCATCAGCTTGCGGATCGAGGTCGCGGCGGTGGCGACGACGCTGGGCGGCAGCGAGGCGGTGAAAACGTAGGGGCGGCAGACGAGGCGGAGCACCTCGAACTTCGGATGATTGGACACGACGAAGCCGCCGACCGTCCCGACGCTCTTGGAGAAGGTGCCGACGACGAAATCAACCTCGTCCTCGACGCCCGCTTCCTCGAAGACCCCGCGGCCGTTCCTGCCGAAAAAGCCCATCCCGTGCGCCTCGTCGACGGCGACCATGGCGCCGTGGCGCTTCGCGATCCGCACCATTTCGGCGAGCGGCGCGATGTCGCCAAGCATCGAATAGACCCCCTCGAGCACGACCAGCTTGCCGGCGTCGGCGGGAAGGCGCTTCAGCCGCTTCTCGAGGTCCTCGGCGCTGTTGTGGCGGAAGCGGACGATCTGGGCGTCGCCGAGGAAGCAGCCGTCATAGATTGAGGCGTGGCTGTCGGCGTCGAGGATGATGAAGTCCTCGCGCCCCGCGATCGTCGACATCAGGCCGAGATTGGCCTGGTAGCCAGTGGAGAAGACCATGGCATGGCTGGTGCCGTAAAATTCCTTCAGCGCCTCCTCGACCTCCCTGTGGCCCTGATAAGTGCCGTTGAGGACGCGGCTGCCGGTCGTGCCCGATCCGAACTCGTCCAGCGCCTCCTTGCCGGCGGCGACCACGTCGGAATCGAAGGTCATGCCCATATAATTGTACGTGCCGAGCAGGATCGTCTCCTTGCCCTGGATGATCGCCCGCGTCGGCGAGAGCACCTTTTCCATCACCAGGCCGAACGGATTGCGCACACCGGTGGCGAGGAGCGCGTCGCGCTCGGCGATCAGCGAGTCGAACTTGGCGAACAGGTCGCTCGCCGGTGCGGCCTCCGGCGCGGCCTGGGCGGCGGGATCCAGGCTGTCGATATCGGCTTCGGTCATGACCGGCTTCAGCCTTCCTGCCGCAGCTTGTGGACGGCATCGACGAGCTGGCCGACCGTCTCGATCTCGGCCTGCATGTTCATCGTGATCAGGATGTCGTACTCGTCCTCGACCGAGGCCACGAAGTCGAGCACCACCAGGCTGTCCCATTCGAGGTCGCCCGCGAAGGTGGTCGCCTCGGTCAGCGCCGCGCCTTTCTTGTTGAACGGCGCGATCAGCTCGGCAACGCGCGCGAAAGTCTCGGCTCGGTCGGTCATGGCGGGGGCCTTAGGTTTCGCGACCTTGTCTGCCAAGCGAATAGGGCCAAAACCCGGCGCCCGCTTGGCAAGCGAGCGAGCCCCGTGCCATGAAGATTGTACGACAAACAGGGGACTTAGGTGTGAGGGACGAGCGACAAGAGCCGCAATATCCGCCGAACGCGGTGCACATGATGCGCACGGCGCAGCTCGCCCAGCTGCAGCTGTCGGCCATGGCCGACACCAAGGCGAGCATCCTGATGGGCGCAACCTTCGTCATCTTCACCATCACGATCGGCCAGGCCCGCAATGCCTCGGCGCCGATTCCACTGCTGATCCTCGGCGCTGCCGCCTTCTTCTCGGCGATCTGCGCCGTGCTGGCGGTGCTGCCGATGACCCGGGCGCGCAAGCCCAAGGGCGAGCCCAACATCCTCTTCTTCGGCGTGTTCTCGCAGATGAAGGAGGAGGAGTTCATCGATACGGTGACCGCGCGGCTCCACAGCGACGACAGCGTCTACCGGACGATGGCGCGGGACATCTACCAGGCCGGCTGCGTTCTCCAGAACAAGAAGTACCGGATGCTCGGCTATGCCTACCGCATCTTCCTCGTCGGGCTGGTGGCGAGCTTCGTCGCTTACGTGGTGCTCTACGTCACCTGGTCACCGTAACCAGCCCTGCTCGCGGTACCAGTCGGCGGTCTGCTTCAGCCCGGTGGGGGTTCGGATCTGCGGCTTCCACAGCGCATCGGGCGGGCGGCGCCGAGCGGTCACGACCCAGTCGGGATGGCAGAAATAGCGGACCCGGTCCGGCGTCAGCTTGGCGGCATCGCGGCGGACGAGCCGGTCGACCCGTGCCGCGCCCTTCATCACGAGCTTGGGCATCGAGAGCGTTGTCGCCCGCTTGCCGAACACTCGGCCGAGCGTGCGGGCGAAATGGCGGTGGTCCCAGCCATTGTCGACGCCGTCGTCGGGCTCGTAAATCTCGGAATGGCTGTCCGGCTCGTCGAGGACGGTCAGGATCAGTCGACAGAGGTCTCCGACATGGAGGACGGAAAAGCGCCCCTTCGGCGGCAGCGCGACGAGGCCGCGCCGGGCCATGCGGAAAAGCTCGAACGTCTCGCGGTCGCCCGGGCCGTAAACCGCCGGCGGGCGGATGATCGTCCAGTCGAGGCCCGAGGCCGCGACGAGCCGCTCCGACTTGGCCTTGGAGCGGCCATAGTCGGAAAGCTCAGGCTCGCGCGCGGCGAGCGAGGAGATGTGGACGAAGCGTCGCACTCGCGCCCGGCGGGCGGCGTCGATCATGTTCGCGGTTCCGCCCACATTGACGGCCTCGAAGGCGGCGCGGGTGGGCGCGTTGATCAGGCCGGCGATGTGGATCACCGCGTCGGCGCCTTCGACGAGCTTGGCGAGGCTGTCGGTGCGGTCGAGCGCGCCGTCGACCCAGTCGATTCCCTCTTCCGGCGGGCGCCAGCCGCGGGTCAGGGCGCGGACCTCGTAGCCGCCCGCGGCTGCGGCCTTGAGGAGGTGCGAGCCGACGAAGCCGGTGCCGCCGGTGACGGCCAGAGTCTTCAGCCTCACAGCGGCGACCAGCCGCTGTCCCCGGCCGCCTCCTCGGAGCGGGCCGCAAGCCGCTCCACCACCGCGTCCAGCACCGCTTCGACCCCCAGTCCGGTCGCGCCGGAGACCGGGCAGACCGGACCGGAGCCTTCCGCCTCGATCTCGGCGGCGAGCGCGGCGGAGAGCTCCTCGTCGATCGTGTCGACCTTGTTGAGCGCGACCACCTCGGGCTTGTCGGCGAGGCCGGCGCCATAGGCGTCCAGCTCGTCGCGAACGGTGCGATAAGCGGCGGCGACATCCTCGTTATTGGCGTCGACCAGGTGGACGAGGACGCGGGTCCGCTCGACATGGCCGAGGAAGCGGTCGCCGATGCCGGCGCCTTCCGCGGCGCCCTCGATCAGCCCGGGAATGTCGGCGAGCACGAAATCCACGCCCTTGTGCCGAACCACGCCGAGCTTCGGATGAAGCGTCGTGAACGGATAATCCCCTACCTTCGCCTTGGCGTTGGAAACCGCGTTCAAGAAAGTGGACTTGCCGGCATTGGGGAGGCCGACCAGGCCGGCATCGGCGATCAGCTTGAGGCGCAGCCACACCCACATCTCCTCGCCCGGCCAGCCGGTACCGTGCTGGCGCGGCGCGCGGTTGGTCGAGGTCTTGAAGCTGGCATTGCCGCGCCCGCCTTCGCCGCCCTTCAGCAATACCACGCGCTGCCCGACCTCGGTCATGTCGGCGAGGACATGCTCCTTCTCCTCGGACAGGATCTGGGTTCCGACCGGCACCTTGATCACCAAATCGCGGCCGCCCGCGCCGGTCTGGTTGCGCCCCGCCCCGCCCTTGCCGCGCGGCGCCTTGAAATGCTGGGTGTAACGAAAGTCGATCAAAGTGTTGAGGCCGTCGGCCGCCTCGAAGACGATGTCGCCGCCCTTGCCGCCGTCGCCGCCGTCGGGCCCGCCATATTCGATGAACTTCTCGCGCCGGAAGCTGACCGCGCCGGGCCCGCCCGCGCCGGAGCGGATGAAGATCTTCGCCTGGTCGAGGAAGTGCATGGCAGGGATGTAGGGGCCGCAGCCCGCCGCGGCTACACCAGCGCGTATGTTCAGGGCCGGTTGTGATGCGCCTCGTAGAGTCCGAGCTTGCCGCCGCCGGGCAGCGGCACCGACGTCGCGCGGCCCCAGCTCGCCGTCATCACCTCGCCGCAGGTCACGCCCCGGCCCTCCAGCTTGGCGCTCGTGGCGTCGAGATCGTCGCACAGCAAATAGAGCTGGTGGTGATCGTTGCGTTCGCCGCCATGGACGCCGAGTTCGGCTGGCGGCAGCTTGAAGATCAGCCATCCGCCACCGGAATCGATGCAGGGAATTTCAAGCACGTCGCGAAGGAAGGCGCGGTCGGCCGCCTCGTCCTTCGTGAAGATCATCACATGCGCGCCGCTGATCATGTTCTAGCCTCCTCCTGGGCCTTGTGGGCGGCGATGAGCTGGCGCCGGGCGAGTTCGCGCGCCTTGTCGCGCGGCAGCCCGAGCGCGTCCGCCATCGGAGCGCCGAGCAGCGAATCGCCGATCGCCGCCAGCACCAGCCACAAAGTATTCTCATGGACGGGCCCGTCTTGCCGGCCTTGCCCGAGCCGGTCGACCAGCTGGTGGATCGAATCGAGGATCGGATTGAGCGCGTCGCGGTTGCCCGAGAGGATCATCCAGGCGGCTAGCGCGCCGGCGCCTTCGCGTCCGAACGCATCGAACGTCCGGTCGACGATCGCGATCGGGTCGACCTCGCCCGCGCGGCTCTTCTCGACCGCCTCGGCGATACGCTCGCACACGCGGTCGCTGATGAGCTGCGCGAGCGCCGCCTGAAGTCCAGCCGCCGATCCGAAATGGTGGAGCAGGTTGGCGTGGCTTTTGCCGATCTCGGCGGCCACCGCCTTGAGCGTCACCGCCTGCGGGCCCTTGTCGATCAGCAGCCGTCGAGCCGCTTCCAGCGCCGCGCCGCGGCTTTCCTGCGGGCTCAGCCGCTCGCGAGCTATTGACACTGATGTAAGTAACCTCTATCGGCCATGGTTCGGAGATACAGCATGGCGACTGTCGGTACACCTCAAGACTTGACGATCACGCCGCGCGACCGGCGCTTCGGCCGCGGCGCCAGCCAGGCGCGCTGGTGGATGGGCGGCGATCCGGTCGCCACTGCCTTCTACAATGCCTTGTCGGCGACCTTTCCCAAGGGCGAGGCCTTTTTCGTCGAAAGCGTGCGCCTGTTCCGCGAGGGCGCGCCCGAGAAGCTGGAGCGCGAGATCAAGGCGTTCGTCACCCAGGAGGTGATGCACAGTCGCGAGCACGTCCAGTTCAACCGCCGCGCCGCCGATTCGGGCTACGACATCAAGCAGCTCGAGGATCGGGTCGAATGGCGGCTGTCGATTACACGGTCGCGTCCGCCGATCGTCAATCTCGCCGCCACCATGTGCCTCGAGCATTTTACCGCCATCCTCGCCCACCAGCTGCTCAAGGACCCGCGCCACCTCGCCAAGGCGGACGCGCAGAGCGGGGCCTTATGGCGTTGGCACGCCGTCGAGGAGATCGAGCATAAGGGCGTCGCCTACGACACCTGGCTTCATGCGACCAAGCATTGGCCGCGGGGCAAGCGCTGGAAGGTCAAGGCGAAGGTGATGCTGTTCGTCACCCGCAATTTCGTCGTCGACCGGAGCCTCGGTACGCTCGCGCTGCTGAGGCAGGACGGGATCACCGGAGCGCGGGCCTGGGCGCGGATGCTGTGGTTCGCGTGGGTCCGGCCGGGGATGCTGCGCAAGATCCTCGGCGCCTGGGTGAGCTTCTTCCTGCCCGGCTTCCACCCGTGGAAGCTTGACGACCGGGCGCTGATCGCGAAGTTCGAGAGCGCTTTCGCCGACTCGCTGATGACCAAGCCCGCCGCGGCCTGAGCCGGAGCGGCCGGGCCGATTAATGGCCCCTGCCGTGGCTGCTGCTGCCGTTGCCGTTGCTGCCGCCGCCGTGGTTGTGGCCGCTGCTCCCGTTCCCGTTGCTCGTTCCGCCCGAGGTCGAGCTGGTGCTCGAGGTCGAGCTGGAAGCGCTGGAGGCCGAGCTGGTTCCTCCGTCCGAGCTGCTGCCGCCGGCCGAGGTGGAGCCGCCTGCGCTGGTGGAAGGCTCGGGATCGGGATCCGGCTCGGGATCGGGTTCGGGATCGGGATCGGGATCCGGGTCCGGATCGGGATCGGGTTCGGGATCGGGATCGGGGGCGGCCGAAGAGCGGCTCGGGTTGCTCTGGAGGTAGACGCGCCGTGTTTCGCTGAGCGTGACCGGGCCGAGATCGAGGAAAATGAAGTCGAGGGGAGCCGAATAGGTCATCGTGATTTCGATATAGTCGCGCTCGTCGTCATCCTCGTCGCGGACGATGTCCGGGTCCCCCATCAACTCCTCGCGCATGCCCCACGCGGCTTCCGCCATCCGCGCTTCGATGGTGTCATCGTCGGGCGTCGGGTAGACGGCGGCCGCGCGCGCGCCCTCGGCGACGGCGGCGCTGAGGCCGGCATCGGCCATGCACAGCATGCCGAGCTGGCCGATGCCGATGATGAACATCAGCATCGCCGGAGCGGCGAGCGCGAATTCGAGCGCGCTGGCGCCCTTCTCGTCGCGGCGGAGCGCCTTCAGCTTCACTCGATCCTCATCACGCCGAAGGCCGTCATCGTCATCTCGCCGACGAAGAACTGGCCGTTGAAATCCTTCTCGATCTCCAGCGAAATGTAGCGCGCCTGATCTTCGCCGGGTTCGCAGATCGACGCGTAATCGTCTTGGACGGCGTCGTCGCACTGGAGCCAGCGCTCGATTTCGACTTCGTCCGGAGCAATACCTGCCCCCTCGGCGACGTGGTTGATCAGATAGGCGTAGGCGGTTCGTACGTCGGCGTCTTCGACGCTCGTGTCATTCTCGAGCGGGTATGCCAGCAGCAGCTCCAGCGTTTCGTTCACCGCCTTTTGCATCGCGAACCGCTGGGCGAGGCCGGAGCTGAGATCGATGATGCCGCTGATGAACAGAGCCAGTACCGGCGCGATGAGTCCGAGCTCGATCACGCTGAGCCCGCGCTCGTCGCCGCGGAGTTTCTTGAGGAGGGCGAGTGCGCGAAGCATCAGCCGACCAGCCTTACGACCATCCGGCGAATCATCTGCGAAGAGCTTCCGTCCTCGCACCCATTCTGCATGTCGGCGCCACCCCGGAAGGTGATGATCCGCGCCACCACCTGAAGGCAGGTGGCATCGAAGCTCGCATTGCCGCCGAGCCAGAGGTCGGTCGTGGGCATGTAGATTGCGCCGGTGATGGTGGTGTCCGCGCCGCCGTTGATCTTGACCAATCGGTACGCCGCGCGTGGGTCGCGATAGAGCGCGATCCCCTGATAGGGACCGCTTTCCGACGCCTCGATGATGAGCTTGCCGCCGCCGTTCTGGATGAAATCGCCGACGACGAGGTCGCCGGCAGCGTCGTTCGTATGGCCGGTCATGATGAGGGTCACGCCGCCGGTGCCGACGCTCTGGATCTTGCCCTTGAGGTCGATATTGCCGCCGTCGATGTAGTAGACGCCCGGGTTCAGCTGCAGCGTGCCGTCGATGTTCATCGAGGAGAAGCAATTCTGGCCCGGTATGCTGGCGTCCCGGATTACCGTCGGTCCGTTGCTGGGGACGCTAAGGGCGGGGCAGGGGCTCGGAGGCGTCGGCAGCGGCACGTCGGCGAAAGGGTCGGCCATCGGCGCCGAATGAGGACGGAAGGTGGTTCCGGGGGCGAAGTTTTGGCCGGTTTCGTCGACCTCGCCGACGGTGGTCACCGGTTCCGCCGTGATCGAGGAAGTTCCGCCGGCGGTAATCGCGCTGTCGTCGTTGCGCGAGTTTGAATACATCCCGCAGGTGAGGTTCACGTCGGCATTGCCGTTGGCGTTGATGCCGACGTCCTCGCCGTCGTAGAGCGACAGCATGCAGAAGTCGCCTTCGCCGACGAGCGCCGCCGTCGCATCGACGGTGATGGTGTTCGGTTCGTTGGTGAAGAGCGACATGAACGGCACCGTCCGCTGCGTCGTCAGCGACACGTAGACGGTGCGGTCGAAGCCGTTCCGAGCGCCCTCGAGGACCGTCTCGGGCACCGACAGGGTCGGGAAACTGTTCTCGTCAAGGTCCCTGTGCACGGCGTCCACGGCCTCCCGGCCCTGCGCCTCGGCATAGGCGCCGGCGATCGCCGCCGAATCGGCGGCGCGCTGGAGCTGACGCTTCCAAACCTCCAGCTGGATCGTGTCGATCGCCATCGCCGCGCCGCCCAGCATCAGCGGGAGCGCAGCGGCAGTGATGGCAAGCACGTTGCCGCTCTCGTTGCGGCGGAGCTTGTTGAGCCAGGCCAGAGCCCGCATCCAATTTCCTCCCGAGTACAGCCTGACGGCTACACAGGGGTGGCGGTCTAGGCCGTTATCGTTGCCGCGCGCTTAGAGGAGAGAGTTAACGCGGCATTCGCCCTGTTTCTCGGCGCTCCGGGGACTGCGCAGAGGGCTGAAGCCGAAAAAAAAGGGGCGGCCGAAGCCGCCCCTCCCTCGCGTATCGCAATGAAGGGGTCAGCCGGTCGGCTGGCCGCCGTGGCCGCGCTCATTCTGGCTGTTCTTGTCGCCGGGGCCGCTATTGCCGGGCCCGCCGCCATAATTCGGCTTGTTGGCGCCGCCGCTGACGGCCTTCAGCTCGTCGTTGTGGAGCTCACGCATCGCTTTTCTCCTGTCGAGCCGCGGGTCAGGCGGGCTTGCCGGTGGTCTTGTAGGTGATGGTCGTCGTCTCGGCATTCGGATTGCTCTCGATGCTCTTGTTGACGACACCCCCCGGGTTGGTCGTGATGCTGATCGTGGTGAGGTGCGGGTTCGCGCCGCCGCTGACCTGGGTCAGTTCGTCATTGTTGAGGATGCGCATAATCATCTCCCTGTGGCACGCCGGAGGAATGCGGGTGCGGTGGCGGAGCAACGGGATCGCGGGACGTCTTGCAACCGAGGATTTCAACGCGTCCCGCCCTGATACGGCTCGGCGGAGCAACGTTATCCCCTGCCGATCGGCAGGCCGCAGGGCGGCAAACCCAAGGTGTCGCACGGCCGCACGGCCGCGGCGCCGTGAGCCGTCGGAGAGAGCGCCCCGCGGCGCCTCGCAACAAAGGCCGCGCGCCGACCGTTCATGCTCCGAGCGTAAACGGAGTAATGTGTGATGCGTAACATAATTATGGTCGTCAGTGCCGCCGCGATGGCGGTTGCTCTTCCCAGCCTCGGCGATGCCCAGGGCCATGGCCGCGGTCACGGCAAGGCCCACCGCGGCCATGCCGCTCAGCCGGCTCACCCGCACGGCTGCCCGCCGGGCCTGGCGAACCGCCGCCCCCATTGCGTGCCTCCGGGTCAGGCGCAGCGGCTTTTCCGCGAAGGACAGCGGATCTCGCCGGAATATCGTTACTATTCGGGATATGACGCGATTCCGGCGCGGTACCGCGACCGGGTGCCCGAGGGATATCGCTACATCTATCGCGACGATGTCGTCTATGTCGTCGATCCGACCACGCGTCTCGTGCGCAGCATCATCGACCTCATCGACTAGCCAGGACGTGCCAGCTCTCGCTTCTCGCGGGTTGGCGCAAGCGGCGCGTAGCGGCTAGGGCGTCGCAATGGCTAACGCGCCCATCCAGGTCGACCTGCCGCACAAGCTCGGCGCCGACGAAGCGCGGCGCCGGATCGACGGCGGCATCGGCAAGCTCAAGGACTTCATCCCGGGCGGTGGCGACGTGCGCTCCGCCTGGACCGGTGACGTGCTCGGCCTTCAGGTTGCCGCGATGGGCCAGGAGGTCAATTGCCGGATCGACGTGCGCGACACGTTCGTCAGGGTCGAGCTTGTGCTGCCGCCGGCGCTGGCCTTCTTCCGTCCGGCAATAGAGGCGGCGCTCCGGCGCCGCGGCGGCTCGATGCTCGAGGACCGCTCGGCGCCGACTCGCGACGCACCCTGACGGCTTGCGCGGCCGGAACGCCGCGCTAAGCAGGCCGGGGCGATCGGCGGAGGCGGGATGCGGCACGTTGCGATTATCGGCTCGGGTCCCGCCGGCTACTACACTGCCGAAGCGCTCCAGAAGCAGTTCGGCGACGACGTGCGGGTCGACGTGATCGACCGGATGCCGGTCCCTTACGGGCTGATCCGCTTCGGCGTCGCCCCCGACCATCAGTCGATCAAGGCGGTGTCGAAGCGCTACGAGAAGGTCGCGCTGTCCGACAATGTCCGCTTCATGGGCAATGTGCTGGTAGGGCGCGACGTCTCGCTGGCCGAGCTGCTCGGGCTTTACGACGCGGTCATCCTCGCCACCGGCGCGCCCGACGACCGGCCGCTGGAGCTTCCCGGCGGCGACCTTCCCGGCGTGATCGGTTCGGCCGCCTTCGTCGGCTGGTATAACGGCCACCCCGAATTCGCGGATCTGGACCCGCCGCTTGGCGTCGAGGCGGCGGCGGTGATCGGCAACGGCAACGTCGCGCTCGACGTGACGCGGATCCTCGCCAAGACCCCGGCCGAATTCGTCGGCTCGGACATCGTCGCCCACGCCTTCGAGGCGCTGGGGAATTCCAGCATCCGGACCATCCATGTCCTCGGCCGGCGCGGCCCGCACCAGATCGCGATGACGCCCAAGGAGCTGGGCGAGCTTGGCCATCTCGAGGATGCGGTGCCGATCGTCGAGCCGGAGGATTTCCCGCCGGAGCTCGACGACGCCCTGCTCGAGCCGGGGCTTCGCAAGTCGGTCGTCCACCTGCGCGACTTCGCGAAGCTGGATCATGGCACGAAGCGCAAGCGCGTCCTGTTCGATTTCTTCGCCAAGCCGGTCGCGGTCGAAGGCGAGGGGCGCGTCGAGCGGCTGATCGTCGAGCGCACCCGCCTCGACGAGCGCAAGGCCGCGGTCGGCACCGGCGAGACCTATGCCATCGAATGCGGGATGGTGGTCACCTGCATCGGCTATCGCACGCCGCCGCTCGAGGATGTGCCCTACGAAACCGAGCTCGGCCGGTTCGCCAATAGCCAAGGCGTCATCGGCGAGGGCCTTTACTGCGTCGGCTGGGCTCGGCGCGGACCGACCGGAACGATCGGCACCAACCGACCGGACGGTTACGAAGTGGCGGAGAAGATCGCCGCCGAATATAGCCGCGGCGGCGGCCGCAAGCCGGGGCGGGCGGGGCTCGATGCATTGCTCGAGGCGCGCGGAATCGACGTCGTCACCTTCGGCGACTGGCAGCGGATCGAGGCGGCCGAAGCGGCCCGCGCGCGGGAGGGCAGCCCGCGCGAGAAGTTCGTCGCGGTCGCCGATATGCTGGGGGCGCGCGCGCGGTGAGCCCCGAGCCGTCCGGCCATTGCCAAGGCGCGAGCAATAAGCATAGCGTCCCCGGGCCAAGGGTTTTTCCGGGGGCTTCATGACCGCCAGCGCCGGCCACGTCTTCGTCAGCCACAGCTCCGACAATCGCGAGCTGGCGAACGAGCTTGCGGGCTTCATCGAGGGGCGCGGGGTCAAGGTCTGGATCGCGCCGCGCGACGTGCCGCCGGGCAAGGATTATTCGGAGCAGCTGCAGCTGGCGATCGAGGGTTGCGCCGCGTTCGTCATCCTCGTCACCGACATGGCCAACAAGTCGCCTTACGTCCGCGCCGAGACGGAGATGGCGTTCAGCTCGCACAAGCCGATCTTCCCGGTCCGGATCAGCGACATCCAGCCGGCCGCCGGCCTCGCTTTCTTCCTGAAGATCCGTCACTGGACCGACGCCTTCGGGCCGGGCAAGAGCCAGAGCCTGGACCGGCTGGTCGAGGAGCTGCGCGCCGTCGCGGCCCCGGTGGCGCCGCCCGCTCCCGCCGCCCCGGTCGCGCCGGTCGCGGCTTCCGCTCCTCTGCCCGCGCCCGCCGAAGCCGCTCCGGCCGCCGCGACGCCCGAGGAGGAAGAGCGCCGGCGCGCCGTCGTGGGTCCCAAGGCCGAATATTATCTCGCCCGCTGGCGGGAGATGGCGGCGAGGAATTCCGCGATCAGCTGGAACTGGGCGGCCTGCATCGCCAACATCTTCTGGTTCGCCTACCGCAAGATGTGGGCGCCGGTGGTCGTGCTCGGCATCGTCTACCTCCTGCTCACCGCGGTGGCGACGACGCGTCCCGAAACGACGAAATTGACTCTGGTGCTGAGCATCGCCCTCTCCTTCGTCACGGGGGGCTACGGCAATCATCTCTACCGCCAGCAGGTCGCCAGGATCGCGGCCGACCGCCCGAACCAGGAGGAGCTGCGCAAGCGCGGCGGGGTATCGGTCTCGTCCGTCGTGGTGACGGTCGCCGCGGTGGTGAGCCTGTCGCTGATCATCGGCGCCGCGGCGGCGCTCCGGCAGCGCGCGCAGCAGCAAATGGTCAACGATCAGTTCAACGCGACCTCGCCCTCACTGGACTCGGGCACCACGACGACCACCACCCCTCAAGCCACGGAGCCCTGGCAGGATCCGGCGATGCAGGACCCGGCGGCCACCGACTACCAGCAGGAGCCGGTCTATGACGGCACCGAGGGCGACAAGCCCACCGAGTGATCCGCCGTTCGCGGCTTGAACTCGTCACGGCCGCTCCTTATAGACGCCGGGCCCCGCCGGCCCCGGCTTGGCGACTACGGGGCCGCGCGCATCGGTCGGGGAGTAGCTCAGCCTGGTAGAGCACTGTCTTCGGGAGGCAGGGGCCGGAGGTTCGAATCCTCTCTCCCCGACCATTAATGGTACCGGACGGTCGGCGCCGCGCGCCCAGCCGTGCACCTCTTCTTAGCCTGAATAGCCGCCCGCACCCTGTTGCCCCGTGGCCCATGCGGGTTTAAGCGCGTCGCCACGTCGCGGCTGCGTCCTGCAGCCCCACTCGCGTTCGGACACAGGAAGGGTGGAAGGGCCATGGCTCGCAACAAGATCGCGCTGGTAGGGGCCGGCAATATCGGCGGAACGCTGGCGCACCTGGCGGCTTCGAAGGAACTGGGCGACGTGATCCTGTTCGACGTCGTCGAGGGGGTTCCCGAGGGCAAGGCGCTCGATCTCGCCCAGTGCGGGCCGGTCGAAGGCTTCGACGCGAAGCTCAAGGGCAGCCAGGATTATGCCGACATCCAGGGCGCCGACGTCATCATCGTTACCGCCGGGGTGGCCCGCAAGCCCGGCATGAGCCGCGACGATCTGCTCGGCATCAACCTCAAGGTGATGAAGGCGGTGGGCGAGGGGATCAAGGCCAACGCCCCCAACGCCTTCGTCATCTGCATAACCAACCCGCTCGATGCGATGGTCTGGGCGCTGCGGGAGTTTTCGGGGCTTCCGCACCAAATGGTGGTCGGCATGGCCGGCGTGCTGGACAGCGCGCGCTTCCGCACCTTCCTCGCCGAGGAATTCGGCGTGTCGGTCCAGGACGTCACCGCTTTCGTGCTCGGCGGGCATGGCGACACGATGGTGCCGGTGGTCGAATATTCGACCGTCGCCGGCATACCGATCCCCGACCTGATCCGCATGGGCTGGTCGACCCAGGAGCGGATCGACGCGATCGTCAAACGGACGCGCGGCGGCGGCGGCGAGATCGTCGCTTTGCTGAAGACCGGCTCGGCTTATTACGCGCCGGCGACCAGCGGCATCGAAATGGCCGAAGCCTATTTGAAGGACAAGAAGCGCGTCCTGCCCTGCGCGGTGCACCTGACCGGCCAGTACGGCGTCGACAATCTCTATGTCGGGGTCCCGTGCGTCATCGGCGCCGGCGGCGTCGAGAAGATCGTCGAGATCGAATTGAACGACCAGGCAAAAGCGAACTTCCAGGTTTCGGTCGACGCGGTGAAGGAACTTCTCGAGGCCTGCAAAGCTATCGACAATAGTCTCGCCTGAGAGGAGTAGACCGATGCGATCGCTTCAGTTCGCGCCCGTTGCCGCCTTCTTCTCGATCGTTCTGGCGCCGGGCCCGGCGTCTGCCGAGCTGGTGGCGGAGGATGCCTCCCTGGTTCCGCTTTTCGCCGAGACGTGCACGCGCGGCGGAGTGAATGCCGAGGCCATCCTCCAGGGCATGGCGGGCTCGCCGGACTGGACCGAGGTGACTCCCCCCACGGTCGACCTTCGCGCTCTGGAGGAGGTGCCAAGCCGGTTGATGGGCGGCGCTTTGCGGCGCGCGGAATCGACCCGTCAGTGGCGGCGCACGATGAATGGCCGCGAGGTCATTCTCGTCGTTGCAACCTTCGCGGAGCGCAACGCCTATCATCATG
Source organism: Allosphingosinicella sp. (assembly GCA_036386375.1). Lineage (GTDB taxonomy): Bacteria > Pseudomonadota > Alphaproteobacteria > Sphingomonadales > Sphingomonadaceae > Allosphingosinicella. Next base: position 36,426 of record DASVVV010000035.1, on the reverse strand, counting down.
CCTGCGTCTTGTTCGCCGCCGACATCCGCAATGCCATGCCCTATCTGGACGCCATGGACGATGCCATGCGAGCGATCGACCTTTCCGGAAAGAGCACCGATCTTCCACATTACCGGGAATATGGTAACCGCCTGGCCGACGGGAGAGAGGCGCATGCCGATATCTTCTCGCGCAGCCGTGCGCTGGAAACGCCGCGCACCATGCACCTCTCGATCGTCTTTGAATAAGTAGCGGGAGCGATCGCTCGCCCGATGCTCGCCGTCATCGCGACTGCTCTGGAGTTCTAAGTTCATGGCAATCCTCGTCGACCGGAATACCCGTGTCATCACCCAGGGCATGACCGGGGAAACCGGCACTTTCCATACCGAGCAGGCGATCGCCTACGGGACGAAGATGGTCGGCGGCGTTACGCCCGGCAAAGGCGGCCAGCGACATCTCGGGCTGCCGGTGTTCGACACGGTGGCCGAGGCGGTCGAGGAGACGCAGGCGGATGCCAGCGTCATCTACGTGCCCCCGCCTTATGCGGCCGATTCGATCCTCGAGGCGATCGACGCCGAGGTGCCCCTTATCGTCTGCATCACCGAGGGCATTCCGGTGCTCGACATGGTGCGTGTGAAGCGCGCTCTCTCCGGCTCCAGGTCGCGCCTGATCGGCCCCAATTGCCCCGGCGTGCTGACCCCGCAGGAGTGCAAGATCGGCATCATGCCGGGCAACATCTTCAAGAAGGGGTCGGTCGGGATCGTCAGCCGCTCCGGCACGCTCACTTACGAGGCCGTGTTCCAGACGACCAATGAAGGCCTCGGCCAGACGACCGCCGTGGGCATCGGCGGCGATCCGGTCAAGGGGACCGAGTTCGTCGACATCCTCGACATGTTCCTGTCCGACGACGGCACGAAGTCGATCGTCATGATCGGCGAGATCGGCGGCAGCGCCGAGGAGGACGCCGCCCAGTTCCTCGCCGACGAGGCCAAGCGCGGGCGAGCCAAGCCGACGGTCGGCTTCATCGCCGGACGGACGGCGCCGCCGGGCCGGCGCATGGGCCATGCCGGCGCGATCGTCTCCGGCGGGCAGGGCGGCGCCGAAAGCAAGATCGAGGCGATGGAGGCGGCTGGAATTCGGGTCTCTCCGAGCCCATCTGAGCTCGGCAGGACGCTGTCGGAGCTTTTGAAGGGCTGACGGAAAGCCTGCGAAGCCCGCGCGTTTCCCTGCACGAGACTGGAAAGCGAGAGAAAAGTGGACGTTTTTGGCGGCAGCGCACGGGAGCAGGGCCCGAGCTGGGCGCGTGACAATTGGCCGTTGGTCGAGCTCGATGAAGTGAATGCCGGGCTTGATCCCACGCGCATGACGATCGAGAGGCTGCGCGACGCAGCCAGGCAGGCCGCCGCGGCAGCCGGCGCTTCGCCGGTCGAGGTCGAGCAGGCGGCGACGGACTCGATCCGGGCGATGATGCTGATCCGCACCTATCGGGTGCGCGGGCATCTCGCCGCCGATCTCGACCCGCTCGGCCTCCACCAGCGCGACCTTCCCGCGGACCTCACGCCCGAATTCCACGGTTTCGGGCCGGACGAGCTCGACCGGCCGGTCTTCCTCGGCGGCACGCTCGGCTTCGAGCGCGCGACGGTGCGCGAGCTGGTCGCGGTGCTGCGCCGCAATTACTGCGGCAAGGTCGGCCTCGAATATATGCACATCAACGACCTGGAGGAGCGCCGCTTCCTTCAGGAGCGGATGGAGGGCCACGAGGCGGAGATTCGCTTCACGCCGGAAGGCAAACGCTCCATCCTCGCCAAGGTGATCCAGGCCGAGCAGTGGGAGAAGTTCCTCGCCCGCAAATATGTCGGCACCAAGCGCTTCGGTCTCGACGGCGGTGAATCGATGGTTCCGGCGCTCGAGGCGGTGATCAAATATGGTGGACTGTACGGCGTCGAGTCGATCGTCGTCGGCATGGCGCACCGCGGCCGCCTCAACGTGCTCGCCAACGTCATGGGCAAGCCCTACCGCGCCATCTTCAGCGAGTTCGCCGGCGGCGCCACCAATCCGGAGGATGTCGGCGGCTCGGGCGACGTCAAATACCATCTCGGCACGTCGTCCGACCGCGAGTTCGACGGCATCAAGGTGCATCTGTCGCTGGTCCCCAATCCCAGCCATCTCGAGGCGGTGGACCCGGTCGTGCTCGGCAAGACCCGCGCTCACCAGGTCGCGAACGGAGACGGCGAGGGCGACACGATCCTGCCGGTGCTGCTCCACGGCGATGCCGCCTTCGCCGGCCAGGGCATCGTCTGGGAATGCCTCAGCTTCTCCGGGATTCCGGGCTATTCGACCGGGGGGTGCCTCCACTTCATCATCAACAATCAGGTCGGCTTCACCACCTCGCCGCAGTTCGGCCGCTCCTCGCCTTACCCGTCGGACGTGGCAAAGGGGATCCAGGCGCCGATCCTCCACGTCAATGGTGACGATCCGGAGGCCGTCACCTTCGCCTGCAAGCTCGCCATCGAATATCGCCAGAAGTTCAACCGCGACATCGTGATCGACATGTGGTGCTATCGCCGCTTCGGCCACAATGAGGGCGACGAGCCGAGCTTCACCCAGCCGCTCATGTACGCGAAGATCCGCGAGCATCCGCCGATCTCCGCGCTCTACGCCGGCCGGCTGCAACAGGAGGGGGTGATCGACGCGGCCTGGGTCGAGCGCGAGGTGGCCGAATTCACCGAGTTGCTTGAGGGGGAGTTCGAAGCCGCGCTCTCCTACCTGCCAAACAAGGCGGACTGGTTCGAGGGCGCCTGGTCCGGACTCAACAGACCGAAGACGGCAATCACCGACCGCCGCAACGTCGGCACCGCCGTCGCCGAGGAGACTGTCAGCGAGATCGGATCCATCCTGACCACGATCCCGCCGGACGTCGCCGCTCACAAGACGCTCACCCGCATCGTCGACGCCCGCCGCGAAATGTTCGCGAGCGGCGAAGGCTTCGACTGGGCGACCGCGGAGGCGCTCGCCTTCGGCACGCTGCTTCGCGAGGGCCACCCGGTCCGGCTGTCGGGTCAGGATTCGGGCCGCGGCACCTTCAGCCAGCGCCATTCGGTCTGGGTCGACCAGCAGAGCGGCGCCAAATATATCCCGCTGACGAAGGTGGGTCCCGCGCGCTTCGAGGTTCGCGACAGCCCGCTTTCCGAATTTGGCGTGCTCGGTTTCGAATATGGCTATTCGCTCGCCGACCCGCAGACTTTGGTGCTGTGGGAAGCGCAATTCGGCGACTTCGCCAACGGCGCGCAGACGATCATCGACCAGTTCATCTCGGCGGCCGAAGCCAAGTGGCTGCGCGCTTCCGGCCTCGTGATGCTCCTACCCCACGGCTATGAGGGGCAGGGGCCCGAGCACAGCTCGGCGCGGCCCGAGCGCTATCTGCAACTTTGCGCCGAAGACAATATGCAGGTGGCGAACTGCACCACGCCGGCCAATTACTTTCACATCCTTCGGCGCCAGATGAAGCGCGACTTCAGGAAGCCGCTGGTGATTCTGACGCCCAAGTCGCTGCTTCGGCACAAGTCGGCCGTCTCCAGCCTCGCCGACTTCACGGGGGAGAGCCATTTTCGCCGCATCCTCTCCGATCCGGCGGCGCCCCGCGACGAGGACGTGCGGCGGCTGGTCCTGTGCGCGGGCAAGCTCGCCTACGAGCTCATCGAGGCGCGCGACAAGGGCGGCCTCGGCGACGTCTCGATCGTCCGGGTCGAGCAGCTCTATCCGTTCCCGGGCGAGGCGCTGCTCGAGCGGCTGAAGCGCATGACCGGCCTCGAAGAGGTGGTGTGGGCGCAGGAGGAGCCGCAGAACCAGGGCTATTGGGCCCATGTCGAGCCGCGCATCGAGCGCCGGCTCGGCGAGGCCGGGCTCAAGCCGAAGCGGCCCATCTATGCCGGGCGCGCGGCCGCCGCGTCCCCGGCGACGGGCCTTGCCAAGCGCCATGCGGCGGAGCAGGCGGCGCTGATCGCCGATGCGCTCGGCCAGGAATCGACGGCGGCGGCGCAGCGCAAGGCCGGCTGAAGGGAGTGGAATGACCACCGAAGTCAAGGTTCCGACGCTCGGAGAATCGATCACCGAGGCCACTTTGGGCCAGTGGCTGAAGAAGGCGGGCGATCCGGTCAAGGCGGATGAGCCCATCGCCAGCCTGGAGACCGACAAGGTCGCCGTCGAGGTCCCGTCCCCCGTCGCCGGGGTGATGGGCGAGCAGGTCGTCGCCGAAGGCGAGACCGTCCAGGTCGGCGCGCTCATCGCCCGGATCGAGGCCGACAACGGCGCCGCCGTCGCCCCCGCCCCGGCGCTCCCGGAATCGACGCCCGTCAATCCGGAAGGGGCCGGCGAAAATATCGAGGTTCGCGAGGATGAGGCGCCGGCCGGGGACGACGGTCCGCATCTGACGCTGTCGCCGGCGGTGCGGCGGATCGTGCTCGAACATCATCTTGACCCCTCGAAGATCAGGGGGACCGGCAAGGACGGCCGCCTTACCAAGGACGACGTCCTCGCCGCCGCGAACGCGCAGAAGGCGGAGGCGCCCGTCCCGGCGTCGGCCCCGCCGCAACCAGCACCCGGCGCGGCGCCTGCGAAGCCGTCGCCAGCCCGGCCTTCGGGCGAACGGCGCGAGGAGCGGGTACGGATGACGCGCCTCAGGCAGACCGTCGCCCGGCGCCTGAAGGAGGCGCAGAACACGGCGGCCATGCTGACCACCTTCAACGACGTCGACATGGGCGCCGTGATGGAGGCGAGGAACCGCTACAAGGATCTGTTCGACAAGAAGCACGGGATCCGGCTCGGCTTCATGAGCTTCTTCGTCAAAGCGGCCGTGCTGGCGCTGAAGGACGTACCCGCGGTCAACGCGTCGATCGAAGGCGACGAGATCGTCTATCGCGACTATGTCGACGTCTCGGTCGCGGTTTCGGCGCCGCAGGGGCTGGTCGTGCCCGTGATCCGCGACGCCCAGGCGCTCTCCTTCGCCGACATCGAGCAGACGATCGCCGACTTCGGGCGCCGCGCCAAGGAGGGCACGCTGACGCTCGAGGAGATGCAGGGCGGCACCTTCACCATATCCAACGGCGGGGTGTTCGGCTCGCTGCTCTCGACGCCGATCATCAACCCGCCGCAATCGGCCGTGCTCGGCATGCACCGGATCGAGGACCGGCCCGTGGTGCGGGACGGTCAGATCGTCGCCCGGCCGATGATGTACCTGGCGCTTTCCTACGACCACCGCCTGGTCGACGGCCGCGAGGCCGTCACTTTCCTGGTGCGGATGAAGGAAGCGCTCGAAGACCCGATGCGGCTGTTGATCGACCTCTAAGTTTCACCGTCATTCCCGCGCAAGCGGGGATCCAGCTGGGCCCCCGCTTTCGCGGAGGTGACGAAAGGGAGAAGCATGGCAGAGACTGACTTCGACGTGATCGTGATCGGCGCCGGGCCGGGCGGCTATGTGGCGGCGATCCGGGCGGCCCAGCTGGGGCTGAAGACCGCCTGCGCGGAAAGCCGCGAGACCCTCGGCGGTACCTGCCTCAACGTTGGCTGCATCCCGTCCAAGGCCTTGCTCCACGCCTCCGAGCTGTTCGAGGAAGCGGCCCATGGGACGCTCGCCAGATGGGGCGTTCGCGTCGGCGACGTCTCGGTCGACCTGGAGGCGATGCATGCCGGCCGGCGAGAGGCCGTGAAGGGCCTGACGGGCGGCGTCGAGTTTCTGTTCAAGAAAAATAAGGTGACGTGGCTCAAGGGCCACGGCCGCTTCACCGGCTCGAACAGCGTCGACGTCGGCGGCACCGGATATCGGGCGAAGCATATCGTGATCGCGACCGGCTCGTCGGTCACGCCGCTCCCCGGAGTCGAGGTCGACCAGGAGCGGATCGTCGATTCGACTGGCGCGCTTGAGCTTCAGAAGGTGCCCGAGCATCTGGTGGTGATCGGCGGCGGCGTGATCGGGCTCGAGCTCGGCTCGGTGTGGCGGCGGCTGGGGGCGAAGGTCACCGTGGTCGAGTTCCTCGACCAGATTCTCCCCGGCATGGACGCCGACGTGCGCAAGGAAGCCAACAAGATCTTCAAGAAGCAGGGCTTCGAATTCCGCCTTTCGACCAAGGTCACCAAGGCGGAGAAGAATGGCAGCACCGTCACGCTCACCGTCGAGCCGGCGAAGGGCGGTGCGGCGGAGTCGATTCAAGCCGACGTGGTGCTGCTCTCGATCGGCCGGCGGCCGAACACCGACGGGCTCGAGCTCGAAAAAGCCGGCATCAAGGTCAACAATCGCGGCCAGATCGAGGTCGATCACGATTTCCGCACCGGCGTCGCCGGCGTCTATGCGATCGGCGACGTCACGCCGGGGCCGATGCTCGCGCACAAGGCCGAGGACGAGGGTATTGCCGTGGCCGAGATCATTGCCGGCCAGATCGGCATCGTCAATCACGAAGTGATTCCCTCGGTCGTCTACACGATGCCCGAAATCGCCGGCGTCGGCCTCACCGAGGAGGAGGCCAAGGCGCAGGGCTATGAGGTGAAGACCGGTAAGTTCCCGATGCTCGGCAACAGCCGCGCCAAGACCAATCGCGAGCCCGAGGGCTTCGTCAAGGTGATCGCCGACGCCAAGAGCGATCGCGTCCTGGGCGTGTGGATGATCGCCTCTGTCGCGGGCACGATGATCGCGCAGGCCGCGCAGGCGATGGAGTTCGGCGCGACGAGCGAGGACATCGCCTACACCTGCCACGCCCACCCGACCCACTCGGAAGCTCTGAAGGAAGCGGCCATGTCTGTGAACGGAAAGCCGATCCACGTCTAACGATGGCCGGAACAGATCTCCGGAGCCTCACGTTGGGCGAAATTCTGCGTCTCCACGGCGCGATCGGCGGAGAACTTAAGCGGCGAGACGTCTCCCGAACCGGCAACAATCCCTGTGCGGACTTTGCCGAGTATCTGTTCTGCAGGACGTTTGGGTGGCATCAGAATCCCAATAGCAAGGCGGGCTACGACGCCACCGACGACCAAGGCCTCCGTTACGAAATAAAGGCACGGCGAATTTCGAGGGCCGGCGGTTCGCGCCAGGTCAGTGCCCTGCGCAGACTCGCCGCACGCCCCTTTGATCGCCTAGCGGGCGTTGTCTTTGATGCCGATTATCGGGTGCTGCTCGCGCTCGACATTCCCTATGAGGTCGTAGTTGCTCGGTCAGTTCATATCGAGCACACCAACAGCGGTCGTTTCTTCCTTCGTGACGATCTCAAGAGTGAGCCCGGAGTTCGTGACCTCACGGCTCAGGTCACGCGGGCTGCTGCTCACATTTTGAGCGGTCATGCCTGAGGCGTTACCGCCGCCAGCCGCACTGGCGCCCTTACTCGATCTGCTGAACTGGGTGGGCATAGCGGTGTTCGCCATCTCCGGCGCGCTTCTGGCGGCGGAGAAAAAGCAGACTCTGGTGACGTTCATCTTCTTCGCGGTCGTGACGGGGATCGGCGGCGGCACGGTCCGGGACCTGCTGATCGGCGCGCCGGTCTTCTGGGTGCACGAGAATGTCACCCTGATGATCTGCTTCGCGGCCGCCGGCGCGGTATGGCTGCTTCCCGCCGGGATGCTGAAGGGGCGGCCTTTGCTCTGGTTCGACGCCGCCGGGCTCGCCGCTTATGCCAGCTTCGGCGCGGCTAAGGGCCTCGCCTTCGGGCTGGCGCCGCTGCCCGCCTTCGCGATGGGCGTGCTCACCGGCTGCCTCGGCGGCATCATTCGCGACGTCCTTGCGGGCGAACCCTCGATCCTGATGCGCCGCGAGCTCTACGTCACCGCGGCCGCTCTGTCGGCGGCCTTGCTGGTCGGGCTGGCGCTTGCCGGTATGCCGGCGGGCATAGCCGGGCTAATTGGCGCGTTGGCCGGCTTCGCGCTGCGCGGCGGCGCGATCCTGCGTGGCTGGGCCCTGCCCGTCCATAAGGGGAAAAAGCCGCCTCTTGACTCTTGATTGAACGTTCAATCAAGATGGCACCATGGAGCATTCGATTCGTGATACCCGGGCCCGTATCGTCGCGGCGGCGATGGAGCTGTTCTGGGAAAAGGGGTACGGCTCGACCTCGATCGCCGACATTCTCGGCCGCGCCGGCGTCAACAGCGGCAGCCTCTACCATTTCTTCCCGGGCAAGCAGGATTTGCTGGTTGCCGTCCTCGAAACCTATCGCGACGGCATCGGCCCGATGCTGCTCGATCCTGTGTGGGAGGGGGTCGAAGATCCGCTGGAGCGCGTGTTCGCGCTGCTGGCCAAGTACCGCGAGCTGATCGTCGTCACCGAATGCCGTTACGGCTGCCCGATCGGCAGCCTCGCGCTCGAGCTTCACGAGCCGGATCCGGCGGTGCGCGAGCGGATGGCGGAAAATTTCCACGCCTGGACGGCCGCGATCCGTGCCTGCCTCGAGGCGGCGAGCGACCGGCTGCCGGCCGACGCCGACCTGCAGGCGCTGGCGGAGTTCGCGCTGACCGTGATGGAAGGCGGTGTCATGCAGGCGCGCACGTACCGTGACGTCGGCTATTTCGACCGCGCCGTCGCGCAGTTGCGCCGCCATTTCGATCTGCTGACGAAAGGGAGGGAGGAACGATGATCGCGACTCTGACGGCGATGGCGCTGGCGGCGGAACCGCCGGCGCTTCGGGCCGGGCTCGAACCGCTCGGCTTTCTCGCCGGCCATTGCTGGCGCGGCGAATTCGAGCGGACCCGGGAGCGCGACACCCACTGTTTCGAGCGCGTCTATGACGGGCAGCATTTGCGCGACCGCCACGAGGTGACGGGAGGCGCCCGCGTCTATCGGGGCGAGACGATCTATAGCGCCGATGCGTCCGGCGCGGTCAGCTACACGTACTGGAACAGCCTGGGCGGCGTCAGCCGCGGCACGATGCGCCCCGAGCCCGATCGGCTGAACTTCGGCGACGAAACATATCGCGGGCCGGACGGACGCGAAACGACGATCTCCACTTTCTGGCGCCGCGTCGGCGACGATGCCTATGAAGCGGTGAGCGTCTCCCCGCATTCGCCGTCGATGAACCGCACCACCCGCTACGTCCGCGTCGTTCCGGAGGTGGCGATCAGCGACGGGCGCGGCGCCGACGGCAGCCATTCGCTCTCGCACGAGATCGTCGTCGCGGGGACGCCGGAGCAGGTATGGGAGGCGGTCTCCACCGCCGCGGGCTGGACCAGCTGGGCCGTGCCGGTGGCGTGGGACAGCGGCGACATCCTTGAAACGAGCTATTCGCCGGACGCTTCCCCGGGTGATCCTTCGACCATCCAGCAGCGCATCGTCGCGCGAGTGCCCAACCGGCTGCTCGTCTTCCAGACGATCAAGGCCCCGGCGCGCTTCCCCCATTTCGAGACGTTCCGCGCCGTCACCCATGTGCTCGAGCTGGAGCCTGAAGGGGAGGGTCGGACGCGGGTGCGGCTGACCGGCGCCGGCTATGCCGACACCGATGCAGGACGGCAGCTGCTCCAATTCTTCCGCGAAGGCAATCGGGTCTCGCTCGACCGGCTCCGCCGCCGCTTCTCGTCGGGGCCGATCGACTGGAGGCGGGAGCGCGGCTAGGCGCCCGCGACTACTTTGCTTACCCGCTTCAGCGGCTGCGGTGAAGGGCTGAGCGGCGCGAGCGCTCGCTGCCACAGGCCGACGCTGTGCCACCCGCCGAGCTTGAAGCCGACGTCGCGATAGGTGCCGGCATGGGCGAAGCCGAGCGCCTCGTGCAGCCGAATGCTCGCCGGATTGGGCAGGCTGATCGCCCCGACCGCCTGGGTGAAGCCCTGCGTCTCGACCGTCTCGAGCAGCTGCTGATAAAGGCGCCGGCCGATGCCGCGCCCGACCGCTTCCCGCGCAAGATAGACGCTCGTCTCGACGGTGAAGCGGTAGGCGGCGCGGGTCCGAAAGGCGCTGGCCGAGGCGTAGCCGAGCAGCCCGCCCGCCTCCGCCACGAACCAGGGATAGAGTTCGCCGCCGGCCTCGATCCGGCGGCGCATTTCGGCGACGCCGGGCGCTTCCGTCTCGAACGATACGACGGTGTCGGTGACGTAGGGAGCGTAAATGGCGGCGATCGCCGTCGCGTCGGCGCTTGTGGCGAGGCGAAGCCTCACCTGCTCCAAAGCGCGGCGTCGAGGCGCGCGAGCAGCGAATTCGGCCGGACGGCGCGCGCCGGCGCCGGCATCGGGCATTCGAGGCAGCGCGCCTGCAAGGCCGGAGCGCCGATCAACGAGTTGGCATCGGCGATCGCCCGCTCCATCAGTCCCTGCGAGCGTGCCGCCAGGCGGGAGAAGACGTCCCGCCCTGCCTGCTCCTCGCCTTGGGCCATGCCGCGAACCAGCTCTGCCCAGAAGCCGGGCTCCTCCTCCAGATAGACGACCTGGGCGTCGGCCGGCGCGATCTCCGCGCGGCGCGCCGCTTCCGCGACGGCGTCGTCGAGCGAGCCGAAGCGGTCGACCAGCCCGAGCTGGCGCGCAGTTCCGCCGTCCCAGACCCGGCCCTGGCCGATCTCGTTGACCCGGGCCGCCGGCAGGTTGCGGGCGCGCGCCACCAAAGCGATGAACCGGCGATAGGTGCCTTCGACGCCCAGCTGAAGCAGCCGGTCGGCCTCCGGCGAAGGCCCACGCAGGATGTCCGGCTCGCCGGACAGCGGCGTCGTGCGGACGCCGTCGGCGCCGAGGCCGAGCTTTTCCATCGAGCCTTCGAAGCTGGGAAGTATACCGAACACGCCGATCGAGCCGGTCACCGTCGAGGGTTCCGCGAGGATCGTGTCGCCGGCGGTGGCGATCCAATAGCCGCCGCTTGCGGCGACCGAGCCGAACGAGACCACTACCGGAATCCCACGGTCGCGGACCGACTGGATCGCTCGGCGGATGCGCTCCGAGCCCGTCACCGACCCGCCCGGCGAATCGACCCGCACGACCAGCGCGCGCAGATTGCCGCTGCGAAGGCCCCGTTCGAGATTTTCGACGATCGTCTCGGCGCCGGCCGTCCCGAGCGCGGCCTCGCCGTCGAGGATCATGCCGGCGACGGTGAGGACGCCGATCTGGCCGCCGCTTTCGCTGAGCGGGTGCTCGTCCGTCCACGCGTCGAGCCGAACCGCGCGGAAGCTGCCGGGCACCTGTTCGTGAAGCACCCCGCCGAGCTGGGCCATCCGGCGCCCGAAGGCGGTGCGGTCGCCGATGCGGTCGACGAGCCCCGCCTGGAGCGCCGCGCGAGCCATGTCGCCGCCCGCGGCCGAGACGAAGCGCGCCGTATCGGCCGCGTAGGGGCCGATCTGCGCCCGGGGGCGCGCCTGACGCACGTCCTGCTGCCAGGTCTCCCACAGCGCGTTGGCGAGCGCCTGGTTCGCCTGCCGCGCTTCGGGCGACATGTCGCTGCGCGTATAAGGCTCGACCGCCGACTTGAAGGTGCCGACGCGATAGACGTTGGCGGTGATGCCGAGCCGCTCGAGCAGCCCGGCATAATAAAGGTTCGTCCCGCCGGGCCCCTGGATCAGGACGGCGCCGAGCGGGTCGAGCCAGATTTCGTCGGCATGGGCGGCGAGCTGGTAGCCGTCGTCGGAATAGCCGGTGGCGTAGGCGACGACGCGCTTGCCCGAGCGGCGCAGCCTGTCGAGCGCCTCGCCGACATTGGTGAGCGCCGTCTGGCCGCCGCCGGTAAAGATGTCGAGATCGAGCGCCACCGCCTTGATGCGATCGTCGCCGGCGGCGGTGTCGAGGGCGTGAACGACCTCGCTGAGCCGGTATTCGCGCGTCACCGAGCCGCCGGTGAGCGCATCGAGCGGGTCGGCCTGGGCCGGCTGCTCGACGATCGCGCCCGACAAATCGAGGTGGAGCGCGCCCTCATAAGCGCTGTCCCGATAGGGGCTCGTCGTCAGAGCGGCGTAGAGAAGGGCGAAGAACAGCACCAGGAACAGGAGGACGAGCCCGTCCTTGATCCCGACCAGCAGCTTCCAGATCTTGCCCGCGAACTTCATCCCCGCTCCGCCTTCTCGTACGGCCTGCCGCTAGACCAGCGGAACCGTGACTGCAAACTCGTCCCCCCTCTCGGTAGAGCGATTGCCGCTCCACCCCCTTGACGGCCGATGAACAAACCCTAAATCGACGCTTATTGGCACTCGCCCATGGAGAGTGCTAACAAAGTTCAACCGTAACGCGGCGTTCCCGGGCAGATGGGGGGCTGCCGCGTAGATGCAAGGAAAGGTGAACGCATGAACTTTCGACCCCTGCACGACCGAGTGCTGGTCCGCCGCGTCGAGGCCGAGGAGAAGACGGCCGGCGGCATCATCATCCCCGACACCGCCAAGGAGAAGCCGCAGGAAGGCGAAGTGCTCGCCGTCGGCGCCGGCACGCGCGACGAGACCGGCAAGCTCCAGCCGCTGGACGTCAAGGAAGGCGACCGCATCCTGTTCGGCAAGTGGTCCGGAACCGAGGTGCGCCTCGACGGCGAAGATCTCCTGATCATGAAGGAGAGCGACATCCTCGGCATCGTGGACGGCGCCGTCGCCGAGACGCGTCAGGCCGCCTGAGCCCTCGCGCGCGCGAGAAACACTGACTTTACTGACTTTCCGCCCGCTTCCGTGGGCGAACATAGAAGGGAAGAAGAAACATGGCAGCGAAAGACGTACGCTTTGCCCGCGACGCGCGTGAGCGCATCCTGCGCGGCGTCGACATCCTGGCCGATGCGGTCAAGGTGACCCTCGGCCCCAAGGGCCGCAACGTGATCCTCGACAAGAGCTTCGGCGCCCCGCGCATCTCCAAGGACGGCGTCACCGTCGCCAAGGAGATCGAGCTGAAGGACAAGTTCGAGAATATGGGCGCGCAGATGCTGCGCGAGGTTGCGTCGAAGACCAACGATCTGGCCGGCGACGGCACCACCACCGCCACCGTGCTGGCCCAGTCGATCGTCCGGGAGGGCATGAAGTCGGTCGCGGCGGGCATGAACCCGATGGATCTGAAGCGCGGCATCGACCTCGCCGTCGGCAAGGTGGTCGAGAATCTTGCCGCCCGTTCGAAGAATGTGTCGGGTTCGAACGAGATCGCCCAGGTCGGCATCATCTCGGCTAATGGCGACACCGTCGTCGGCGAGAAGATCGCCGAGGCGATGGAGAAGGTCGGCAAGGAAGGCGTGATCACGGTCGAGGAGGCCAAGGGCCTCGAATTCGAGCTCGACGTCGTCGAGGGCATGCAGTTCGACCGCGGCTACCTCTCGCCTTACTTCATCACCAACCCGGAAAAGATGCAGGTCGAGCTTAGCGACCCCTACATCCTCATCCACGAGAAGAAGCTCTCCAACCTGCAGGCGATGCTTCCCATCCTCGAGGCGGTGGTTCAGTCGGGCCGTCCGCTCCTCATCATTGCCGAGGACATCGAGGGCGAGGCGCTCGCCACGCTCGTCGTCAACAAGCTTCGCGGCGGCCTCAAGGTCGCGGCCGTCAAGGCGCCGGGCTTCGGGGATCGCCGAAAGGCGATGCTTCAGGACATCGCGATCCTGACCGGTGGCGAGATGATCAGCGAGGATCTCGGCATCAAGCTCGAGAACGTCACGACCAACATGCTCGGCCAGGCCAAGCGCGTCACCATCGACAAGGACAACACCACCATCGTCGACGGTGCCGGCGAGGGCGACCAGATCAAGGGTCGGATCGAATCGATCCGTCAGCAGATCGACGTCACCACGTCCGACTATGACCGCGAGAAGCTGCAGGAGCGGCTGGCGAAGCTCGCCGGCGGCGTCGCCGTGATCAAGGTCGGCGGCTCGTCCGAGGTCGAGGTCAAGGAGCGCAAGGACCGTGTCGACGACGCCCTCCATGCCACCCGCGCGGCGGTCGAGGAAGGCATCGTCCCCGGCGGCGGCACCGCGCTCCTCTACGCGACTAAGGCGCTCGAGGGCCTCAAGGGCGAGAATGACGACCAGACGCGCGGGATCGACATCGTCCGCCGCGCGCTTCAGGCGCCGCTTCGCCAGATCGCGGAAAATGCCGGCCATGACGGCGCCGTCGTCGCCGGCAAGCTGATCGACGGCGACGACGAGACGCAGGGCTTCAACGCGCAGACGGAAGTGTACGAGAATCTCGTCACGGCCGGCGTCATCGATCCGACCAAAGTCGTCCGCACCGCCCTCCAGGATGCGGCGAGCGTCGCGGGCCTCCTCATCACCACCGAGGCGGCGGTGACCGAGCTGCCCGAGGACAAGCCGGCGGCCGGCGGCGGCATGCCCGGCGGCGGCATGGGCGGCATGGACTTTTAAGTCCGCGCTCACGCGACAAAGGAAGGGCCGGAGCGGCAAGGCTCCGGCCCTTTCGCATGGGGACACGTACTTTTTTGCGAAAAGTACGTGTCCCCAGAAATCCCTACAGGCCGTTGCCCTCGGGGCTTTCGTTGGCGCCGGTGGTGTTGGCGTCGATCGCGTCAAGCTCGGCTTCGTTGGCGGTGAGGCTGTCCGGCGAGACGTCGATCATATTGTCTTCGAGCATCTTGGCGGCGTCGTCGAGCTGCCGCTCCTCCTCGGCGCTGAGGCCGCCGCGGCTGTCGCTGCCGCCGCAGCCGGCGAGCAGCGCGCAGGACGCGACGGCCGCGAACAGGCTGGTCTTCATCCTCCACTCTCCTTCGCGCCGAACCTAGCGCCAATGCGCGGCAAAGAAAAAGGGCCGCGCGCTTGGTGCAAGCGCGCGGCCCTTCCGCAAGTCCAGCCGCGAAGCTTAGTTCGTGGCGTTGTCGGCCGCGTTCCCGACCGCGCTGGCGGCGTTTTCGGCGACGTTGCCGACATCCGAAGCGGCATTGCCCATCGTGTTGAGCGCGTCCTGAGCCGCATTCTCGGCCTCGAGCGTGTCGTTCTCGGCCTCGTTCTCGGTGGCCTCGATGTCGTTGGCGGCGGTGTTGTTGGCCGCGTCGTCGTTATTGCCCTGGCAGGCCGCGAGGCCGAGGCTGGAAACGGCGAGGATCGTGAGAGCAATCTTCTTCACTGCATGTTCCTTCACTTGGTTGCGAGGTTAACCAATTTCGCCTTCGCCGAAGGGGCAGAGCCCCTTTCCCCCGGCCGCAGGCGAAAGAGCGTTGTATGGGAAGCGAAAATCGCTGTCCAGAGTTTCTCTACTCTTTCAGTTGTCAATTGCGACGAACCGTTGTGCCGCGGCCGAGAAAGCCTGGCCTGTCAGTAGCTTGGAGGGGCGCTGGAGCCGCGGTATCGAAGTCTCAGCTCTCAAGATAGGCACGAAGGGAATCACACTCGGCGGCGGTGAGGCGCAGCCCCAGCTTGGTTCGCCGCCACAGGATGTCGTCGGCGGTGCGCGCAAATTCGGCGTCGACGAGATAGCGCAGCTCGGCTTCGTAGAGACCGCCGCCGAAGTGCCGGCCGAGCTGCTCGATCGAGGCGGCGCCCGCTGTGACGCGACCGAGACGCGAGCCGTAGGCGCGCGCGAGCCGCGCCAGCAGCGAAGGGGGGAGCCATTCGAGGCTCATCGTCTCGATAGGTCCGGCCTCCCCGCCGGGGAGCCGCGCCGCGGTCGTCCAGCCGCCGCCGGGGAGGCCGAGCCTGTCCAGCGCCTCCTCCGCCAGCGCCCGCGCGGTGGTGATCTTGCCGCCGAAGACGGAGAGCAGGGGCGCCTCGCGCGTCCCGTCGAGTTCCAGCCGGTAATCGCGGGTGACGTCCTTGGCCGCCGACGAACCGTCGTCGTGGAGGGCGCGAATGCCGGCATAGCTCCAGGCGACATCCAGCGCGCTCGCCTGGCGGACGAAGTAGCGGTTGGCGGCGGCGCACAGATAATCGATCTCGTCGGCCGTCACTTCCGCTTCCTCCGGCCGCGCCACCGGCACGTCGGTGGTGCCGACCAGCGCGAGGTTGCCATAAGGCAGGGCGAAAACTACCCGCCCGTCCGGCTGCTGGAGGATATAGGCCTGGTCCCCGTCCCAAAGCCGGGAAACGGCGATGTGGCTTCCCTTGACGAGCCGGACCCGGGGTCCGGTCGCGACGCCGAGGCGGGCCTGCAGCACCTCCCGCACCCACGGGCCGGCGGCATTGACGATCATCCTCGCCTTCACGGTCCGGCCGCCGGACAGCTCTGCCGCCCAGCCGCCGTCGCTTTGGCGCGCCGCGAGGAATTCGGTCCGGGTCGCGATCTCCGCCCCCCGTTCGGCCGCGTCGACCGCGTTGAGGACGACGAGCCGGGCGTCGTCGACCCAGGCGTCCCAATAGCCGAGCAGGCTGAAGCCGCGCTTCAGCGGCGCCTCCTCCGGCCCATGGCGCGTCAGCCGGTGCGAACGGGGGAGCGAACCGCTGCCGGCAAGCATATCGTAGAGTCTCAAGCCGAAGCGGACCATCCAGGTCGGCCGGCCGCCGGGAGCGTCGGGCAGGACGAAGCGCAACGGCCTGACGATATGGGGGGCGGCGCGCAGGAGAATTTCCCGCTCGCGGAGCGCTTCGCGCACCAGCCGGAATTCGAACTGCTCGAGGTAGCGCAGCCCGCCGTGGATCAGCTTCGACGAGGCCGAGCTGGTATGGGCGGCAAGATCGTCCTTCTCGACGAGCAGCACCCTGCTGCCGCGCCCGGCGGCGTCGCGCGCGATTGCGGCTCCGTTGATGCCGCCACCGATGACGAGCAGATCGAAGAAATCCATGCGACTACCTACCGTCGTTCGAGCGAAAGCTGGAATCCGTCGGGCCTTCGTGTCACCAACACCAGATCGACCCCCGCCCTTCGCTGGGGCGAGGGAGCAAACATGGGCCGCGATACCATCCTCGTCATCGACGAAGGCACGACGAGCACGCGGGCGATGCTGTTCTCCGCCGAAGGTCGGTGCCTCCGCGCCGAGCAGCGCGAGCTGACGCAGCATTATCCGCAGCCGGGCTGGGTCGAGCATGACGCCGAGGAGATCTGGGAGAGGAGCATGGCTTGCGCCCGCGCTGTGCTCGAGGGCAGCGGTCGAGCGGAGCGGGTCGCCGCGATCGGGATCGCCAACCAGCGCGAGACGATCGTCTTCTGGAGCCGCCGGACCGGGCGGGCGCTGGCTCCCGCGATCGTCTGGCAAGACCGCCGGACGGCCGACCTGTGCGCGCGGCTGAAAGCGGAGGGGCGGGAAGCGGGGCTGCAGGAACGGACGGGCCTTATGCTCGACCCCTATTTCTCGGCGAGCAAGATCGCCTGGGCGATGGCCGAGTGGCCGCAGCTCAAGGAGGCGGGCAACGATCTGGCCATCGGGACCGTTGAAAGCTGGCTGGTCTGGCGGCTGACCGGGGGGCTCCACATCAGCGACGCGACCAACGCCTCGCGCACCGCCTTGCTCGACATCCGCACCGGCCTTTGGGACGGCGCTCTGCTCGACCTGTTCGACGTGCCGTCGCGGGCGCTTCCGGAGGTGGTGGACTGCGCGGGCATGCTCGGAACGACGGCGCCGGACCTGTTCGGCCGCCCGATCCCGATCTGCGGCATGGCCGGCGACCAGCAGGCGGCCGCGGTCGGCCAAGCCTGCTTCGCACCTGGGGACACCAAGGCGACCTACGGTACTGGCGCCTTCATTCTCACCCACACCGGCCAAGCGGCACCGATCTCGCGCCACCGCCTGCTGACGACCGTCGCGTGGCAAATCGGGGGCGAGCGGCGTTACGCGCTCGAGGGCTCCGTCTTCGTCGCCGGGAGCCTGATCAAATGGCTTCGCGACGCGCTCGGCCTGATCGTCTCGGCGGCCGAGACGGAGGAGCTCGCCCGCTCGGTCGCGACGAGCGGCGGCGCCTATATCGTACCGGCGCTGGCGGGGCTCGGCGCACCGCATTGGGCTCCGGACGCGCGCGCTGCCATTTGCGGCCTCAGCTTCGCGACGGGGCGCGTCGAAATCGTCCGTGCCGCGCTCGAGGCGATGGCGCACCAGACCCACGACTTGATGACCTGCTTCGCTGCCGATGGCGCGGCCTGGGAGCGGCTCAGGATCGACGGCGGCATGGCCGCGAACGACTGGATCGCCCAGGATCTGGCGGACATGCTCGATCTCGAGGTGGAGCGCCCGCATCTCGTCGAGACGACCGCGCTGGGCGCGGCGATGCTCGCCGGCCTCGGCTGCGGCCTGTTCGGCTCGCTCGAAGAAGCGGCTGCGATGCGCGGCGCCGTCGACAGGCTCGAGCCGAAGATGGCGCCGGACGCGCGCGAGGCGAGGCTGGCCGGGTGGCGGAAGGCGGTCGCCGCCGTCCTCGCCTAAATCTTCACGCCGGCCGGCGGGGAGGGGGCGCCGGCGCCCTCCGGAGCTTGCCAGCTGTCGTCGATCATCTTGATGATTCCGGAAAAATCCTTGCCGGCGCCGCCGAGCGCCTCGGCGAAGCGGGTGTAGAGATCTTCGGCCGCCGCCCCCATCGGCGTGTAGCTGTCGACGCTGCGCGCCGCCTCCATCGCGAGCCTGAGGTCCTTCAGCATCAGCGCCGCCGCGAAGCCGCCGTCATAATTGCGGTCGGCGGGCGTTTCGGGGCCGACGCCCGGCACCGGGCAGTAGCTCGTCATCGACCAGCATTGGCCCGAGGCCTTGGAGGCGATGTCGAAGAAGGTCTGGGGGTCGAGGCCGAGCTTTTCGGCGAGCACGAACGTCTCGCAAGTCGCGATCATCGATGCGCCCAGGAGCATGTTGTTGCAGATCTTCGCCGCCTGGCCCGAGCCGGGCCCGCCGGCATGGATCACGGCTTTCCCCATCTGGGCGAGAAAGGGCTCGGCGCGGCCGAACGCTTCTTCGGTGCCGCCAACCATGAAGGTAAGCGTGCCCGCCTCTGCGGCGGCGATCCCGCCCGATACCGGCGCATCGACCATCAGATAGCCGGCCGCGCGCGCCTTCTCGGACTCCTCGCGGGCGGTTGCGACGTCGATCGTCGAGCAGTCCATCAGTATCGCGCTCGTCGGCGCCCTGCCGATGACGCTGCCTTCGTAGACCTCGCGGACATGCTTGCCGGCGGGAAGCATGGTGATGACGGCCTCGGCCTCCTCGACCGCCTCGTCGGCCGATCCGGCGGCGAGGCAGCCGCGCTCCGTCGCCCGCTCCAGCGCCGCCTGCGAGAGGTCGAAAGCCCTGACGTCATGCCCGGCCCTGGCGAGGTTCGCGGCCATTCCTCCGCCCATATTGCCGAGCCCGATGAATGCGATGCGTGCCATGATTCGCTCCCGTCATTCCGGCCTTCGCCGATAACGAGGAGGGTCAACGCCCCTCCCACTGCGCTTCGCGCTTGGCGACGAAGGCAGACATGCCTTCCTTCTGGTCCGCGGTTCCGAACAGGCCGTGGAACAGGCGGCGCTCGAAGACTATGCCCTGGGCGAGCGTCGTCTCATAGGCGGCGTTGACCATCTCCTTGGTCGCGATCGCGGCGAGCGGCGCCATCGAGGCGATCAGCTCCGCCGTCTTCAGCGCCTCGGCGATCAGCTGGTCGGCCTGGACGACCTTCGCGACCAGGCCGGACTGCTCCGCTTCGGCCGCATCCATCATCCGGCCGGTGAGGCACATCTCCATCGCCTTGGCCTTGCCGACGGCGCGGGTGAGGCGCTGCGAGCCGCCCATGCCGGGGGTGACGCCGAGCTTGATTTCGGGCTGGCCGAATTTGGCGGTGTCGGCCGCGATGATGAAATCGGCCATCATCGCCACCTCGCAGCCGCCGCCGAGCGCATAGCCGGCGACCGCCGCGATCCAGGGCTTGCGGGTTGCGGTGACCTTCTCCCAGCCGGCGAAGAAGTTGGACGAGTACATCGAGGCGAAGCCCTGGTCCGACATCTCCTTGATGTCGGCGCCGGCGGCGAAGGCGCGGTCGGAGCCGGTGAGGATTGCGCAGCGCTGCGTGTCGTCGGCGTCGTAGCCTTCGAAGGCGTGGATCAGCTCGGCCAGGACATTGCTGTTCAGCGCGTTCAGCGCCTTCGGCCGGTTGAGCGTAATCAAGGTCACCGCGCCGCGCTGCTCGACGAGGATGTTTTCGTAATTGGCCATGTCTTTCCTCACGTCGTTCCAGCGGGAGCTCAGCCGCGCACCCGCACATAGCTGCCCGGCGCCGGCTCGATCACCTTGAGCTTCCCGTCGCCGGGCGTGCGCGCGGGCACCCGCCCGATGCCGTCGCGGACCAGCCAGCTTTGCCATTCCGGCCACCACGAGCCCTCGCAGCGCGTGGCGCCTTCCATCCAGGCTTCCGCCGTCTCCGGCATCGCGTCGTTGGTCCAATAGCCGTGCTTGTTGGCCGCGGGCGGGTTGATGACGCCGGCATTGTGGCCCGAGCCGCCGAGCAGGAAGCGCTTCTCGCCGCCGAACAGCCGCGCGCCGTCATAGGTCGCCTCCCAGGCGGAGACATGGTCGTCCTTGAGCGAGATCACCATCATCGGCGTCTCGACGGCGCCGAGGTCGATCGCATTCTCGCCCAGCTTCAGCGCGCCGGCCTTGCTGAGCTTGTTCTCTTTGAGCACGTCGGTGACCCAGTCGAGCAGGAATGTCTTTGGGATGTGGGCGCCGTCGGCGAACCAGTGGAGGATATCCGAAGGGGGCGCCTCTCGGTCGAGCAGATAGTGGCTGACGACCGACGACCAGATCAGGTCGTTGGCGCGAACGACGCTGAACAGCGCCTGCAGCTCGTTGGCGTGGAGGATGCCCTTGACGTGGAGATGGCGCTCCATCGCCTTGAGCTGGTCGGGCTCGGTGAAGGTTGCCCACTGGCCCAGGCGGGAGAAATCGAAAAGGGCGCCGATAGCCGTCGCTGAACCGAGCCGGCCCGCCTCGCCGCGGGCCTCGAGCAAAGCGGTGGCGATGCCGAGCAGGGTCCCGCCCATGCAGAAGCCGAAGGCGTCGACGACGCGCTCGCCGGTCGCCTGCTCGATGGCGTCGAGCGCGGCCACGGGCCCGAGCTCGAGATAGTCGGCCAGCCCCTTGTCGGCCAGCTCCGGCCCCGGATTGATCCACGAGATGACGAAGACGCTGTGGCCTTGTTCGACCAGCCAGCGGATGAGGCTCGACTTGGGCTGTAGGTCCAGCAAATAGTATTTGTTCACAAGGGGCGGGACGTAGAGCAGCGGGCGCTTATATACCCTCTCCGTCATCGGCGCATACTGGATGAGCTGCATCAGCTCGTTCTGGAAGACGACGCTCCCGGGCGTCGCCGCGATCGTCTCGCCGAGCACGAACTCGCTGCTCGTCCGCCGCCGCGGCAGCTTCGCCTCGGTGGCGGCGTCGGCGAGCAGGTTGGCGAGGCCGGAAAGCAGGCTGATCGAGCCGGTGTCGATCGCGCGCCGGATCGCCTCCGGATTGGTGAAGGCGAAGTTCGAGGGCGAAAGCGCGTTGAGATAGGCCTGGGTGAAGAAGAGCGCCCGCGTCCGCGTCGCCTCGTCCACCCCCTCGGCGTGCTGAACCAAATCCGTCGCCTGTCGGCTGGCGAGCAGATAGGCCTGCTTCAGATAATCGAACACGGGCTCTTCGGACCAGGCGGGGTCGCTGAAGCGACGGTCGCCGCGCTCGGGCGCGATCAGCGGCGCCGGCTTGGCGCCCGAGGCCCGCCGCGCGGTCTGCCCCCAAAGCTCCATCCATTCGGCCGCCGCCGCCTGGCTCGCGCGGAGGACGCCGGCCGGGTCGGTCCACATCTGCATGGTGAATTCGGCAAAGGCGCGCGCCGGCGCGGTCGGGTCGTGCGCCATCGAGGAAGGTACGCGCACGCCGCTCTTCATCGCCTGGAGGGCATTTTCGATGACCTTCGTCCAGGCGGCGGCGAGATCCGCCGGCTCGGGCACCTTCTGGGGAAGCTTGAACACGCGCGTGTCGGTCACCGGTTGCGCTCCAGCGGCAGCGGCGTCCACGCCTCGCCGGGCGGCAGCGGCTCGAACATGCGCTCGACCATCTCCTCGGTCACCTCCTCGGGCGCGGCGGGGCACCACACCGGCTTGTTGTCCTTGTCGACGAGCAAGGCGCGCACCCCTTCGGCGAAATCGGGATGGGCGGAAACGTTCGCCATCAACGCATATTCCATCCCCATCTCCCCGGCGAAATCGCGCAGCTCCCCGCCTTTTTCCAGCAGCCGCAGCGAGACCTTGCACGCGGTCGGCGACTTGGTCTTCAGGCCTTCCAGCGTCTTCAGCGCCCATTCCGAGCCGTCCGCCTCGAGCGTGGCGATTATCCCTTCGAGCGTGGGCGCTTCGAACAGGCGGCAGATCTTGTCGCGGTCGGCCTTGATCCTGGCCGGCGGCGGGGGCGCCTGGGCGTGCGCAAGATAGGCGTCGATGCGGCTGGGATCCTCGGCGATGTCGTGCTTGAGCTGATCGAGCTGTTCGTGCGGGATATAGTGGGTCGCAAGGCCCAGCGCGAAGCATTCGGCGCCGTCGAGCCGGCGGCCGGTGAGCGCCAGATATTGCGGCAGCCGCCCGAGCAGGCGTGACAAGTGCCAGCCGCCGCCGACGTCCGGGAACAGACCGATCGAAGTCTCCGGCATGGCGAAGAGCGTGCGGTCGGTGGCGATCCGGTAGCGGCAGGGGCGGGATATGCCGACTCCGCCGCCCATGGTCACCCCGTCCATGAAGACCGCCGTCGGCTTCGGATAGGTGAAGAGCAGGTGGTTGAGCCGATATTCGTTGAAGAAGAAGGCCCGCGCCGCCGCCCCGGTGCCTTGGGTGCTTCTGGCGATCGTGACGACGTCGCCGCCGGCGCAGAAGCCGCGAGACAATTTCGGGTCGCCATCGGGCGCGGCGGCATGATCGATGATCACCGCCTCGACCTGCGGATCGTGCAGCCATTCGATCAGCGAGGCGGTCATCGCCAGCACCATGTCGAGGTCGAGCGCATGGATCGCCTTGGGGCGGTTGAGGCTGAGGCGGCCCGCGCTGCCTTCGACGCGGGACAGGACGGTCTGGGTCATTGCAGCGCTGCCGTGCATCGTCAGGACCGCAAAGTCACTGCCGCACCAGGTCGCGGCCGACGATAACCCGCATCACCTGGTTCGTGCCTTCGAGGATCGAATGGACCCGAAGGTCGCGCCAGAAGCGCTCGATCGGATAATCCATCAGATAGCCGTAGCCGCCGTGCAACTGTAGCGCGCGATCGACAACCGAGGAGCCGGTGTCGGTGGCGAGGCGCTTGGCCATGGCCGCGAATTTGGTCTTGTCGGGCGCATTCTCGGTCACCTTCACCGCCGCGGCGTAGAGCAGCATCCGCGCCGCCTGCAGCTCGGTCTCCATGTCGGCGAGCATGAACTGGGTGTTCTGGAAGTCCGCGATCGGCTGGCCGAACTGCTTGCGCTCCTTGGTGTAGCGGACCGCCTCGTCGAGGCAGCGCTGGGCGCCGCCTAGGCTGCATGCGCCGATGTTGAGGCGGCCGCCGTCGAGGCCCATCATCGCGATCCGGAAGCCCTCGCCCTCGCCGCCGACCAGATTCTCGGCCGGCACGCGGACCTCGTCGAAATTGACCTGCGCGGTAGGCTGCGAATGCCAGCCCAGCTTGCGCTCCTGGGCGCCGAAGCTCACTCCCGGCATATCCTTCTCGATGACGAGCGCGCTGATCCCCTTCGGCCCCTCCTGGCCGGTGCGGACCATGGTCACGTAAATCTCATTTTCGCCGCCGCCGGAGATGAAGGCCTTCGAGCCGCTGACGACATAATCGTCGCCGTCCCTCACGGCGCGGGTCTTCAGCGCCGCGGCGTCGGAGCCGGAACCGGGCTCGGTCAGGCAATAAGAGCCGATCTGCTCCATCGTCACCATCGACGGCAGATACTTCTGCTTGACCGTCGCGGAGCCGAACCGGTCGATCATCCAGCTCGCCATGTTATGGATCGAGATGAAGGCGCTTGTGGACGGGCAGCCATAGGCCATCGCTTCCATGATCAAGGCCGCCTCGAGCCGCCCCAGGCCGATGCCGCCGCTCTCCTCGGAGACGTAGATCGAGCCGAAGCCGAGCTCCGCCGCCTGCCGGATCGTGGCGCGCGGGAAGATGTGCTTCTCGTCCCATTCGCCGGCATGGGGCGTGATCGCGTCGGCGGTGAATTGCCGCGCCATCTCCTGAATCTGGCGCTGCTCGTCGGTAAGGTCGAATTGGCTCATGCCTCACCCCATCGTCGGGATGACGAAGGCGTTCTCGCCCGTAACGCTGCCGTCGGGCCAGCGCTGGGTGATCTTCTTGTTCTTGGTCCAGAAGCGGACGCCCTCGGGGCCGTGCTGGTCGATGTCGCCGAAGCCGCTGCGCTTCCAGCCGCCGAACGTGTGATAGGCGACCGGCACCGGGATCGGAACGTTGATGCCGACCATGCCGACATTGACCCGGGCGGCGAATTCGCGGGCGGCGTGGCCGTTCCTGGTGAAGATGGCGACGCCGTTGCCATATTGGTGGTCGCTCGGCAGCCGAAGCGCCTCCTCGAAGCTGTCGGCGCGGACCATCTGAAGGACCGGCCCGAAAATCTCCTCCTGGTAGGAGCGAAAATGGGGCTTCACATGGTCGAAGAAGGTAGGGCCGATGAAGAAGCCCCGCTCATGTCCCTGGAGCGCGAAGCCGCGGCCGTCGATGACGAGCTCGCCGCCTTCGTCGACGCACATCTGGATGTAGCTTTCGATGCGGCTCTTATGGGCGGCGTTGATGACGGGCCCGTAATGCGCCTCGGCGTCGGTCGAAACGCCGACCCGAAGCCTGTTGATGGCCGGGATCAGCTTCTCGCGCAGATCGTCCGCCGTCTTGTCGCCGACGGGGACGACGACGGGAAGCGCCATGCACCGCTCGCCCGCCGAGCCGAAGGCGGCGCCGGCGAGGTCGTTCACCACCTGGTCCAGATCGGCGTCGGGCATGACGATGCCGTGATTCTTGGCGCCGCCGAACGCCTGCACCCGCTTCCCGTTCGCGCTGCCGCGGGTGTAGATATAATGGGCGATGTCGGACGATCCGACGAAGCTGATCGCCTTGATCTCGTCATGGTCGAGGATCGCGTCGACCATCTCCTTGTCGCCATGGACGACGTTGATGATGCCGTCGGGAAGGCCGGCTTCCTTCATCAGCTCGGCGAGGCGGATCGGGACGGACGGGTCGCGCTCGGAAGGCTTGAGGATGAAGGCGTTGCCGCAGGCGATGGCGACCCCGAACATCCACATCGGGATCATCGCCGGGAAGTTGAACGGTGTGATGCCGGCGACGATGCCGAGCGGCTGGCGCATCGAATAGACGTCGATGCCGGGGCCGGCGCCCTGTGTATATTCGCCCTTCAGCGCGTGCGGGATGCCGCAGGCATATTCGATCACCTCCAGCCCGCGCTGGACGTCGCCGCGGGCGTCGGCGATCACCTTGCCATGCTCGGAGGAGAGGAGGTGGGCGAGCTCCTCCATATTGGCCTCGACCAGGGCCTTGAAGTTGAACATGACGCGCGCGCGCCGCTGCGGGTTGGTGGCCGCCCAGCCGGGGAGCGCGTTGCGGGCGGCGGCGACCGCCTGCTCGAGATCGGCGGCGGTGCCGAAGCGCACCCGCGCCTGGATGCCGCCGTCATTGGGGTCGAAGACGTCGCCCTGCCGCTCGCCCGACGCATAGCCGGCGCCGGCAATGAAATGGTCGATATTGCGCATGGAAAGCCTCGGGAAAATCGGGTGATCCGTGATTGCGGTGCCACTAGCCAACGCGGGAGGTAAATGCCAGTTGCGATCCGTCATCCCGGACTTGATCCGTCCCGACTTTCGTCGGGATGACGTGGGAGTAATGAATGAAGCTCGCATCGCTCAGATCCGGCCGCGACGGCCGTCTCGTGGTCGTCAGCCGCGATCTCGCCTGGTACGCCGATGCAGCGCATATCGCGCCGACGCTGCAGTCGGCGCTCGACGATTGGGCGCTGGTGGAGCCGCAGCTCCGGCTGCTCGCCCAGGATCTCGCCCATGACGCCATCCCGAAGGAGCGGTTCCACGAGCGGCAGGCCGACGCGCCGCTGCCGCGCGCATATCAGTGGGCCGACGGCTCGGCCTATGTGAACCACGTCGAGCTGGTGCGGAAGGCGAGGGGAGCGGAGATGCCGGAGAGCTTCTGGACCGACCCGCTCATGTATCAGGGGGCGTCCGACGAGATGCTGGCGCCGCGCGACCCGATCCCACTCGCGGATGAGAGCTGGGGCTGCGACCTCGAGGCCGAGATCGTCATCGTCACCGACGACGTCCCGCGGGGCGTGACGCGCGAAGCGGCGCTGGAGCACATCAAACTGGTCGGGCTGGTCAACGACGTCTCGCTGCGCAATCTGATCCCGGCCGAGCTCGCCAAGGGGTTCGGCTTCCTTCAGTCCAAGCCCGCTTCGGCGCTGTCGCCGGTGCTGGTGACGCCGGACGAGCTCGGGGAGTCATGGCAGGGCGGCAAGCTCCACGGCACGCTCAAGGTCGACCTCAACGGCCGCCCGTTCGGGCGCGCCGATGCGGGCGTCGACATGACTTTCGACTTCGGCACGCTGGTCGCGCACCTCGCCAAGACCCGCAATCTCGGCGCCGGCTCGATCATCGGCTCCGGCACCGTCTCGAACCGCGACGAAGATGGGGGCCCGGGCAAGCCCGTCGACCGCGGCGGCCGCGGCTATTCCTGCCTCGCGGAAGTCCGGACCGTCGAGACCATCCTCGACGGCAGGCCGGCAACGCCCTTCCTGAAGCACGGCGACACGATCCGCATTTGGATGGACGACGAGAGCGCCCATCCGATGTTCGGCGTCATCGAGCAGACTGTGGTCGCTCAATAGAGCAGGAACGGCCGCCGCTCTTCCAGCCAGGCCGCTTCGTCGGGGGACGTCAGCGCCTCGAGGTCGACCGGGGCGGCCGCCTGGTCGTCGACCCATTCGCGCAAGCCGGGACCGCCGTTGATGACGTCGATGGCGAGCTTGTCGAACTCATATTCATAGGGGAAATCGCGCCACAGCGCATATTCCGGATCGAGGCGGCGGATCGCCTTGAAGGCGAGCGCCTGCAGCCGCCAGGGGCGGAAGGCGTCGTGGCCGTAAGCGGGGCCTTCGGTGTGGATTTGCAGCCCGTGGCAGAGCTGGCCGACATGCTTGTGGAAGGTCGGCTGGAACGCGCATTCGCGGAGGACGCAGCCCTCCAGCCATTCGGGCGCGAGCCGGCGCATTTCGGCGAGCATCGCGCGGGCGTCGAGATCGGGGGCGCCGAACAGCTCGAGCGGGCGGGTCGTGCCGCGGCCTTCGGACAGCGTCGTTCCTTCGAGCATCACCGTGCCGGCGTAAGCGCGGGCCATCCACAGGTTCGGCGCGTTCGGGCTCGGATTGATCCAGACGCGCTCGCCGAGCGGCCAGCCGTGGCCCGGCGACGCTTGCGGGTCGTAGCCCTCCATTTCGATCACGCGATAATCGACGTCGAGGGCGAAGCGGTCGATGAACCAACGGCCCATCTCGCCGAGCGTGAGGCCGTGGCGCATTGGCATCGGCCCGGCGCCGACGAAGCTCTCCCAGCCTTCGCGCAAAGTCAGACCCTCTATCGGGCGCCCCGCCGGGTTCGGCCGGTCCAGCACCCACACCGCTTTGCCGTGCTGCGCCGCCGCCTCGAGCACGTAGAGCAGGGTCGTAACGAAGGTGTAGATGCGGCAGCCCACGTCCTGGAGGTCGACCAGCAGGGTGTCGAACGTCCCCATGGACTGGCCCGTCGGGCGGCGGACTTCGCCGTAGAGACTGAAGACCGGGATGTTGTGGCGGCGGTCGGTGAAATCCTCCGATTCCACCATATTGTCCTGCTTGTCGCCCCTCAGCCCGTGCTGCGGCCCGAAGGCGGCGGTGACGTCGAGGCCGGAAGCGATCAGCGCATCGAGCGAATGGGCGAGGTCCGCCGTCACCGACGCCGGATGGGCGAGCAGCGCGACCCGTCGGCCTTCGAGCGGGCGGCGCAGATCGGGGTCGGCGAGGAGGCGGTCGATGCCGAACTTCATGGCCGCTCCGCTGCCGGGAGTTCGAGCGCGAAGCAATCCCGCCGGTGAAAATCCGGCGCCTCGGCGGGGTGGGCGAGCGCGAAATAGCTTTTGCCGCCGTCGCGCTCCTCGATGATCGCGGCCAGGCCGAGCCGGTAGCGCCCGTGTGGGAGGTGAAGCGCAATGGTCGCGGTCAGCGAAAAGCGGTCCGCCTCCCGCTCGACCGCGATGGCGGGGGGTGCCGACACTCCGGCCGGGCTCATGCCGGCGCGATAGCCGGTGAACTCGTAGGCCGCCCATTGCGATGAGGGCGAGAAGTTCAGCTCGACGTAGGAGCCGGTCTCATCCGGGGCCAGGAAGGCTTCGAAGCAGGTGGTCTTCCACAGTTCGTCGGTCCGCGCCGGCGCGGCCGGTCCGGGAACGACGATCCGGTCGATTCGTCCATGCAGCAGGTAGCGGAAACGCACCGCCGTGCGAGAGAGGCGCTCCACGCGCACGGAGATGTCGCCGTCGACGACGGCGCTGGCATGCGCCGGGTGGCTTAGCAGTCTCGTCTCCATCCGGGGCGCCCTAGCCCGGCGGCGAGGGTCTTGCGACTCGCCTCCGCTCGGGCGCAGAGCGGCGGAAATGATCCGGCAGCCGAATTCCTGCGCGACAGGCGCCGAGGAAAGCTGGACCCCGGATCAAGTCCGGGGTCACGGGGTTGAGGCCTAGATGGCCAGACGACCAGCCAAAGGCGGCCTCCCGACCCGCCAGCAGATTCTCGACTTCATCCAGTCGGCCGACGAGCCGTCGGGGAAAAGGGAGTTGGCGCGCGCCTTCGGCCTCAAGGGCAATGAGAAGATCGAGCTCAAGGCGCTGCTCAGGGACATGGCGGACGAAGGGCTGATCGACGCCGCCCCCGGCCGCGCGTTCCACAAGATGGGCGGCGTTCCCAAGGTGACGGTGCTTCGCGTCGTGGACATCGACGACAGCGGCCGCGCCTACGCTGTGCCGGAGCGCTGGGAGGCGGAAGGGCCGCCGCCGCGCCTCCGGGTGATGGAGCGCAAGGGCCGCGGCAGCGCGCTCGGCGTGGGCGACCGCATCCTGTCGCGCACCGAAGAGGGGAGGGAGGGCTGGATCGCCCATCCGATGAAGAAGCTCTTGAAGGGCAGCGAGCTGGTGCTCGGCGTCGTCCATCAGGAGGGCACGTCGCACTGGCTGCGCCCGGTCGAGAAGAAGGAGCGGCGCGAGCTTCCCATTTCCGACCTCGGCGGGGCGGGGACCGGCGATCTCGTCCTGGCTGAGAAGACAGGGAGGCCGCCGCGGCTGTCGGCACGAGTCGACACCGTCCTCGGCGATCCATTCGCGCCGCGCAGCTTCAGTCTGATCGCGATCCATAAGCACGGTATTCCGGATCAATTCCCCGACGAGGTGCTGGCGGAGGCGAAGCGCGTCGCGCGCCAGCCGCTGGGCGAACGCGAGGATCTGACGCACATCCCCATTGTCGCGATCGACCCGGCCGACGCGCGCGACCACGACGATGCCGTCTGGGCCGCTCCCGACGACGATCCGGCTAATCCCGGCGGCTGGAAGGCGATCGTCGCGATCGCCGATGTCGGCTTCTACGTCCGCCCCGGCTCCGCGCTCGATAAAGAGGCGAGGAAGCGCGGCAACAGCGTCTATTTCCCCGACCGCGTCGTGCCGATGCTGCCCGAGACGCTCAGCGCCGACATCTGCTCGCTGAAGGAAGGCCAGGATCGCGCCGCTTTGGCCTGCCACCTGCAGGTCGCGAAGGACGGCCAGCTCAGGAGCTGGCGCTTCACCCGGGCCAGGGTCCGGATCGCGGCGAACATCGCCTATGAAGACGCCCAGGCCGCGATCGATCAGGCCGAGAACGAAGTCGTGGAAGTCTTCTCTTCGCCCTGCTCGATGCCGGAGATCGTAGGGGAGCCGCCGGCGGTGGCGCCGCAGCTGGTCGAATCGACGCTGAAGCCGCTCTGGACCTGCTGGCGCGCCATCTATGCGGCGCGGGAGAGGCGCGAGCCGCTCGAGCTCGAGCTGCCGGAGCGGCGTGTCGTGCTGGACGAGAAGGGGCGGATCATGTCGGTTGCCCCGCGCGAGCGGCTCGACGCGCACAAGCTGATCGAGGATTATATGATCGCCGCGAACGTCGCCGCCGCCAAGGCGCTGGAGGCGAAGAAGGCGCCGGTCATGTACCGCGTCCACGAGCCGCCGAGCCGCGAGAAGCTGGTTGCGCTCAAGGACTATCTGAAGACGTTCGGAATCGAGTTCGCGCTCGGCCAGGTCGTCCGCCCTTCCACCTTCAACCACATCCTCGACCGGGTCGGCGAAGCGGACTTCCGGCCGCAGGTGATGGAGCAGGTGCTTCGGACTCAGACACAGGCCTATTACGGGCCGCAGAATCACGGCCATTTCGGGCTCGCGCTCGGCTCCTACGCCCATTTCACCAGCCCGATCCGCCGCTATGCGGACCTCATCGTCCATCGCTCGCTGGTTCGCGCCTGGCGGCTCGGCGACGGCGGCCTCACCGACCAGGAGGCTGAGGCGATGGAGATGACGGGCGAGCTCATCTCCAACCTCGAGCGGCGCGCGATGGAGGCGGAGCGCGACACGCTCGACCGCTATGTCGCCGCCTATCTCGCCGATCATGTCGGGCAGCTGGTCAAATGTCGGATCACCGGCGTGCAGCCGTTCGGCTTCTTCGCCACGGTGGAAGAATTGGGAGGCGACGGGCTGGTACCGGTCTCGACGCTGGGGGAGGAATATTTCCGGTACGACGAGGCGAGCCAGCGCCTGATCGGCGACGACAGCGGCGAGACCTACGCGCCCGGGCAGCGCCTGACGCTCCGTCTCGCCGAGGCCGAGCCCGTCAGCGGAGCGCTTCGCTTCGAGCTTCCCGACGCCGCGCCCGGCTCGGCCCGGTCGCCGCGCCGCGGCCGCGATCGCGGCGAGGCGCGCGACGGCGGGCGGATGCAGGGCCGGCGCGGCCGCCCCGGCAACATCCGCCACCAGGGCCGCCGCCGCTAGCGGAACGCGGCGGGTGGCGCTTGCGCTGACAATCGAAACAAATATTGGCGCTCCCCGGCATCGGCCTGAAACCTGGTGCCGTCAAAGCGCCGCGACCGAAAACGGGGAGCGTAGGTTTATGCGCAAGGTGCTGCGATGGCTGGGCTATTTGCTGGCGGCTTTGGTGATCGCGGCTGCGCTGTTCGCCGGTTGGGCCTGGTTCGCCTCCGCGCGCGTGCTGGGCCGGACCCACGAGGCGACGCCGGAGCGGCTTGCGGCTCCCACCGCCGCGCAGCTCGCCGACGCCGAGCGCCAGGGCCGCATCCTCGGCTGCGTCGGCTGCCACGGCGAAGGGCTGCGGGGCCGGATGATGTTCGACGCCGGGCCGTTTGCGAAGGTCTGGACTCCGAACCTCACCGAGCTCGCGGCCCGCGTCAACGATCAGCAGCTCGCCCAGGGAATTCGCCAGGGCATCGGCCATGACGGGCGCGCGCTGTTCGTGATGCCCTCGCCCATGTACCAGCACCTCTCCGATCGGGAAGTCGCGGCGATGATCGCCTGGATCCGCAGCCTCCCGCGCAGCGGCGAGCGCGTCTCCACGATCCAGTGGGGCCCGATCGGACGGGCCGTGCTCGCGCTCGGCCGCTTCCCCTCCGCAGTCGAGCGGATGGAGGATTTCCGGGTCCGCCAGCCCTACGACACCGGCGCTCAGCACGCCGCGGGCCGCCGTCTCGCCACCCTTGTCTGCTCCGAATGCCATGGGGCCGACCTGTCGGGCGGCCGGCCGACTCCCGATACGAGCGCGCCCGGCCTGTCGATCGTCGGCGCCTACGATCTCGATCAATTCCGCCGGCTGCTGCGCACCGGCGTTCCGCCCAGCGGGCGCGACCTCGGACTGATGGGTGAAATCGCCCGCAACGACACTCGTCACCTGAACGATGCCGAGATCGCGGCGCTGTTCGCCTATCTTCAGGCGCGTTCGCAGCGGGTGGAGGATCCGCCGGTCGAACCATGAGCGTTGCTTAATCAGCAACACCAATTTGTCCTTCCGGGGCCTTTGCGAAACGCTCGCCGGGCCCCATCTCCAGTTCTACAGTTCAGGGACAAAGGAGATGAAAGTCATGCCCGCCACCCGCAACATCGCCGTGGTCGTCGGCAGCCTGCGCCGCGAATCGTTCAGCCGCGCCGTCGCCTATGCGTTGGCGAAGCTGGCGCCGGGCCATTTGAAGCTCGACATCGTCGAGATCGGCCAGCTGTCGCTCTACAATCAGGATTTGGATGCGGATCCGCCGGCCGAATGGGTCGATTTCCGCGATCGCATCCGCTCCGCGGACGGCGTGCTGTTCGTGACGCCGGAATATAATCGCTCGGTGCCCGGCGTGCTCAAGAATGCGATCGACATCGGCTCGCGTCCCTACGGACATTCCGCCTGGGACGGGAAGCCGACCGGCGTCGTGAGCGTGACCCCGGGCGGCCTGGGCGCGTTTGGCGCCAACCACCATCTGCGCCAGTCGCTCGTCTTCCTGAACATGCCGACGCTGCAGCAGCCGGAGGCCTATCTCAGCAACGTCGGCGGTCAGTTCCAGGATGGCGAGTTGACCGACGATTCGACCCGCGCCTTCCTGACCAAATATATCGAGGCATATGCCGGCTGGGTCGAAAAAGTCGTGCCCGCCGAGGCTAGAGTTTCGGCAGCGTGACTCCGCGCTGGCCCATATATTTGCCGGCGCGGTCGGCATAGGTCACCTCGCACGGTTCGTTCCCCTGCAGGAACAGGAACTGGCAGGCGCCTTCATTGGCATAGACCTTGGCGGGAAGCGGCGTGGTATTCGAGAATTCCAGAGTCACATGCCCCTCCCAACCGGGCTCGAGCGGGGTGACGTTGACGATGATCCCGCAGCGGGCATAGGTCGACTTGCCAAGGCAGATCACCAGCACGTCGCGCGGAATCCGGAAATACTCGACCGTCCGGGCAAGCGCGAAGCTGTTGGGCGGGATGATGCACACGTCGAGCTTGCGGTCGACGAAGCTGTTCTGCGCGAAGTCCTTTGGGTCGACGATGGCGTTGTCGACGTTGGTGAAGATCTTGAAATCGTCGGAGACTCGCGCGTCATAGCCGTAGGAGGACAGGCCGTAGCTGATGCACCCCTCGCGCCGCTGCGCCTCGACGAACGGCTCGATCATCCCGTCCGCCTGCGCCCGCTCGCGAATCCAGCGGTCGGCCATGATCGCCATCAATGAAACCTTCGGCTGTTGTCGTCACCAGCCCCGCCGGCCTGCGTGGCCGCGTCAAGGACCGCCTGCAGCTGCCGCGTGAGATATCCTTCCAAGAGCGTCACCACTGCGCCGAGATCAGGGTTCAGCGGATCGCCCGATGCATCTGCCGCCTCCAGCGCCTCGTAATACGGTCGTTTGTTTTCCGCGATTTGTTCAGGGATCGTTGGCGCGCCCGGCAAGCGAGCGCCCGCGCGGACGCACAGCACAAGGTAAGCTACGGCACGCGCAGTCCGGCCATTGCCGTCTGCGAATGGATGTATCCAATTACGCCACATCACGTAGGTACAGAGTTCGATTGCGGAACGCTCGTTCCAGTGGGTGTTCACCCAATCGCACATGTCTTCCACGCTGACCACGACCAGGTGTTCGGCGGGGGGCTGATGGCGGCTTCCTTCGATTTGAACAGGAGTATTGCGCCAGGTGCCGGCTTGCCGATGGACTCCGCGCATGGCCTCGGCATGCAGCACCAGAATGGTTGAAGGCCGCAACCTGAAAGGCTGGCCATCGCGAACGGCCATGTCGATCAAATCAAGAACTCGGTCGAATTGGAGTAGCGCGTTCTCAGCTTCTGCCGCTGCTCGCTCTTCCGGATCCTGAATGAGAAGAGGGTCCTCCGAGACAGTCTGGCGGTCCGACATCTTAGCCTTTCGGGTGCTTCGCGGCAGCCTTGTCGACCATCTCCCTGGTCACCCGGTCATTCTCCGCCTTGGCATTCCCATAAGCAAAGCTGCGCCTCTGCAATTCAGCCTCGTCTGGCTTCATCGTCAGCCCTTTGGCACGTTGGATCAAATTATCGGCTTTTGACATGACTGGCGCTCCGGTGCGGCGACCGATCGCCGCGTCCTCCTAACAGCACTTCCTCGCGAGTGGCTCAAGCTCGGAGATGCTCCGGCAACCGTCCGTCCCGCACGCGCCACTGCCGGGTGCGCCATTATTCGTCCTCCCGCCCGATGAGTCGCCCGCCGCAGCCGGTGAGCTCGCGGCCGCTGAGGCGCACGCGCACCTCGTCTTCGAAGATCTCCTGCCCTTCGGTGACGCAGGGACCGGGGCGCGCCTCGATGCTTATCACCGCCGTTCCGTCCCCCGATTGCCAGGTGCGGACGCGGTCCACGGTCCGCGGCAGCGTGCGCGGCCACACCGCGTCGGTCCCATCAAGGCTGAGCACGATGCGGTCGTTCCCGATCGCCAGGCTCCAGAACGGCTCCCCGCCGAACGCCTGGTACACCGGGTTTCGCACCGGGCTGTGGATATGCTCTTGCGAGGGGGTCTGGCAGGCAGCCACCGCAAGCATCGGGAGCGGAAGGAAGGCGCGCTTCATCCCGGATGGGATGCGGGGTCGGCGCCGTGCGAGTCAACTGCCGTCGTCGGCTGCTTGATGTGGAGGACGCAGATCAGGGTGAAGAGTCGGCGCGCGGTGTCGAAATCCATCGTCACCTTGGGCCCGAGGCATTCCTGAAGCAGCTCGGCCGCTTCGTTGTGGAGGCCGCGGCGGCTCATGTCGATGGCTTCGAGGCCGCGCGGATGGTCCGACCGCACGGTGCGGAAATAGCTTTCGCAGATGGTGAAATAGTCGCGGATCGGGCGGCGGAAGCGGGCGAGGCCGATCCGGATCGTCTCGAGCGGTTGCCCCGCCTCGTCGCGAAGCTCGAGGCAGAGCCGCGACTCCTCGACGCTGAGCCTCAGCCGGTAGGGCCCGCCATGGCCCGACGCCTCGAAGCTGTTGGCCTCGAGCAGGTCGAAGATCGCGACGCGGCGCTCATGCTCGATGTCGGGGTTGCGCTTCAGGATCGAGCGCTCGTCGAGCTCGATGTCGATGATCCGCGCCTCGCCCATGGCCCGTTCGTTAGCGGGTGCAGCATGGCGTGGCCAGCGGCCTCGGCCATTCGGCCACAGCCGATCCACAATTCCCTCCCCGTCCGAATGATCTGCGCCGCCCGCGCCTGCTTGAGCCGTTCGGCAGAAGGGGTAGGGTGGGGCCATGGTACAGTCGCTTGCGCTCATCGGGACCGCCGCCGCGCCCACCGCGCAGTCGCTTCCGCACAATGTCGAGGCCGAAGCCGCCCTGCTCGGCGCCTTGATGATCGACAACCGGCTCGCCGAGGACATCCAGCTCAAGCTCCGTCCCGACCATTTCTTCGAGCCGCTGCACGGTCGCATCTACGAGCAGATCTTGCGGCTGCTCGACCGCAACATGATCGCCAGCCCGGTCACGCTCCGCCCCCTGTTCGACGCGGACGAGGAGATGAAGGAGCTGGGCGGCCCCGCTTATCTCGCCCAGCTGACCGGTTCGGGCGCGGCGATCATCGGCGCGCGCGACTTCGCCGAGCAGATTTACGACCTGGCGCTGCTTCGCGCGCTGGTCGGGGTCGGGCGCGAGATGGTCGAGCGCGCGCTCGACACGAGCGAGGAGGTCGAGCCCAAGGCGCAGATCGAGGAAGCCGAATCGGCGCTCTACCGGGTCGCCGAGGAAGGCGGCGGCGAAAGCTCGGTGAAGAGCTTCGCGCAGGCCGCCACGGCGGCGGTGAAGATGGCCGAAAAGGCGCTCAATGCCGGCGGCGGCCTTTCCGGCGTCACCACAGGCCTCGAATCGCTGAACGCCAAGACCGGCGGGCTCCACCCGTCCGACCTCGTCATCCTCGCCGGCCGCCCCGGCATGGGCAAGTCCTCGCTCGCCACCAATATCGGCTTCGCCGCCGCGCAGCGCTACATGAACGACCTCGAGGAGGGGATCGAGCCGGAGAAATCGGGCGGCGCCGCCGTCGCCTTTTTCAGCCTCGAAATGTCGGCCGACCAGCTCGCCACCCGCCTGCTCGCCGAGCAGTCGCGGATCAGCTCCGAAGTGCTGCGCATGGGCAAGATCAGCCAGGAGGAGTTTCGAAGCCTCGCCCGCGCCTCGGCCCAGTTCGAGCGGCTGCCTTTCTACATCGACGACACGCCCGGCCTTACCATCGCCGCGCTTCGCACCCGCGCCCGGCGGCTGAAGCGGCAGAAGGGGGTCGGCCTGATCATCGTCGACTATCTCCAGCTTCTCCAGGGCGCGGGCCGCTCCAGCAACGACAATCGCGTCAACGAGATTTCGGAGATCAGCCGCGGCCTCAAGACGCTGGCCAAGGAACTGAACGTGCCGGTGCTGGCGCTGTCGCAGCTCAGCCGCGCCGTCGAGCAGCGCGAGAACAAGCGCCCGCAGCTCGCCGACCTTCGCGAATCCGGCTCGATCGAGCAGGACGCCGACATCGTCATGTTCATCTATCGCGAGGAATATTATCTCGCTTTCCAGAAGCCCACCGAGGCGACCGAGGGCGACGACGCCAAGGACGTGATGGC
>DASVVV010000034.1:0-46023 GCA_036386375.1 Allosphingosinicella sp. | reverse complement strand
CTTCGGCGACGTCGGCAAGGGCAGCGCCGCTTCGCTGCGCAACGGCGGCGCGCGAGTCCTCGTCACCGAAATCGACCCGATCTGCGCGCTGCAGGCGGCGATGGAGGGCTATGAGGTGGTGACGATGGAAGAAGCGACCAGGCGCGCCGACATCTTCGTCACCGCCACCGGTAACATGGACGTCATCACGCTCGACCACATGCGCTCGATGAAGAACATGGCGATCGTGTGCAATATCGGCCATTTCGACAGCGAGATCCAGATCGCCGCGCTCGGCAACATGAAGTGGACGGAGATCAAGCCGCAGGTCGACGAGGTCGAATTCCCGGACGGCAAGAAGATCATCGTGCTCGCCAAGGGGCGGCTCGTGAACCTGGGCTGCGCCACCGGCCACCCAAGCTTCGTGATGAGCTCCAGCTTCACCAATCAGGTGCTTGCCCAGATCGAGCTGTGGACGAAGGCCGACCAGTATCAGAACCAGGTTTACGTCCTGCCGAAGCATCTCGACGAGAAGGTCGCCGCGCTTCACCTGGACAAGCTCGGCGTCAAGCTCACGAAGCTCGACCAGCGCCAGGCCGATTATATCGGCGTTCCCGTCGAAGGACCCTTCAAGCCGGACCATTATCGCTACTGACGCGTCCACCGCGCGGCTTTCGCAAGCGGCGCGGCGGGGCTAGGACGGAAGCCATGCGCCGCCGTCCTGTCCCCGCGCCGCCGCCGCGCATCGACGAGTATTCATGCTGACGCTGTCGCGCGAAGCGATGATTGCGCTGGCGCTGTTCGCCGGGGCATGGCTCGCCATGGCGCTGTGGTGGACTTTGCGCGGCCGCCGGCTCGCCGCGGCCGCCGCCTCAGTCGTGGCCGAAAGCAGGCGCTTCTCTGCTCTGGTCGAAGCCGGGCCGGCCATGCCGCTGCTGATCGGCCGCAACGGCGCGCTCGACGGCCCCGTCCGCCTCGCCGGCGCGCTCGGGCTGGAGGTGCTGCCGCCGACGATCGCCGACTTTCAGGGAAATGTTGGGGAGAACCTGCGCGCGCAGATTAAGGAAGCAGCGCTCGGCGGCTCCTTCACGACGACCTTGCGGCCAGAAGGCTCGGCACGAACCTTCCGCGTCGACGGCGGTCCGGCGCCGGCCGATTTCCCGACCGGGTCGGCTTTGTTGTGGTTCACCGACGTCACCGATGCCGACCAGGAGGCGGCGGCGCTGCGGGCCCGGCTCGAGCGTCGCTCCGCCGCACTGGAGGCGCTGTCGCGGCTGATCGAGGTTGCGCCGTTCCCGATGTGGCACCGCGGCCCGGATCAGGCGCTGACCATGGTCAACACGGCTTATGTCCAAGCGGTCGAAGCGGCCGACGCGGCCGAGGTGGTCGCCGAGGGCATCGAGCTGATCGACGAGGGGGCGGGGCAGGGGAGCGCTCCCCCGCCGGAGCCGTCGCAGGAGTCGGTCGACCGCACCGTTCCGGTAACCATCGCCGGCGAGCGGCGGACGATGCACGTCGTCGAGGTGCCGCTCGGAAATAGCGGCGTCGCCGGCTATGCGGTCGACGTCGAGGACCAGGAAGAGGCGCGGGCCGAGCTCGCCCGCTTCGTCCGCGCCCAGCGCGACATGCTCGACCGGCTTTCCGCCGGCGTCGCCCAGTTCGGCCGCGACCGCGGGCTGATCTTCTTCAACCAGCCCTTCGCCCGGCTCTTCTCGCTGCCCGGCGACTTCCTCGCCGACCGGCCCGAATTCGACCGCGTGATCGACGCGATGCGCGAGGCCGGCAACCTTCCCGAAGTGCGCGACTTCCCGGAATGGAAAGGCGAGCATCGGGCCTGGTTCACCAGCGGCCTCGCCGCCGACGAAGAGGACTGGCTGCTGCCGAGCGGCAAGCATCTGCGCGTCGTCGCCCAGCCACTCCCGGACGGCGGCCTCCTCCTCATCTTCGAGGACCGGACCGAGCAGATCCAGCTCGCCTCCGCGCGCGACACTCTGCTGCGGGTCCGGAGCGCCACCTTCGACAATTTGTTCGAGGCGGTCGGCGTGTTCGCCTCGGACGGGCGCCTCAACCTGTGGAACAACCGCTTCCGGGAGCTTTGGGGCTTCGAGGAGGAACAACTCGCCGCCCATCCCCGGGTTGACGCCATGACGCCGCACCTCGCGGCTCGGCTGAAGCAGCCGCGCCATGCCGGACTGGTGCGCGAGCTGGTGCGAAGCGCCACTCAGGAGCGCAAGCAGCGCTCGGGCCGGGTCGCCATGGTCGACGGACGCGAATTTGAATTCGCCGCGGTCCCGCTCCCGGACGGCAATGCCCTCTTCACGATGCTCGACATCACCGACAGCCGCATGGTCGAGACCGCGCTGAGGGACCGCAACGAGGCGCTCGAGGAAGCGGACCGGCTGAAGACCGCCTTCGTTTCGAACATGAGCTACGAGCTGCGCACGCCGCTCACCTCGATCGGCGGCTTCGCCGAGATGCTCGCCGGCGGCTATGCCGGCGAGCTGCCCCCCACGGCGGGCGAATATGTCGGCGCCATCCTCGACAGCGTCGCCAGGCTCGGCGTGCTGATCGACAACGTCCTCGATCTCACCCAGAGCGACACCGGCAGCCTGCTACTGGCGGAGGACGAGGTGGACCTCGCCGCTTTGTGCCGGGAAACCGCTTCGGCGGCTGAAGAGCGGGCGGCGAAGAAGGGGCTGGACCTCGCCGTCGACATCGATCCGGCGGTCGGCGTCGTGATCGGCGATTCGCGGCGGCTTTTCCAGGCGATCGCGAACATCCTTGCCAACGGCATCGCTTACACCGATGCGGGCGGGCGAGTTCTGCTACGCGCCGAGGGGGACCGGGCCGCGGCGCGGATCATCGTCTCGGACAATGGTCGCGGCATCCCGCCCGCGGACCAGGCGCGCGTCTTCGACCGTTTCCACCGAACCGTCGATGCCCGCGGCGAGGATGCCGCGGCGATCGGGCTCGGCCTCCCGCTTGCCCGCCAGTTCGTCGAGGCGCATGGCGGAAGCGTCGCGCTCCACTCCGAGCCGGGCGAGGGAACGACGGTGATCATCACGCTCCCGCGGACGATGGCGCAGCAGGCTTCCTATCCCGAGCAGCGCGTCGCCGGATGATCCGCCTCGCCGATGCGCAAGCGACGGAGTCGTTGGGCCGCGCCTTGGCCGATGCGCTGGTTCCCGGCGACATCATCGCTCTTTACGGCCCGCTCGGCGCTGGCAAGACGACGCTCGCGCGGGGGATATTGCGCGGACTCGGACATGACGGCGATGTCGGCAGCCCGACCTTCCCGATCGTCCTGACCTACGAGCCGCCCGAGCTTCGCCTGCCGGTCTGGCATGTCGATCTCTACCGCATCGAGGCGGCCGCGGAGCTGGACGAGCTCGGGCTGGACGAGGCGCGCGCCGAGGGCGTCTTACTGATCGAATGGCCGGAGCGGATGCGGCGCCTCTGGCTGGACGCGCTCAAGCTCAGGCTCCTCCCGGAGCCGGGGGCCGGGCGCGCCTTGACAGCCGAGGTGCCCGCCGCTTGGGGGGCGCGATGGCCGCCCCGATGATTCCGCCCGCGGATGCGCCCGCTTTCCTCGCGGCGCATGGCTGGGAGGGGGCGGACATCCGGCCGCTGGCGGGCGATGCCAGCTTCAGGCGCTACTTTCGCGTGCATCTGGGGGAGAATTCGGCGGTGCTGATGGATGCGCCGCCCGAGCAGGAGGATATCGGGCCGTTCCTGGCGGTGGCCGGCCATCTTCTCGACCGCGGCTTCTCGCCGCCGCGCCCGCTCGCCATCGACCGCCAAAAGGGGCTGCTGCTGCTCGAGGATTTCGGTGACGACCGGGTCGGGCCGCTGCTTCAGCGTGAGCCTGAGCGGGAGCGGGCGATTTACGAGAAAGCGGTGGACCTGCTCGCCCGGATCGCCGCCCAGCCGGCGCCGGAGGATCTGCCGCGTTACGACGATGCCGCCATGACGCGCGAGGTCGCGCTGCTCATCGAATGGTTCGTTCCGGCGGTCGGGCTCGAGGTCGACGAGCGATCCTATTATCGAGCCTGGCGAGAGGCTTGGGTAGATATCCTCAGCATCGTCGAGAACAATCCGGTGCTGGTCCTGCGCGACTATCATGTCGACAATCTGATGGCCGTGGCCGGCCGCGAGGATCTGGGCCTGCTCGATTTCCAGGACGCGCTGGCGGGTCATCCCGCCTACGACCTGGTCTCGCTGCTTCAGGATGCCCGGCGCGATGTTTCGGCCGAGCTCGAGCAGGCGATGATCGAGCGCTACGCCGCCGCGGCCAACGTGGCCGATCCGGCG
The DNA here is from genome assembly GCA_036386375.1 of Allosphingosinicella sp. Taxonomy (GTDB): domain Bacteria; phylum Pseudomonadota; class Alphaproteobacteria; order Sphingomonadales; family Sphingomonadaceae; genus Allosphingosinicella. The sequence goes on along the minus strand of DASVVV010000034.1, from coordinate 41,733 downwards.
CTCTTCCGCGCCCATTACGAAGTGCTCGGCGCGCAGCGTAATACGAAGATAGTCGGCATCTTCACCCGGCTATGGAAGCGCGACCGCAAGCCGCATTATCTGCCGCTTCAGCCGCGCGTATGGGCCTATATCGAACGTAACCTCGCCCATCCGGCGCTCGCGCCGGTCCGCGCCTGGTTCGACGCCAACATTCCGCCCGAGCGGCGCATGGCCGCCGCGCCTGCGCGGGAGGCAGCGGCGTGAGCCGATACCGCAAGCCACTGGCGCTTCGCCCGAGCCCGGTCGATGATGTCCCTCAGGTGGCGATGGTGATGGCCGCAGGGCTCGGCAAGCGCATGCGCCCGCTCACCGCCACCCGCCCCAAGCCGCTGATCGAAGTGGCCGGCAAGCCGCTGATAGACCATGCGTTGGAGCGGCTCCGCGCGGCTGGCGTCCGCAAGGCCGTGGTGAACGTCCATTATCTCGCCGACTCGGTCGAAGCGCATCTCAACAACCGCGTTCAAGGCATTGAAGTCGCTGTTTCAAATGAGCGCAGCCAGCTGCTCGAGACCGGCGGCGGGCTGGTCCGGGCGCTGCCGCTGATCGACGCCGATCCGTTCCTGGTGGTCAATTCCGACAATCTGTGGATCGACGGCCCGGTCGATTCGCTGCGGCTGCTCGCCTCGAACTGGGACGAGGCCCGCATGGACGCGCTGCTGCTTCTCGTGCCGCTGGCGCGCGCCCATTGCCATAACGGCCGCGGCGACTTCCACATGAGCGCGACCGGCGCGCTCAGCCGCCGCAAGTCGCGCGGCGTGGCGCCGTTCGTCTATACCGGCGTCCAGATGGTTTCGAAGCGGCTGCTCGATGGCGACGTGCCGGACGGGCCCTTCTCGACCAACATTCTTTGGGACCGCGCCATCGAGCGCGGCCGCTGCTTCGGGGCCGTCCATCAGGGGCTGTGGTTCGACATCGGCCGGCCCGAGAACATCAGCAAGGCCGAGGAGATTCTGCGGGAAGGGTGAGCTTTACGCCCGTCATCCAAGCGGAAGCTGGGATCCCCCTTCCTTCGCGAAGAAGACCGAAATTCCAGCTTTCGCTGGAATGACGCTATCACAGACCTTAGCCTCCCGCCGTGCCTCCCGCCGTCTTCACGATCCCGCCGCACCGCTCCTTCGCCGACGCGCTGGCGGCGGGGCTCATTGGCCGCTTCGGGGGCGAGCCCACGGCGCTCGCGCGCGGGCTGGTCCTGGTCCCGAACAACCGCGCCGCGCGCGCCGTTCAGGACGCTTTCGTGCGCCTCTCGGACGGCGGGCTCCTCCTGCCGCGGCTGGTGCCGGTCGGCGATCCCGAGCTGGACGAGCGGATCGGCGCAACGCTTGACCCGCTCGACGCCGAGGAGCCGATCCCGCCTGCAATCGATCCGACCGAGCGCCTGATGCTGCTGGCGCGGCTGGTGCAGCGCCACCAGGGCGGCGATGCCGTCGAGGCGCTGCGGCTGGCCGAGGACCTCGGCCGTACGCTCGACCAGCTCTTGGTCGAGGAAGTCCGGCCCGCGCGGCTAGCCGGCTTCGCGCAGGACCAGCCGGAACTCTCGCTCCACTGGCAAAAGTCGCTCGAGCGACTGCAGCTGATTCTCGCCGACTGGCCGAGGCTGCTCGCCACCCGCGGGCGGGTCGACTTGGCCGAGCGGCGCAACCGCCTGCTTCGGGCGATCGAGCGTCGTTGGCGTGAACGGCCGCCGGCGAGCTTCGTCTGCGCCGCCGGTATCACGACCGGCGCGCCGGCGGTGGCGCGGCTGCTGCGGCGTGTCGCGCGCCTCGCCGACGGGCTGGTCGTGCTCCCCGCGATCGATCTTCACATGCCCGAGGAGGAATGGGACGCGCTCGGGCCGCATGAGCCGGACGAGGCGACCGCCTTCCGCCGCCCTCCGATCGAGACCCATCCCCAATTCCACCTGAAGCTGCTCCTCCACCGGATGGGCGTCGGCCGGGGTGAGGTGCGCAACTGGCGCGGGGGGGGCGGCCGCGGCGCGCAGGCGGTGCGCAGCCGCGCCGTGGCCCATGCCATGGCGCCGCCGGCCTTCACCACCAAATGGCAAAGCCTGCCGCCGCGCGAGCGGCGGCTGACGGGCGTGCGCGCTCTGGAGCTGGCCGATCCGGCCGAGGAGGCGCAGGCGATCGCGCTGGCGCTGCGCGAAGCGCTGGAGACGCCGCGGCGGACCGCGGCGCTCGTCACGCCCGATCGCGTGCTCGCACGCCGCGTGTCGGCCCATCTGCGGCGCTGGGGCATCGAGGCCGACGACAGCGCCGGTCGCCCGCTGTCGCAGACCCCGCCGGGCACCTTCCTGCAGGCGCTGGCGAGCGCTGCGGCCGAGCGTTTCGCGCCTGTACCGTTGCTGGCGCTGCTCAAGCACCCGTTGACCATGGCAGGCGAGCGGAGACTGGACTGGCTGGACGGCGTCCGAGCGCTCGATTTAGAGCTGCGCGGACCGAGGCCGCCCGCCGGACTTGGCGGCCTCGCCACTCACCTGACGGACACGCACGCGGCCGCGGCCTGGTGGCCCGAAGCAGTCGCGCTGTTGCGGCCGCTGGCGGCCACCTTTGCGGCGGCGCCCGGTCTGGCTCCGTTGCTCGCGTCGCTTCGCGAGGCGGCGGCGGCCCTCGCCGGCGACGGCGTGTGGACCGGCGCGGCCGGGCGCGCCGCGGCCGATCTCTTCGCCGATCTCGAGGCGGCGGCGGGGGAGGGGCCGGAGCGGATAGTTCCGGCCGAGCTTCCGCTGATGCTCGAGCGCCTGATGGCCGCGCAGGCGGTACGTCCGCCGTTCGGGCAGCATCCTCGCATCTTCATCTGGGGCCTGCTCGAAGCGCGGCTGCAGCATGCCGACCTGATCGTGCTCGGCGGGCTCAACGAGGGCGTCTGGCCCGCACTGCCGGCCCCCGATCCATGGCTCGCGCCGCGGCTGCGCGCCGAGCTCGGCCTGCCGTCGCTGGAGCGGCGGATCGGGCTTTCCGCTCATGATTTCGCGTCCGCGCTCGGCGCGCCGCAAGTGCTCGTCACCCGCGCCCGCCGCGAAGCGCGCGCGCCGGCGATCGCGTCGCGTTTCTGGCTCCGCCTCGAGGCGATGACCGGCGGCGTCAGCCGCTCGCCGCTCCACGCCAAACGGGCGCGGATGCTGGACCGCCCGGCCGAGCATCGCCCGGCGGCGCGGCCAGCGCCGTCGCCGAAGGAACGCCCGAGGCTCATCTCGGTCACCGAGGTCGACCGGTTGAAGGCGGATCCGTTCGCTTTCTACGCTCGGCGGATCCTCAGGCTTCGTGCGCTCGATCCGGTCGATGCCGATCCCACCGCCGCGTGGCGGGGGAGCGCGGTCCATCGGGTGCTCGAACAGTGGATGAAGGACGACGATTGCGACCCGGCCAGGCTTCGGCCGCGAGCCGAAGCGCTGCTCGCCGGTGCTTCGGCGCATCCGCTGATGCGCGCGCTGTGGCAGCCGCGGCTGATGGAGGCGATCGACTTCGTCGCCGCCGAGGTTGAGAAGAATCGCGCCGCGGGCCGCCGCCCGCTCGCCGCCGAGGCCGAAGGGACGTGCGAGCTGGGCGGAGTGACGCTGAAGGGCGTGGCCGACCGCATCGACCGCTGCGCCGATGCCAGCCTCGCCATCGTCGACTACAAGACCGGGCAGCCGCCGTCGAACAAGGCGGTCGCCGAAGGCTATTCGCTGCAGCTGGGCCTGCTCGGCCTGATCGCCGAACAGGGGGGCTTCGGCGGCATCGAGGGGGCGGCGAGCTGCTTCGAATATTGGTCGCTGGCCCGCAAGTCGGGGCGCCTCGGCTATGTCGCCAGCCCCGTCGGCGGCCGTTCGGGTCTGAACGCCGACGAATTCACCACCGTCGCGGCGCGCAACTTCATCGCCGTCGCGGAAAAATGGCTGACGGGGTCGGAGCCGTTCGCCGCCAAGCTGCACCCCGAATATGCGCCTTACGGCGAGTTCGACCAGCTGATGCGCCTCGACGAATGGTACGGCCGGGAGTGAGAATGCCCCTTTCGAATCATTGCGAGCGCAGCGAAGCAATCCTGCTTCCTGCGCGGTGGATTGCCGCGTCGCTGCGCGCCTGGCAATGACGCCTACGGCCGCTGTTCGAACAGCCCCCGCAGGAATACCGTCTCAACTTCGCGGCGCAAGTCGTTGTTTTGCTTCTTTAAAAACTCGTGGGCTTCGTCCTCGAATAGCACGTACCAGGCCTCCGCGCCGTTCGCCCTCAGCTCCGCACGATCTGGTCCGATTCCGACTGCGGGACGCGCGGATCGTTGGCCCCCTGCATGACCAGCATCGGCTTTTCGATGCGTCCGACAACGCCGGCTCGGTGAGCTGGCGCACCTCGGCGCCGCCGACCGGGCGGGAGTAGAGCTGGAACCATTCGTCGCCGCCGGTGTCGCGGCTGTAGACGAAGGCGTCGGAGCCGGGGATCGTCCAGGCTTCCGACACAGTCTCTTCGTGGAAGGTGAGCTGACGGCGGTCGCGCATCGGTCCTTCGACATGATGGACCTGGGCGGTGGCGCCGAACCGCGTCGCGATAAGCATCGTCCCGCCCGGCACCAATCCTGGAAGCGCGCCTCGCGGTAATTCTGGTAGCGCTGCACCGCCGCACGGATCTCGGTGGGGATTTCCGGCACATTTTCCAGCCGTGCGGTCCCCACCTGCCTGACCGGGACGGGGGCCGGCTGGGCGGGACCGGAACGGCCAGGCCCAAAAGGGCCAGCGGCAGCGCGGCTCTCTCACGAAGAAGGTCCGCCGGAGAGCTACATGCCGCGTACGCCGCCGCCGTCGGAGGGATGGTCGTAACAGCGCCCGTCCGACGCCGCCGCGTGCCGGGGGCCGTCATGGCGCTCGTGCGCGGCGTGGGGGGAGGGGCGACTGCGTGGCCGATAGGACCGCTCCTCGACGGGTCCGCCCATCGCAACCTCGGTGCGGTCGCGCTCGACGCCCCGCTCGCGCAGCCAACGCGCATAAGCCGTGCGGACGCCACGCTCGTAAAGCTGGATGCAGCGATCGTCGCCGCGGCCAGGACGGCACGGGCGGTACGTCACCGGAACGGGATCGGCTTGGGCGATAGGCGCATAATATTCCGGTTTCGGCTCGGGATAGGCTGCGCCGATCAGGATCATCGGGGCGGCAAGGGCGATGGGGATCACGTTCTTCATGGCCTGTCCTTTCGAGCAAGGCCCCGACTCCGGGGCGTTCGGGCAATGGTTAACATGGTTAACGGGCGGCGGCGCCATTTTTTCCACAGGGCTTAAGAGAGTCCGCTGCGGCGAGCCGTGCGCCGCCTTGGCCGGACAGTCCGCCAAGGGCAGATCGTTAGTAAATCGTAAACGATTGCACCCGAAAATGCGCAGGCCAGGCAGCCGTAAGGCAGCCCGGCACCCTTGCGAGCGGAGGATCAGACGCTGTTGGACACGGTCTATTCGCTGTCCCCCGACGTCCCGCCGGCCGCGTCGGGCGAGCCGGACCGGGAGCCGTCCGTCCTGCAGCCCGGCGCCGTCGTGGTGGGGTCGGTCCGGCAGATGTGCCTGATCCGCAAGATCAGCGGAGGCGGGGCCGTCCTCCACGCCGACCTTGCTATCGAGGAGGGGCGGCGGCTCGAGCTGGAGCTCGAAACAGGCGAGCAGCTCGAGGGCACGATCGCCTGGCGTCGCGGCTCCGAGGTGGGGCTTCGCTTCGACGAGGAGCTGGACGTGCTTCCAATCGTGGCTCGCAACCTCGCCAGCCAGCCCGGCGAGCGCCGTCGCATGCCGCGCATCGAGCTGACCTGCCCAGCCTTGCTCGAAGCGCCGGACCGCCAGGCGATGGTGACGATCCGCGACGTGTCCCAGGGCGGCGTCAGGGTCGAGACCCGGCTGTCGCTGGCGACGGAGGAATCGGTCGTGGTGACGCCCGACGGGCTTCGCCCTATCGAAGGCACGGTGCGCTGGGCCAGCGGGGACGCGGCGGGTATCGCTTTTTCCCCGGAGCTGTCCTGGCAGGAACTGATGCCCTGGCTGCGGGCGCGCCGCACCGCGACGCCGTCCCAATTCCTGCCGCCGCCGCCGGCCATCGACATAAGATGTCCCGCGCCCGCCGCCGAGCCGCGCGAGCCGGGGAGCGTGCAGCTCAGCGTCCCGGCGCGCGTGCGCGAAGGGACGCGGCGCTGGACCATCGACGTCGCCTCGCTGACGCCGCGGTCGGTCCAATTCGACTGCTATGCCGCGCTCCGCCTGGGAACTCTGCTGTGGGTCGTCCTTCCCGGCCTGGAGGGGTGGCCGGCGCGGATCGTGGCGATCGAGGGCTATCGCTTCACCTGCGAGTTCACCCAGCCGCTTCACCCGGCCGTGCTCGAACGCGTTCTCGCCGTCGCCCGCGACGCGGCCGCCTGAGCGATGCGCACCTGCGGTCCATTCTTTCTCACCAGCCTTCTCATTCTTGGTGCCTGCGAGACCCCAGGACCCGAGCCGGTTCCCACGGCCGTGGCCGCTCCGGAGGCGGTCAGGCTCGAGGGCTGGCAGGCTGTCGCGCTTCCCGAGCATCGCCGGCGGCTCGATGGCCTCGGCGCGGCATGGGCGGCGGCGATTGCCGCGGCGGAACGCACCGGCTTTCGTGCTCATTTGCGCGATGAAGGCGCGCTGCTCGACCCCGATGCCGCCCTTCCCCGCGCCGGGCTCGCGCCCGGCCCCTATCGCTGCCGACTGATCCGCTTCGCCGGGGGGCGGCGAGCCGTCACCGCCTATCGCCGCTATTTCTGCCACGTCCTGGTCGAGGGCGAGCAGATGTCGCTGACCAAGGACGACGGCTCCGAGCGGCCGGGCGGCTATCTCTGGCCCGACCGCGATGAGCGCCAGGTCTTTCTCGGCGCGGTGGCGCTGGGCGGCGAGCGGCTCCCGCCCGCTTATGGCGAGGACGACAGTCGCGACCTCGTCGGCGTCGTCGAGCGGGTCGAGCCGTTTCGCTACCGGCTGGTCATGCCCGCCCCGCCGAGCGGCGCGATCCTCGACGTCCTCGAGTTGATTCCTTTCGTCCTCGACGAAGGCGAATAGAGGGCGAGGTCAGTCTTCGGCGTCGCGCGCCGGTCCTCGCGGTTTGTCGGGCCCTTTGCGGCTCCGGTTAGCGTAGAGCAAGGCGGCGACGAGCGCGGCGGAGCCGATGCCGATCGCGGCCCCGGCGACGATATAAGGCGTCCGATTGGATCCTTCGTCCTTTTCCTCGGCGCCTTCGTTTTTCGCGGGCTCATCGCCGGCGGGCTCGCCCACCGGGGCGTCCTCGGGATAGCTTGGTTCGCGTGCCATCGAGTCCCTCGCTGCTGATCAGGATCGAGCCGATCCTTACCCGATCCTGAGGCGATGGGAAGCATCGCGGGCGGGCCAAGGCACTTCTAGGAAAGGGGCGGCCGGCGCCGCCGCTTTCCCAAGCTTCCTTTGGCGGCGCCCCTAGTGGTCGGTGCCCCGGCCGCAGCGGGCGGGATCGGAACGGCTGCCGCTGTCGCCGTCGGTGAGGTTGGTGGGGCAACGCCGCCGCCCGCCGCGGCCGTTGCCGGCCGGGTCCCCCCAGCCGCCGCTGTCGCTGTCGGTGACGCCGGTGGAGCGTCGGCCGCGACCGTTGCCCGCCGGATCGGCGCCGGCGCCACGGTCGCTGTCGGTGACGCCGGTCGAGCGCCGGCCGCGGCCATTGCCCGCGGGGTCGGCACCGGCGCCGCGGTCGCTGTCGGTCACGCCGCTGCGCCGGCCGCGGCCGTTGCCGGCCGGGTCGGCCCTGCTGCCAGTGTCGCGGTCGGTGACTCCGCTGCGCCCGCCGCCACGACCATGGCCGGCGCGGTCAGAAGTGGAGCCGCTGTCGCTGTCGGTGACGCCGGTGCGGCCACGTCCGGGGGGGTCGGCATTGGCCCCGCTATCCGAGTCGCTGACCTGCAGCGCCTGTGCCGATTCGCCGAGCACGGTGAGCGCCGCTCCTCCGGCAATGGCGCCGCCCGCGACGCGGCCCAGGAAGGAGCGCCGGCTAAGCTTACGCGTGGGTTTCATCTTTACTCTCCCCTGTCCGGCGAGCTGCCCCGGCCCAAGGCAGCCATATGGTCCGTGCTGACCGGATGTTGCGCAGGGTAAATGAGGCGTCGGCTCTGTCAAGGAGCGGCGGTGGCGGCGTCGCAGTCCTTGATCGCGGCGGCGATGGCGCCGCCGAGCGACTGCGGATCGTAGGGCTTGCGCAGCACCTCGAAGGCGTCGCCGGCGCCGCTCAATATCTCGTCGCTATAGCCCGTTGCGAGGACGACCGGCACGTTCGGGCGGCGCTCCCTCACCAGCCGCGCCAGCTCGACGCCGCTGATGCCCGGCATGACGACGTCGGCGAGCAGCAGATCGAACGGCTTGCCCTCTTCGATCAGTGCCAGCGCGCGCTCGCCACTTTCCGCCGCGACGACTTCGTAATGAAGGTCGGCAAGCAGATGCTCAGCGAAGGCGAGGACGTGCGGATTATCCTCGACCAACAGCACCTTCAGCCCCGGTTTCGGCGCCTCGGCGGGTTCGCTCGCGGCCGCCGGCGCCGGCTGCTTATCGGTGCGCGGCAGCAGGATCCGTACCGTCGTTCCTGTCCCGGGTCGGGATTCGATCTCCGCCCGACCGCCGGATTGGGCGGCGAAGCCGTGGATCTGGGAAAGGCCGAGCCCGGTGCCCTTGCCGACCGGCTTGGTGGTGAAGAAGGGCTCGAACGCGCGCGACAGCACCTCCTCGTCCATCCCTTCGCCGGTATCCGAAAGCGCGATGCAGACGAAGTCGCCATCCTCCGTCGAAATGTTGGCGGTTTCGATCGTCAGCCGGCCGCCCTGCGGCATCGCGTCGCGGGCGTTGAAGGCGGCGTTGAGCAGGGCGGTCTCCAGCTCGGCGGGATCGGTCTCGGCGCGCCACAGGTCCGGCGCGAGCTCGAGCTTCACCTCGATCTGGCTCCCGAGCGTCCGCGCGAGAACCTCACCGGTGGCGTCGAGCCGGACGTTGACGTCGACCACCTGCGGCTTCAGGGCCTGGCGCCGGCTGAAGGCGAGCAGGTGGCTGGTAAGCGTGGCAGCGCGGTCCGCGGTCTCGACGATCGCATCCAGGTAGCGCCTTTGCTTGTCCTCGCTGAGGTTGCCGCGCCGCAACAAGTCGGCGGAGCCGCGGATCACCGTCATCAAATTGTTGAAGTCGTGGGCGATGCCGCCGGTGAGCTCGCCCAGCGCCTGCAGCTTTTGCGCCTGGAACAGGGCGGCGCGTGTTTCCTCCAGCTCGATCAGCGCATTGCGCCGTTCGGTCATGTCGCGGGTGATCTTGGCGTAGCCGATGAAGCCGCCATGATCGTCGTAGATCGGGTCGATGACGACGCTCGCCCAGAAGCGCGTTCCGTCCTTTTTCACGCGCCACGCCTCGCGCTCGTATTTCCCCTCCCTCAGCGCGGTCTCGAGCGCCCGCGCCGGCTCCCCATTTTCACGATCCTCTGGGGTATAGAAGCGCGAGAAATGCTGGCCGATTATCTCGTCGGCGGAATAGCCCTTGATAGCGCTCGCGCCGGCATTCCAGTTGGCGACCTTGCCCTCCGGATCGATCATGTAGATCGCATAGTCGCGTACGCCCTGGACGAGCATGCGGAAGCGCTGCTCGCTGGCGAAGAGCGCGCGCTCCGCTTCCTTCTTCGTCGTGATGTCCCGCGTGATCTTGGCGAAGCCGACCAGGGTCCCGGTCGCGTCGCGGACCGGATCGATGACGACATGGGCCCAGAAACGAGTGCCGTCCTTGCGGACGCGCCAGCCTTCGGCCTCGAACTTGCCTTCCTCCGCCGCGGTGCGCAGCGCGAGCGCCGGTATTCCCGCGGCGCGGTCCTCGGGTGTGTAGAAAGCCGAAAAATGGCGGCCGACAATTTCGTCGGCCTCATAACCCTTGAAGCGGCGCGCACCGGGGTTCCAGGTCGCGATATTGCCTTCCCGGTCGAGCATGTAGAGCGCGTAATCGGTGACGGAGTTGACGAGCAGCTGAAATCGTTGCTCGGTGACATGGTTGTCGAAGCGGACAGAGTCGGCCATGCTACTCCCACGCGACCCGCCCCGCAGGCCGCTTATTGGCGATGCGTCGGGGCGGCAAGTGTTGATTTCGATTAACGGGCATCTCACCGTGGGGGTCGCGGGACGGTGGCGCTAAGGCCGCGATCATGACGCCGATCGGCTTCGCCTGGTTCGCAACGCCGCTCGGCAGTTGCGGGATCGCCTGGAGCGGCGATGCGCTGGTGGGTATTCAGCTCCCGACCCCCGACGAGACGACGCGAGTGTGGATCAGCCGGTGCCGCCCGCAAGCCATCGAGGCTGCGCCGCCGGCATGGGTGGCGGAAGTCACGGCGCGGGTCCAGCGGCTCCTCGCGGGAGCCGCCGACGACCTCGCCGACGTGCCGCTCGATTTTTCCGCGATCACCGCGTTCGACGTCGAGGTCTATCGCCAGGCGCGGCGGATCCAGCCCGGCTATACCTGCACCTATGGCGAGCTGGCGGAGCGGATCGGCGCCGTCGGTCAGGCGCGGGCGGTCGGGCAGGCGCTCGGCCGTAACCCCTGGCCGATCATCGTCCCCTGCCACCGCGTCACGGCGGCCGACGGCCGCACAGGCGGCTTTTCGGCGCCCGGAGGGCGAACGACCAAGCTTCGCCTGCTCGAGCTGGAGGGCGCTCTGGGCGTCGAACGGCTGCCGTTGTTCGGAGGCGGCCGCTAGTTGGGCGCCGCGGCGCGGGGGAGGGTGAAGCGAAAGCTCGCCCCGCCGCCGTCGAGATTGGCCGCGGTGAGTGTGCCGCCATGGGCCTCGACGATGGTCCGGCTCAGCGACAGCCCGACCCCGAGCCCTTCGGCCTTGGTGCTCCGGAACGGGGCGAACAAAGTTTCGGGCGGGAGCGCGAGGCCGGGCCCGCTATCCTCGACCGCGACTTCGATAAGCCCGGCGCCCGCCGGGGCGGCGGCGATGGTGATCCGCCGGGTTTCGGACTCGCGGACCGCCTCGATGGCGTTGCGGATCAGGTTGAAGAGCACCTGGCGGACCTGGACCGCGTCGGCTTCGACCCAGCGGGCGTGGCGGTCCAGCCGGAAGCCGATCTCGGCGCCCGCGGCCTGGGCCTGCGGAAGGGTGAGCACGCCCGCTTCGCCGATGATCGCGTGCAGGTCGTCGACCTCGGTCTCGAGCCGGCCCCTGAGCACGAACTCGCGCAGGCGCTTCAATGTCTCGCTCGCGCGGTCGGCGGCGGCGAGGGCGAGCGCGAGCGCGCGCCGCGCCTCGCGCGCCTTCGGATCGGCGACACCGCGCAGCAGGTTGCGGCCGGCGGCGACGTAGGAGCGCGTGGACGTGAGCGGCTGCGCCAGCTCGTGCGCCAGGGTCGCGGCCATCGTCCCGATGGCGCTCTGCTGGGTCGACTGGACGAGCTCGGCCTGCGCCCGGTCCAGCTCCTGCTGCGAGCGCTTCCGGTCGGTGACGTCGCGATAGAAGACGGCAAGGCCGTCGCCGCTCGGAAAGAGCCGGATCTCGAGGCAGGATTTGCGCCCGTCGCTCCAGCTGTGGAGGTGCTCCGCCGAAATCGGCCGGCGCTCGGCCATCGTCTGGCGGCAGATCCTCTCCATCTCGCTGCCCTTGAGTTGCGGCGCTATGTCCCACAGGCTGCGGCCGATGAAATCGCCCGCCGGCCGGTTCGCCATGCGCAGGCCTGCAGCGTTGATCTCCCGGACGCGAAACTCGGCATCCACGAAGACGAAGCCTTCGCTGATGAGCTCGAGCAGCTCGCGGGTCGGCACTTCGGCCTGCATGTCCTGTCCGGGCAGCGCCCGGACTCCTGAACATAGTCTCAGGCCGGCAGAATTTCTGTCGCAACCTAGGTCGCGGCCGTCTTGAAGGAGCGGAACTGTGTCCTATATCGCTAATACACCTGCCACTCCGGCGGAGAGGAGCGAGAAATGGACTTCTTCAGGAACATGCAGCCGCGCGATTGGATGATCGCGGTCGCCGCCTTCGTCGCCGGCGGCTTCATCTTCTAGGCCGGGCTACCAGCCGCCGCCCCCGCCGCCGCCGCCGCCCGACGAGCCGCCGCCCCCCGAGCCGCTGCTCGAGCCCGGCGCCGACGAGGCCGAAGCGACGCTGCTGGCAAGCGCTCCGCCCACCGCCGCGGCGAAGCGACCGGGATTGGACCAGGCATTGGAGCTGCCCGAATACCAGCCCATGCCCTGCCGGCGCTGCGGATCCGCCGCGGCGGCGGCGAGCACGCCGGCGAACCGCGCCGCCCATCGATTCTCGACGTCGAGCGCGATCGCGTAAGGAAGGAAGCGCTCGAACAGCTCCGGCGTCTTTTCCGGCGGATGGAGCCGCTCCAGCCGGTCCTCTTCCGTTACCGAAAGATATTTCTCGAAGCCCGCTATCTGATCGATCACCGGGCGGCCCTCGCGGGTCGGCGCCGCCATCCACCAGAAAGCGGAGATGGCGAGCGGCAGGGCGAGCAGCGGCGCCAGCATCGGCAGCACCTGGCCGGCCTCCGCGGTGACGGCCAAAGCCCACAGCACGAACAAAGCGGCGACGACGCCGAGCAGGATCGCAAGCGCCGCCAGCCAGATGCTGCCCCCGGTTATCGCGAGGCGCGAACGGCTTCCGGCGAAGACCGCAGCCACCATCAACAGAAAGCCGAGCGCGCCGACCTGCCAGGTTCCCGGTTCCGCATAAAGGTCCGTAGCGGCGACGATCGTCCCGACCAGTAGCATCGCCGCCAGGATCAGCACCAGCCCGGCCCAGGCCCAGCCTTTGTTGGTGAGGAAGAGCTTGCCGAAATAGGCCCGTTCCAGCGCGCCCTCGAGGTTGCCGCGCGCGGAGCGGAAGATGGCGTGATTTTCCTGGTCCATGGCGAGATGGGTGCGGCCGGCGAACAGCGCATCGAGCATCCGCTTCTCGGCCGGCGGCATGTCGGCCGAATCGCCGGTCTCGTGGAGTTGGGTGAGGCCTCGCGAAAAGAACCCGCCCTCGCTCTCCTCGATCCGGAGCTTACCCCTGACGCCGCTTTCGACCAGCGCGGCCGCGAAGACGCGATTGTCGAAGCCCATCTTGCGCACATAGCGGACCGCCGCCGCCGACATCCCTTCCGGCGGAGCGAAGAGCGGCACGACCGTTCCCGGCAAGGGCCCGCGCCCCGCCACCCGCCAGCCGTAGTAATAAAAGGCGCCGAGGCCGAGCAGAGCGAGAATCGCGGCGCCCGGCGGGCCATATTGCTCGAGCCACAGCGCCCGCGCCGAGGGCGGCGGCGGCTCCTCGACCACGCCCTTCGGCCAGGCGACGGCGATGGTCAGGCCCTCATAGGGTTCGAGGCCGCGGGTGGTGCGGATGGTGATCGTTCCGGGCCCTTCTTGCGCCACTTGTGCATCGGTCGCCGTGGAGGCCTGCGCGCCCGTGTAAAAAGCGCGCTGGCCGAACCGCACCGGCTGCGGCAGCCGCACCGTCGCCGAGACGCGTTCGATCGGGAACGCCCAGCCGTTGCCGGTCACGTTCCAGTAGAGCTCGTCAAAATCGTTGAAGAAGCCGAGCTGACGCGTGGTCCGGTAGCGGATCGTGTAGCTGTGCTGGCCGTCCGGCAGCCACACGTCGGCCGACCCGATGCGAATCCGCACGCCATTGTCGATGCCTTCGGTCGTCCATGGCTCCTCGCGGCCATCGCGCTGCACCGCCTCAACCTCGAACCCGACGCGAACCGTGCGGCCGTCGCGCTGGTAGCGGGTGGGAAAGTCGCGCAGCAGGCCGTGCTGGAACTGCTCGCCCATGGCGACGATGCGGATTGTCTCGGTGACGGTGAGGGCGCCGTCCCGGCCGACCGAGATGTCGCTGAAGAAGGACTGGATCCGCTCGCCGAAGGGCGGGATCGCGTCGGCCTCGGCGGCGACGAACGGATCCGACGCCGGCGGCTTGTCGGTGACGGCCCAGGCCGGCGCGAGCAGCGCCAGCGCCCCCAGCAGCAGCGCAATCAGCGCGACCGCCCGCTTCATGTCCTCAGCTCCTGGGGCCGAACTTGACCGCCGGCGCGGCCTGGATGGCGGCGACGTCGTCGGCGTAAAATTCCTCTTCGGAAAAGCCCATCGGCCGCGCCAGCAGCACGTCGGGGAAGGATTGGATGCGCGTGTTGAGGTCGCGAACGGTGGCGTTGTAGTAGCGCCGGGCGCTCTGCAGATGCTCCTCGATCCCGGAAAGCTCTTCCTGGAGTTGGCGGAAATTATCGTCGGCCTTGAGGTCGGGATAGGCCTCGGCCACCGCCATCAGCCGCCCGAGCATGGCCGAGAAAGCATTGTCGGACTGGGCGGTCTCGGCCACTCCGCGCGCCTTGGTCGCGTCGGCGCGGTGGGCGGTGACTTGGGTTATCACGTCGCGCTCGTGCGTCGCATAGCCTTCGACGGTGCTGACGAGATTGGGAATGAGATCGGCGCGCCGGCGAAGCTGCACCGTGATGCCGCTGAAGCCTTCCTTCACCATCGCGTGAAGCCGCACCAGCCGGTTGTAGATAGCGACGCACCACACAGCCGCGAGCACCGCGATGCCGACGACGACCCAGCCGACCAGGCCCATAGGCTACCCCTCCCGGGCTTCTTGTTAGGCGGAGCGAAGCCCGGAGTCGATGGAGGTGACCGTCGGCCCGGCCTGCGCTAGCATCGGGCGCGAATGTCCCAGCGCCTCCGCCCGCTCGCTTTGCTCGAAGGCGACCAGCTGCGCGCTTCTTCGCCGCGTCACCACGCCGCCCTGTCCGCGTCGGCAGGGACTGGCAAGACGCACGTGCTCACGGCGCGTGTCCTTCGGTTGCTGCTTTCCGGGGTCGATCCCTCGACGATCCTGTGTGTCACCTTCACGAAGGCCGGGGCGGCGGAGATGGCCGAGCGCATCCATTCGCGGCTCGCTTATTGGGTGCGGCTCAAGGACAATGACCTGGGGCGCGAGCTGATCGCGCTCGATGAGGATCCGGGGCCGGCGACGCGCGAGCGAGCGCGGACCTTGTTCGCGCGGGTGCTCGAAACCACCGGGGGCGGGCTCCGCATCCAGACCATTCACGCTTTCGCTCAAGGACTGCTCGCCGCGTTCCCGGCCGAGGCCGATCTCACGCCGGGCTTCCGCCCCCTAGAGGGGCGCGAAGAGATGTTGCTCGCCCGTTCGACGCTCGCCGAGCTCCTGGTGCGAGCCGAAGCCCAAGGCGATCTCGGCATCGTCCGGGACGTCCAGGCGCTCAGCCTGCGTCTGGGGGAGGGCGGCGCCGAAGCCTTCCTGATGGCGTGCGCCCGCGCTCCGGAGGCGCTTGCGGCGCTCGGCCCACGCGAGGGGGTCGAAGCGCGGCTCCGCCACGCCTTCGCCCTCCCGGTCGGCGACATAGACGAGGCGATCTCGAAAGAATGCTGCGACGACCTGTTCGACGGGGCGGGCCTGCGCCGGATCGGCGAGCTGAACAAGGGCTGGGGCACGAAAAGCGGCCTCGAACGGGCAGGCCTTTGCGAGCAGTGGCTCGAGGCCGACTCGGCCGAGCGCGCCCGGCTGCTCGACCGGCTCCACCTGGTCTGGGCCAAGGGCGACGGCGAGGCGCGCAGCTTCGCCAAGGGCCATGCGCCTCAGGATCCGGACTATGTCGCGCTGGCGCAGGCGGCGTTCGAGTGCTGCGCGCGATTGCTGGCGATGCGCAATATCGCCGCGATGGCGGCAAGCCTGGCCGCGGGGCTGCGCGCCGGCCAGGCCTTCGCCCGCTTTTATGCCGAAGCCAAGCGCGCTGCCGGGGTGGTCGATTTCGACGATCTGATCCGCTGGGCGGAGCAGCTGCTGCGCGAGCCGGGAATGGGCGAGTGGGTGCGCTACAAGCTCGACCAGCATACCGATCATATCCTCGTCGACGAGGCGCAGGACACCAACGAGAAGCAGTGGAACATCGTCGAGGCGCTCGTCGCCGAATATTTCACCGGGCAGGGGGCCGGCGCACGCCACCGAACGCTGTTCACGGTCGGCGACTTCAAGCAGGCGATCTTCGGCTTCCAGGGTACGGAGCCGCGCGAGTTCGAGCGCGCCCGCGCCTATTTCGGCGCCAGGGCGCGAGCGGTGCGCCAAGCCGCCATCGCCGCGCAAATGCCGGAAAGGGAGTGGCCGCCCGATTTCCTCGATCTGTCCGTTGATTTGAGCTTCCGTTCTTCGCCGCCCATTCTCGCGGTGGTGGACCGCGTCCTGGGCGACCTCGGCCATGACGCGCTGGGCCTGCCGCGGCGGCCCCAGCCCCATCTCAGCCATGCCGTCGGCCGCGGCGGCTCGGTGACCTTGTGGCAGCCTTTCGGCGGCGACAGCGCCGGGGAGGAAGAGGCGGGCGAGGAAGGCTGGATCAGCGATACCCTCCGCCGCTACGCGGCCAGGCTCGCCGGGCAGGTGAAGTCTTGGCTCGACCGGCCGTTCCAGCTTGAATGCGAGAAGCGGGCGCTCAGGCCCGAGGACATTTTGATCCTGGTCCGCCGTCGCGGCGAGCTGGCCTCCCTGCTCGTCGCCCGGCTTCATGCCGAGGGCGTGCCGGTCGCGGGCGTCGACCGGCTGCTGCTGTCCGCGCCGCTGGCGGTCCAGGACCTGCTCGCCGCCGCCCGCTTCGCGATCCAGCCGCTCGACGACCTCAACCTCGCCTCGCTGCTCGTGTCGCCGCTGTTTGGGTGGACGCAGGACCGGCTCCACGCCGTCGCCGCCGGGCGGAAAGGCCCGCTCTGGCCGCAGCTGCGCGGCGACGATGCGACGACGCCGGCGACGCTGGAGGGCCTCCAGGCGATTCTCGGGATGGCCGATTACACGACGCCGCACGGGTTCTTCGAGGCGTTGCTGTCCGGTCCGCTCGACGGCCGACGCAAGCTGCTCGAGCGGCTCGGGCTGGAGGCGCGCGATCCGATCGAGGAGCTGCTCTCCTCGGCGCTGGAGTTCGAAGGGTCGGCAGTCCCGTCGCTCCAGGCATTCCTGGACTGGTTCGCCCGCGGCGACGTCGAGATCGTGCGCGATCCGTCAGGACCGCGCGAAGCGGTGCGCGTGATGACGGTGCACGGCGCCAAGGGCCTGCAGGCGCCGGTCGTCATCCTTGCCGACGCCTGCGCCGATCCCGACCGGACCGGGCCGAATCCCCGCTTCGCCTCGCTTCCGCTCGGTGGCGGCGTCGAGCTGCCCGTCTTCCGGCCGAAGCGCACGGAGATGGCCGAGCCGCTGCTTTCGCGGATCGAGGCGCAGGACCGGCTCGACCGTGAGGAACATTGGCGGCTGCTCTATGTCGGTCTCACCCGCGCTCAGGAGCGCCTCTATCTCGGCGGCGCGCTGGGCGTGCGCGACGCCAACGGGCCCGCGCAAGCGAGCTGGTTCCGGGCCGTCGAAGCGGCGCTGGTGGGCCTCGGTGCGGCTTGGGACGGGGACGGGTGGGGGAGGCAGCTTCGCTACGGCACTGCCGAAGTTCCGGCCAGGCCCCCGGCGCCGGCCCCTGCCGCGCGGCCTGCGCCCGAACCGGAATGGCTGCGTCGGCCGGGGCCGGCCGAGGAGCGGCCGCCGCGCCCGCTTTCTCCGTCGGCGCCCGGCGAGGACGACGTGCCATACCCGCCGCCGGGGCCCGAGCAGCGGCAGGCGGCCGCGCGGGGACGGCTGCTCCACCAGCTGTTCGAGCGGCTGCCGGCGATCCCTTTCGATCAGCGGCGCCCGCTCGCCGATCGGTGGCTCGAGCGCTCCGCCGGCGTGGCGGATGCGGCAGCCCGCGAAGCATTGGTCGCCGATGCCTGCGCCGTCCTGGAAGATCCGCTGTTCGCCGACTTGTTCGGCGGCGCCGCGCTCGCCGAGGCCCCGATCGCCGCCGTCATCGCCGGCGGAGCGGTCGTCTCGGGAACCGTCGACCGGCTGCTGGTCGGCGACGACGGGGTGCTGGTGGCCGACTTCAAGACCGGCCGCCACGTGCCAGGCACGATCGGCGACATCCCCGCCGCCCATTTGCGCCAGATGGCGGCCTATCGCGCGGCTCTCGCCGTCATCTTCCCCGACCGGCCGGTCGAAGCGGCTCTGCTCTACACCGGCGGTCCCACACTTCACCGGCTGCCGGCTGAGCTTCTCGACGCGCATTTGCCGGCGGGTGGTTGAGCCCGGTTGCGCTCGCCCCTACATGGCGCGTGACGCAGGAACAGGAGTGAGTTCATGGCCACCAAGACCGTCACCGACTCCACTTTCGGCGAGGATGTGCTGGGCGCTTCCAAGCCGGTGCTGGTCGATTTCTGGGCGGAATGGTGCGGGCCCTGCCGGATGATCGCGCCGGCGCTCGAGGAGCTGAGCGAGGAGCTCGGCGAGCGGGTCACCATCGCCAAGCTCAACATCGACGAAAATCCGGAGGCGCCGACCAAATATGGTGTTCGCGGCATCCCGACGATGATCCTGTTCAAGGATGGGGAGCCCGCCGCCACCAAGGTCGGCGCCGAGCCGAAGAGCCGCATCCAGAACTGGCTCGAAGGCGCGCTCTAGGCCGGGAGCCTCATTCCGGCGGCTCGGTGCCTTCGAGGCCGCGGGTGTCGGGCCTGAAGCGGTCGTGGCGGGGGAGGTCGTCGGCCGTTTCGAACCAGGCGATGCGGCTCGAGCGAAAGATGTGGAAACCAGGCGTCACGGCGTCGGGATCGTCGAGCGTCGCAATGGTGAAATCGATGGTCTCCGGCTGGTAGCGGACCTCGATGGTCAGCGGCGTTCCGCACGCGCCGCAGTAACGGCGGTGGCCGAAGCCGCTCGATTCGAACCGCCGCACCTCGTCGGCGCCCGCGATGAAGACGAGGTCGCCGGCCGCAACGCTGGCGAAGGCCATTGCCGGCGCGCCGGAGACTCGCTGGCAGGTCCGGCAGTGGCACCAGCCGGCGTCGAACGGCCCGGACTTAAGCCGGTAGCGGACCGCGCCGCAGGCGCAGCCACCTTCGAACTTCTGCTCCATGGCTGCCGCCGCTACTCGGCGGCGTCGGCGATTTCAACTTGTCGCGAGGCGGCGAGGGAATGGACCTTGGTGCCTCATGTGACTATGTCGGCGCGACGCGATGGAATTGCTGCTTACCCTTTTCGCCATGCTGGGCGCCGTCACCGGCGCCGTCGGCGGCGTGCGCGGCGAGGACAGGCAGATCCAGCAGGCTGAAGCGGCGGTCGCCGTCGAGGCCGTCGCCCGAGTGCACCAGGCTCAGGTCGCGGGCGTCGTTAAGTCCCCGGCGCGGGCCGTTCCCGCGCCCGACGCGCCGGCCTTGCCGGACGCCGCGGTCCCGGCCGCGACTCCGCTGGAGGCGGTCCGCCTGATCGAGTGATCCGGGCGCCGGCACCCGTTTGCCCGCCGCCCTTACGTCCCGATCGCCGCCGCTTACCGCGGCGCACCTGATTTCAAAGGATTGCCATATGTTCGGCGGATTTGCCAAAGCGATTTTCGGGTCGTCCAACGACCGCTACGTACGCTCCCTGCGCAAGGTCGTCGAGGCCGTCAACGCGCTCGAGCCGACCATATCGGTGATGAGCGATGGCGAGCTCCAGAACCAGACGACCGTCCTCAAGGGCCGGCTCGATGGCGGCGCGTCGCTCGACGAAATTCTCCCGGAGGCGTTCGCGACCGTCCGTGAGGCGGCCGTCCGTACGCTCGGACAGCGCCATTATGACGTCCAGCTGATCGGCGGCATCGTCCTCCACCGCGGCGAGATTTCCGAAATGCGGACCGGCGAGGGCAAGACGCTGGTCGCGACGCTTCCGGTTTATCTGAACGCGCTCGAAGGCAAGGGCGTCCACGTCGTCACGGTCAACGACTATCTTGCCCGCCGCGACGCCGAGTGGATGGGGCAAATCTACCGCTTCCTCGGACTCTCGGTCGGCGTGATCGTGCCGAACCTGCCGGACGCCATGCGCCGCGAGGCCTATCATTCCGACATCACCTACGGCACCAACAACGAATTCGGCTTCGACTATCTGCGCGACAACATGAAATATGAGCGGGCGCAGATGGTCCACCGCCCGTTCAACTACGCGATCGTCGACGAGGTTGATTCGATCCTGATCGACGAAGCCCGCACCCCGCTGATCATTTCCGGCCCCACCGACGACAAGTCCGAGCTCTATCTCGCGCTCGACCGGATCGTGAAGGAGACGCCGGAGGAGGATTACGAATATGACGAGAAGGACAAGCGCGTCCTTCTGACCGAGGACGGCACCGAGCGGATGGAGCGGCTGCTCGAGGCGGAAGGGCTGCTGGAGGGTTCCAACCTCTACGACTATGAGAACACCCAGGTCGTCCACCACCTCAACCAGGCGCTGCGGGCGAACATCGCATACAAGCGCGACATCGACTACATCGTCAAAGAGGACAAGGTCATCATCATCGACCCGTTCACGGGCCGCATGATGGAGGGCCGGCGCTGGTCTGAAGGCCTTCACCAGGCCGTCGAGGCAAAGGAGGGCGTCCAGATCGAGCCGGAGAATCAGACGCTCGCCTCCATCACCTTCCAGAATTATTTCCGCATGTACCCCAAGCTCGCCGGGATGACCGGCACCGCGGCCACCGAGGCGGCGGAATTCTACGACATCTACAAGATGAACGTCGTCACGATCCCGACCCACCTGCCGGTCAGGCGCACCGACGAGGACGACGAATTCTACAAGAACCAGAACGACAAGTTCGCCGCCATCGCCAAGGCCGTGCAGGAAAAGCAGGCGATCGGGCAGCCGGTGCTGGTCGGCACGGTGTCGATCGAGAAATCCGAAATGCTATCGGCGCATTTCAAGGAAGCGGGGATCAGGCACGCGGTGCTGAACGCTCGCGAGCATGAGCGCGAAGCCCATATCGTCGCCCAGGCCGGGCGCATGGGCGCGGTCACCATTGCCACCAACATGGCCGGCCGCGGCACCGACATCCAGCTCGGAGGCAACGTCGAGTTCCGAATCAACGACGAGCTCGCCCAGATGGAAGACGGGCCCGACAAGGAGAAAGCGGTCGAACGGATCCGGCGTGAGGTCGCGGAGGAAAAGGACAGGGTGATCGCCGCCGGCGGCCTGTTCGTGCTCGGCACCGAGCGGCATGAGAGCCGGCGCATCGACAACCAGCTGCGCGGCCGCTCTGGCCGCCAGGGCGACCCCGGCCTTTCGCGCTTCTATCTGAGCCTCGACGACGATTTGCTGCGCATCTTTGGGCCGCAAACGATGTTTTCGCGGCTGATGAACAAGAACCTCGCTGACGGCGAGGCGATCATCTCGCCCTGGATCTCCAAGGCGATCGAGACCGCCCAGAAGAAGGTCGAGGCGCGCAATTACGACATCCGCAAGCAGGTCGTCGAATATGACGACGTCATGAACGATCAGCGAAAGGTGATCTACGAGCAGCGTGCCGACATCATGGACGCCGAGACCGTCGGCGACGTCGTCCAGGACATGCGCGCCGAGACGATCAACGGCATCGTCGGCGAGGCGATTCCGCCCAATTCTTATCCCGAGCAGTGGGACATCCCGCTCCTGAGGGAGCGGGTCGAGGCGGTGTTCGGGCTGAGCCCGCCTTATGAGGAATGGATGAAGGAGGAAGCGGTCGAGCCGGAAATGTTCGTCGAGCGCGTCCAGGCACTGGCCGACCAGCAGATCGCCGAGAAGCTGACGCAAGTTTCGGATGCCGACTGGGTCTGGATTGAGAAGGACATATTGCTGCGCTCGCTCGATCATCACTGGAAGGAGCATCTGTCGATGCTCGATGCGCTTCGCCAGGTCGTCCACCTGCGCGCCTATGCGCAGAAGAAGCCGATCGACGAATATAAGCGCGAGGCTTTCATGATGTTCGAGCGAATGCTCGTGCAGATCCGCGAGGACGTCACCGGAACGCTGGCCAAAGCGAGCTTCCACCTGCCGGCCGACCAGCTGCCGCCGCTGCCGGATTTCCTCACCCAGCATATCGACCCCTTCACGGGCGAGGACGACACGGCCGACATCGACGCCGGCACCGGCGCGATCCTCTCGCGCCTGCCGCCGCTCCAGATCCCGCAGCCGGAAATGCCGGCAATGGGGCCGCTCGGCGACGTCGACGAAGTCCCGCCTCCAGCGAGCCGCAACGCCCCGTGCCCGTGCGGCTCCGGGCGCAAATACAAGCATTGTCACGGGGCTGTCGCCTAGCGTCCGCCGCCGCGGCCGAGTCGGACGTCGCCGCCGAGCCATTCGACTCGCGCTGAGGGCAGTTCGGCGGATTTCTGGGGATATCGGCGTAAAAGGCTTGATTCGGCGAGGATTTGCTGATTCTGTGACGCCAGCATGACGGGTGGGCGCAGTCCTTTGGCTTTGATGCGGCGCGCGGCGCTGCCGGCGCTCGGCCTGCTCATCATCGGCAACTTCGTCGGTTACGCCGTGGTCGGCGACAACGGCGTCCTATCCTGGGGCGATTACCGGCGCCAGAAATCGGAGCGCGCGGTCCAGCTCGCCCGCCTCGAGGTGGAGCGCGCGCGGCTCGAGCATCGCGCCCGGCTGCTCGACCCGCGTCGCGCCGACCCCGATCTGGCCGAGGAGCTGGTGCGGCGCGAACTCGGCCTGATTCGGCCGGACGAGGTGGTGATCCCGCTCGACGACGGCACGGCCGCCCCGGCGATTGCCCCGGCCGCGGGCAGCCGCTAAGCCTCCATCATCGGTCACACGCGGGGAGGCCGGATCATGGCCGCCTGGTTGCTGTCGCTGCTGCTCATCGGCGGACCGCTCGCCGCGGCCGCGGGCGAAGGCGTACCGCCGCCCGACGCCTGCGCCTCCGAACCCACGTTCGTCGCCTTCCGCGATGCGCTTCGCTCGGCGATCGCGCACAAGGACGCGGACCATGTCCTCGCGGTTGCGGCCGACGACATCCAGATCAGCTTCGGCGACATTCGCGGGCGCGAGGATTTCGCCCGTATGTGGGAGCTCGACCGGCCGCAGTCGAGCCGCTTATGGCATGAGCTTTCCGAAGTGCTTCGCCTGGGATGCGGCCTCAGCGGCGACGGTCACTTCATGTCGCCGATGCTCGGCGAAGGAATGACTCCGGACGACGATCCGTTCGAGGTGGTCATCGCCGTTCAGCCGGACGCGGTCCTTCGCTCGGCGCCCGACGAGGCAAGTGACGTTGTGGCACGGCTGAGCTGGGACGTGCTCACCGTCGGCAGCGACGGCGGCAGCGAGCACTGGATCCCGGTCACGATGCGCGACGGCCGCCGCGGCTTCGTCCATCGCCGTCATGTGCGAAGCCTCCTCGACTATCGCGCGACCTTCGCCAAGATCGACGGCCGCTGGCGCATGACGGCGTTCATCGCCGGGGACTGACGGCGTTGCGCGGGCGGTCCTTTGCCGCCATAGAGCCGCCTTCCGTTCGCCAACGACAGTAGAAAGGGCCGATCAAGGTGGCCAAGGCAGCAGCGTCGGGACGCGCCATGTCACGCGCGAGGGCCGCGCCGGCGCCGCCGAAGCGGGCCCAGTTCGAACGGCCGCCCGAACCGCGGCGCCATCAGGCCAGCCGCGAGGAACTCCTCGAATTCTACCGCCAGATGCTGCTTATCCGCCGGTTCGAGGAGCGCGCCGGACAGCTTTACGGGCTCGGCCTGATCGGCGGCTTCTGCCATCTCTATATCGGCCAGGAAGCCGTAGCGGTCGGCCTCCAGTCGGCGCTCCGTCCCGGGCACGACAGCGTCATCACCGGCTATCGCGACCACGGCCATATGCTCGCCTACGGCATCGATCCCAAGGTGATCATGGCCGAGCTGACGGGGCGCGCGGCCGGCATATCCAAGGGCAAGGGCGGCTCGATGCACATGTTCAGCGTCGAGCATAGATTCTACGGCGGCCACGGCATCGTCGGCGCCCAGGTCAGCCTCGGCACCGGTCTCGCCTTCGCCCACAAATATCGCGACGACGGCGGCGTCTGCCTCGCTTATTTCGGCGACGGCGCGGCCAATCAGGGCCAGGTCTACGAATCGTTCAACATGGCGCGGCTGTGGAACCTGCCGATCATCTACGTGATCGAAAACAACCAATATGCGATGGGGACGAGCGTCGCGCGGTCTTCCTCGGAAACCGAGCTCTACCGACGCGGCGAGAGCTTTCGCATCCCCGGCCTCGAAGTCGATGGCATGGACGTGCTTGCGGTGCGCGGCGCGGCCGAGACGGCGATCGAATGGACGCGGGGCGGCAAGGGGCCGATCCTGCTCGAGTTCGAGACTTACCGCTATCGCGGCCATTCGATGTCGGATCCGGCCAAGTACCGCTCGCGCGAGGAGGTGCAGTCGGTGCGCGAGAAATCGGACCCGATCGAGGGGCTGAAGCGCGAGCTGGACGGCGCCGGCGTGACCGAGGACGAGCTCAAGGCCATCGACCGCGACATCAAGGCGATCGTCGTCGAAGCCGCCGACTTCGCCGAGCAGGCGGCCGAGCCGGAAGCGGCGGAACTCCACACCGACGTGCTGGTCGAGAATTACTGATGGCGATCGAGCTGAAGATGCCGGCTTTGTCCCCGACCATGGAGGAGGGGACGCTCGCGAAGTGGCTGGTGAAGGAAGGCGACAGCGTCACCTCCGGCGACATTCTCGCCGAAATCGAGACCGACAAAGCCACGATGGAATTCGAGGCGGTCGACGACGGGACGGTGACGAAGATCCTCGTTCCCGAAGGCACGGACGAGGTGAAGGTCGGCACCG
Organism: Allosphingosinicella sp.; assembly: GCA_036386375.1. Taxonomy (GTDB): domain Bacteria; phylum Pseudomonadota; class Alphaproteobacteria; order Sphingomonadales; family Sphingomonadaceae; genus Allosphingosinicella. Next base: position 17,058 of record DASVVV010000034.1, on the reverse strand, counting down.
TCATCGCGCTGATCGCCGCCGACGGCGAGCAGGCGTCGGCCTCACCGGCGCCGGCGCCGCCGCCGCGTGCCGAGGCGAAGGTCGAGCAGCCGAGCGACCAGAAGACCGAGCCCGAAGGGGAGTCGCAGGCGGCGGCGCGGGAGACGGCTACGGGCGCCGCTCAGCTGGTGGCGTCGGCCGAACGTTCCGGCGAGCCGCCGCAGGTCCCAGAAGGCGCCGAGACGGTGCGGACGACGGTGCGCGAGGCGCTACGCGACGCCATGGCCGAGGAGATGCGGCGAGACGAGCGCGTCTTCGTCATGGGCGAGGAGGTTGCCGAGTATCAGGGCGCTTACAAAGTGACTCAGGGCCTGCTCGACCAGTTCGGCGCCAGGCGGGTGATCGACACGCCGATCACCGAATATGGCTTTGCCGGCGTCGGCACCGGCGCCGCGATGGGCGGCCTCAGGCCGGTCGTCGAGTTCATGACTTTCAACTTCGCCATGCAAGCCATTGATCACGTTATCAATAGTGCGGCGAAAACCAATTATATGTCGGGCGGCCAGATGCGTTGCCCGATCGTCTTCCGCGGACCGAACGGCGCAGCCGCACGCGTCGCCGCCCAGCACAGCCAGAATTATGGCCCCTGGTATGCCAATGTCCCCGGGCTGGTGGTGATCGCGCCATACTCGGCGGCCGACGCCAAGGGCCTTTTAAAAGCTGCGATACGTTGTGAAGATCCGGTCGTTTTCCTCGAAAACGAATTGCTTTACGGGCAGAGCTTCGACGTGCCGAAGCTTGACGATTATGTTCTTCCGATCGGCAAGGCGCGGATCGCCCGCGAGGGAAAAGACGTGACTGTGGTCAGCTATTCGATCGGCGTCGGCGTCGCGCTGGACGCGGCCGAGCAGCTGGCGGGGGAGGGGATCGAGGCCGAGGTGATCGACCTTCGCACGCTTCGCCCGCTCGACCGGGCGACGGTGCTGGCCTCGCTTGCCAAGACCAACCGGATGGTCTGCGTCGAGGAGGGCTGGCCGGCCTGCTCGATCTCGGCCGAGCTGATGGCGGTGGCAATGGAGGAAGGTTTCGACGACCTCGACGCGCCGGTGATGCGCGTGACCGACGCCGACGTTCCGCTGCCTTATGCCGCCAATCTCGAGAAAATGGCGCTGATCAAGGCGGAAGACGTCGTCGCCGCCGCGCGCAAGGTTTGCTATCGCTAGAGCGTCATCCCGGCGGAAGCGGGGATCTCATCTGTCTTTCCCGGGGAAGAGGAGAGATTCCAGCTTTCGCTGGAATGACGGAAGCGCGGATGACCCTCGACCTTGACCCCGATCGGACGCTCGCCCTGGCTTATGTGCCGGCTTCGCAACGCTCGGCCGTCGAAGCGCTTTGGCGTCTTGACGTCGCTTTGGCCGGCGTCCTCGCCACCGGGCGCGAGCCGATGATCGGTCGCATCCGCCTCGCCTGGTGGCGCGAATCGCTCGAGAAGCTGGATCGCGCGCCGCCGCCGGCCGAGCCGGTGCTCGAGGCGGTGGCGCTCCGGGTCCTGCCGCTGGGCGTCACCGGCGCAGAAGTCGCCGAGATGGAGCAGGGGTGGGCGCAGATACTCCCCTCCGAACCCGTCACGGCCGACAGCCTCGACGCCTATGCCGCCAACAGGGGAGGGCGACTGTTCCGCTACTCTGCGCGGCTTCTCGGCGGGCCGGAAGAGGCGGCGGGGAAAGGGGGCGAAGCCTGGGCCCTGGTCGACCTGGCTCGCCACAGCGGCAATCGCGAGGAAGCGCAGCAGGCGCTGGCCGCGGCGCGCCGGCTGCCGGTTGTTCCCAACTGGCCGACGCCGCTGCGCCCGCTCGGCATGCTGGCAATGCTCGCGCGCCGCGATGCCGCGCGTGAGGCGTGGGAGCCGCAGGGATCGCCGGGGCGGATGATGCGCATGCTGCGCCACCGCCTGACCGGCCGCTGATCCATTTTGGATGAGTCTTCGCTCCGATCTGGCGTTTTCCGTCAGGCGGGTTAGCTTTGTGAGCCGAGGAGGTTCCGATGCTTCGATTCGCCGCCGGAGTAGGGTCCGCGCTCCTGCTCATCCTCGCCGGCTTCTTCGTCTGGCAGGGTATGGCCCAGGACGAGGAGGATCCGGTCCCACCGGCGCCCGCCGAGGCGGAGCAAGTCACCGCGGCGAGCCCGAAGGCGCCTCGGCGCCCGCCCTCGGCCGACGAGCGAACCAAGGAGCAGCGCCGGTTCGACCGCGCCGACCGCGACAATGACGGGCGGATCACGCTCGATGAGCTTTATTACCCCCGCCGTAAGGCGTTCCAGCGGCTCGACCGCAACGGCGACGGCCGGCTTGCCTTCGAGGAATGGGCGGTGCGGACGTCTGAGAAGTTCGGCGAGGCCGACGCCAATCGTGACCGCGCCCTCAGCCGCCAGGAATATCAGACGACGGCGCCGCGCCCGCGCGCCCCCTCGCGCCAGAAGGCGTGCGACTGCTGACGGCCCGCGCCCCCGCCGTTAGCGGAGCGGAAATGCACTCAAATCGCTTGCCTATCGAGCATTGCGCGGCTCGACCCCTCGCCGCCGCCGATCTCGTCTCGATGGCGATGCCTTAGGCCGCTTGGGCCTCCGCCCGCCCGATCCATTCGGCGAGCGCGGCGCGGGCGCGGTCGGTGTAGAGCTTCTTGCGCTCCGCTTTCTTCGCCCGGCCCATGACCGGAGGGAACAAGCCGAAATTGACGTTCATCGGCTGGTAGGCCGAGGCGTCCGCGCCGCCGGTGATATGGCCGAGCAGCGCGCCGAGCGCCGTTTCGGGCGGCGCCGGCGCCGGCACCTCCCCGCGCAGCTCGGCCGCGGCGAAGCGCCCGGCCAAGAGGCCGACGGCGGCCGATTCGACATAGCCTTCGCAGCCCGTGATCTGCCCGGCGAAGCGGATGTGCGGCGCGCTCTTAAGCCGCAGCGTCGAATCGAGCAGCTGCGGCGAATTGATGAAGGTGTTGCGGTGGAGGCCGCCCAGGCGGGCGAACTCGGCGCGCTCGAGGCCCGGGATGGTGCGGAACAGGCGCACCTGCTCGGCATGCTTCAGCTTGGTCTGGAAGCCGACCATGTTGAACAGGGTGCCGAGCGCATTGTCCTGGCGGAGCTGGACCACCGCCCAGGGCCAGCGCCCGGTCCTGGGATCGTCGAGCCCGACCGGCTTCATCGGCCCGTAGCGCAAGGTGTCGACGCCGCGCTCGGCCATCACCTCGATCGGCATGCAGCCTTCGAAATAGGGCGTGTCCTTCTCCCAGTCGCGGAAGGCGCTCTTCTCTCCGTCGAGCAGGCCCTGGTGGAAGGCGAAATACTGGTCCTTCGTCATCGGGCAGTTGATGTAATCCTTCCCGCCTTTGTCCCATCTCGCCGCCATCCAGGCCACGTCCATGTCGATGCTGTCGCGATAGACGATCGGGGCGATCGCATCGAAGAAGGCGAGCGCCTCGGCGCCGGTCGCGGCGCCGATCGACTCGGCCAGCTTAAATGCGGTCAGCGGCCCGGTCGCGACGATGGCAAGACCGGAGGCGGGGAGGGCGTCGACCCGCTCGGGCACCAGCTCGACGTTGGGGTGGCCCGCTATCCGCTCCGTAACGGCCGCGGCGAAGCCGTCGCGGTCTACGGCAAGCGCCGAGCCGGCCGGGACGCGGTGGGCGTCGGCAGCGGCCATGATCACCGAATCCAACGCGCGCATCTCCGCATGGAGCAGCCCGACGGCATTATGCTCGGCGTCGTCGGAACGGAAGCTGTTCGAGCAGACGAGTTCGGCGAGGCGGTCGGTCTGATGCGCCGGCGTCGTGTCGCCGCCGCCGCGCATTTCGGACAGGCGCACCTTCACGCCCGCCTCGGCCAGCTGCCAGGCGGCCTCCGATCCGGCGAGGCCGCCGCCGATGATGTGGATTTCGCAGGTCATGGTGCTCAAAACCACAGCCGTCATTCCAGCGAAAGCTGGAATCCCTTTTTCTTGCCGTGAGCGGACAAAAAGGAAAGAGAGATTCCAGCTTCCGCTGGAGTGACGAGAGGAGGAAGACCATGCTCGACCATGTCGGCTTCGCGGTTGCGGACCTCCAGCGCTCCCGTCGCTTCTACGAGGCGGCGCTGCGGCCGCTCGGCATCGCGCTGCTGTACGAAATCGCGCCGGAGCTGACCGAGGCCGGCGGAACGGCGCTCGGTTTCGGCTCGGAGGGCAAGGCCTTTTTCTGGATCGGCGACAACGAGCGGCCGGGGGAAGGGACCCATGTCGCCTTCACGGCCGACAGCCGGGCGACGGTCCGTGCCTTCTATGCCGCCGGCGTCGGTGCGGGCGGTCGCGACAACGGGGCCCCCGGGCTGCGGCCGCATTATCACGAACATTATTACGGCGCCTTCCTGGTGGACCCTGACGGATTCAACGTCGAGGCCGTCTGTCACAAGCCCGAGCTGGCCGATGCGAATCTTCACCATCGGCTATGAGGGCGCCACCCAGGCGGAGCTGATCGGCGCGCTTGAACGTGCCGGCGTCGAGCGGGTGATCGACGTGCGGGCCGTGCCGCTGTCGAGGAAGCCGGGCTTTTCGAAGAACGTGCTGGCGGCGGGCTTGAGGGAGGCCGGGATCGACTATGTCCATCTGAAGGCGCTCGGCACGCCGCCGGAGGGGCGCGAGGCGGCCCGCAAGGGAAGGCATGAGGTACTGGAGCGCGTCTACGCGGCGCAGCTCGAGACGCCCGAAGCCGGCGCGGAGGCCGCGCGGATGATCGCCCTCGCCGAGGAAAAGCCGTCCGCCCTGCTCTGCTTCGAGCGCGACCCGATCCAATGCCACCGCACCTTGCTGCGGTTCAGCGCGTTGCCTGGCTGGGAGGCGGTCGACCTCTACGCCTGAGGCTCCTCGTCATCCTCCTGGCTGTCGGGCAGCGTCTCCGGGCCGGTGCCGTCGTCAAGGCGGACCTCATCGCCTGCCGCCGCGGCCGGAGGCTCGGCGCCGAGCTCGCCGGCGATCATAGCCTCGGCCTCGTTCTCCGGCTCCTCTTCCTCGTCGATGCGGGCGGCGGAGACGACATGCTCGTCGGGGGCGACTTTGAAGAGGGTGACGCCCTGGGTGTTGCGGCCGGCAATGCGAATGTCGCCGACGGTGGTGCGGATCAGCTTGGCCTGATCGGTGACCAGCATCAGCTGCTCGCCGTTACGCGCCGGGAAGGACGCGACCACGCAGCCGTTGCGCTCCGAAGTTTCGATATTGGTGATGCCCTGTCCGCCGCGATTGGTGCGGCGATATTCGTAGGCCGAGGTGCGCTTGCCGAAGCCGTTCTCGGTAACGGTGAGGATGAACTCCTCGGCTGCTTCGAACTCGGCCATCCGCTCCATCGAAAGCGTCGGCTCGTTCTCATTCTCCTTCCACGGCGCGGCGCGCAGATAGGCCTCGCGCTCGTCGGTCGTCGCCGCGAAGCCCTTGAGGATCGACAGCGAGATCACTTCGTCGCCTTCGCGAAGCGTGATGCCGCGGACGCCGGTCGAGGTGCGGCTCTGGAACTCGCGCACGGCGGTCGCCTCGAAGCGGATGGCCTTGCCGAAGCGGGTGGCGAGCAGGACGTCATCCTCCTCGGCCAGAAGCGCCACGCCGATCAGGCGGTCGGCGGCGTCCTCGTCGAAGCGCATCGCGAACTTGCCGTTCGAGGGGATGTTGGCGAAGGCGTCCATCGAGTTGCGACGGACGCCGCCATGGGCGGTGGCGAAGATGACGTGGAGGTTCTTCCACTCCTCCTCGTTTTCGGGGAGCGGCAGGACGGTGGAGATGGTCTCGCCCTCGGCCAGCGGGAGGAGGTTCACCATCGGGCGCCCGCGCGCCTGAGGGGCACCCTCGGGGAGTCGCCAGACCTTAAGGCGGTAGACCTTGCCGGCGGTCGAGAAGAATAGCACCGGCGTGTGGGTCGAAGTGACGAACAGGTTGGTGACGGCATCCTCGTCCTTGGTCGCCATGCCGGCGCGGCCCTTCCCGCCGCGGCGTTGCGCCCGGAAAGTGTCAAGGGGAGTGCGCTTGATGTAGCCGCCCAGGGTCACCGTCACGACCATGTCCTCGCGCTCGATCAGGTCCTCGTCTTCGATGCCGTCCCAGGCCGGCGCGATCTCGGCGACGCGCGGCGTGGCGAAGGCGGCGGCGATCTCGTCGAACTCACGTCGCATGACGGCGTATAGGCGGGTGCGGTCGCCGAGGATTTCGAGCAGCTCGCCGATCGAGGCGGCGAGCTGGCGAAGCTCACCGGCGATTTCATCGCGACCAAGCGCCGTCAACCGGTGAAGCCGCAGCTCGAGGATCGCCCGGACCTGGGCGTCCGAAAGACGGTAGCTGTCGCCTTCGACCTCATGCTCGACCGCCTCGACCAGCGCGATATAGGGCGCGATCTCGGCGATCGGCCAGTCGCGCGCCAGAAGCGACGCGCGCGCCTCGGCGGGGGAAGCGGAGGCGCGGATGATCCGGACCACCTCGTCCATGTTGGTCACCGCGATGACCAGGCCGAGCAGAATGTGGGCGCGCTCGCGGGCGCGGGCGAGCTCGAACTTGGTGCGGCGGGTGATCACCTCTTCGCGGAAGCGGACGAAGGCCTCGATGATGTCCTTGAGGGTGAGCGTCTCCGGACGGCCGCCGCGGATCGCCAGCATGTTGGCGGGAAAGCTCGACTGGGCGGGCGTGTGCCGCCACAGCTGGTTAAGGACGACGTCAGGGGTGGCGTCGCGCTTGAGATCGATGACGATGCGCACGCCCTCGCGGTTCGATTCGTCGCGAATGTCGGCGACGCCCTCGATGCGCCGGTCCTTGGCGGCGTCGGCGATGCGCTCGACCAGGCCGTTCTTGCCGACCTGATAGGGCATCGAGGTCAGTACGATCGAACGGCGGTCACCGCGCCCTTCCTCGATCATGTGGCGCGCGCGCATCATGATCGAGCCGCGCCCGGTCTGATAGGCGGAGCGGGCGCCGGCCTGGCCGAGGATCAGGGGCGCGGTCGGGAAATCGGGCCCGGGAATATGCTCCATCAGCTGTTCGATGCCGATGGTCGGGTCGTCCATATAGGCTTTGCAGGCGGCGATCACCTCGCCGAGATTGTGCGGCGGGATGTTGGTCGCCATGCCGACCGCGATGCCGCCGGCGCCGTTGACGAGCAGGTTGGGGAAGCGCGCCGGCAGGACCTGCGGCTCCTGGCGCGAGGCGTCGTAATTCGGGGTGAAGTCGACCGTGTCCTTGTCGAGATCGTCGAGGAGGGACATCGCCACCTTTGCGAGCCGCGCCTCGGTGTAACGCATCGATGCGGGCGGATCGGGGTCCATCGAGCCGAAATTGCCCTGGCCGTCGATCAGCGGCACCCGCATCGACCAGTCCTGGGTCATCCGTGCCAGCGCGTCGTAAATGGCGGCGTCGCCGTGCGGGTGGTAGTTGCCCATCACGTCGCCGACGATCTTGGCCGACTTGCGGTAGGGGCGCCCGGGGACGAAGCCGCCCTCCTGGCAGGCGAAGAGGATGCGGCGATGGACCGGCTTGAGGCCGTCGCGCACGTCGGGCAGCGCGCGGGCCACGATCACGCTCATCGCGTAATCGAGATAGGAGGTCTTCATCTCCTCGACGATGGAGACGGGGGAAATGTCGCTGGGTTCGATGGTCGGCGGGGCGCTGGCCAAGGTCTTGTGTCCCGGTGGTGAAGTGGTGGAAAGCGCTCGAAAGCGCGGGGCGATCGGGAAAGGCTCTAGCCGATGGCGCGGGTGCACGCCACCCCGCGCGCGTCCGCGTACGCGCGCGCGGCCGTCGCGGTAAGGCCTTGTTTTCGCGCCGCCTTCGCCGCGGCGCGATTCAAGCGCGGTTCATTGCCGCGCCTCTAGAAAGGCCGCCGCATTGGCGGTAAGGCGACCGCCTTCGCGACCGCCATGGCGCAAAGACCATCAGGAGGCTCCTTTCATGTCGGTTTCGAAGGTCGCGCTGGCGGCGCTGTCGGCGATTGGCGCGTCGGCTCTGGTTCCAGTCGCCGTGCCGGGGCAGCCCGCGCAGCCGGCGGCGGCGCGGGTGCTAGCGCTGTCGCGGGAGGAGCGCGCGGCGCTGGCAGCGCTGCAGGCCGCGGCCGGCGGCTTCGACCGGGCCGCCCAGGACGCGGCGCTGGCCGCCGCGCGCGGCGCCACCCGCTCCGCAGACGCGCGCTACGCGCTCGGCCATTTCCAGGTTCAGATCGGCCAGGCCCGGCAGGACGCGCAGCTGGTGGGTCAGGGCGCCCAGCTGATGCTCGAAAGCGGCCTCGCCACGGCCGACGAAACGCCGTCGCTGCTCGCCAGCCAGGCGTCGGTCGCTTATTATGCGAGCCAGTTCGACGTGGCCGACCGGCTGCTCACCCGGGCGGTCGAGCTGCAGCCGAACAACGGCACGCTGATCGCCGATCTCGGCGGCGTCAAGGCAAGGCGCGGCGATCGCGCCCAGGCCGTCACCTTGCTCCAGCGCGCGATCGCGGTGCAGCGCCAGGCCGGTCAGCTCGCCCCTGAAAGCTGGTACCAGCGGGCGCTTGCTCTGGCGGTCGAGGGGCGGCTCGGGCCGCAGAGCGTCGCGCTCGCCCGCGAGCTGGTCGCCGCCTATCCGACGCCGGTCAACTGGCGCGACGCCTTGCTCGTCTACAGTCAGTCCGCGGCGGCCGACCCGGCGCTCGACCTCGACATCCGCCGGCTGATGCGCGCTTCCGGAGCGCTGGCCGGCGAGCGCGACTATCTGCAGTTGGCGGATGCGCTCGGCCGGGCGGCGCTTCCCGGCGAAGCGAAGGCGGTGCTCGACGAAGGCGTCAGCCGCGGAATGCTCGCGCCGACCGAAGCGGCCGTCCGCCAGCAGATGACCGCCGTCACGCCGCGCGCTAGCGCCGCCCGGTCCGGCCTTGCCCGCGCGCGGACGCAGGCGCTCGCCGCCGCCACCGGGACGCCGGCCCGCACCGCCGGCGACGCCCATCTCGGCTTCGGCCAATATGCCGAGGCCGCCGAACTCTATCGCGCCGCCCTCCAGAAAGGCGGGGAGGATCCCAATCTCGTCAATAGCCGACTCGGCGCCGCGCTCGCGCTGGCCGGACAGCGGGCGGAGGCCGAAGCGGCGCTTCGCGCCGTCACCGGACCTCGCAGCGACCTTGCTGCGTTCTGGCTCGCGTGGCTGGCACGGCGGCCCGCCTGAACCGGCCGGAAGTTTCGAATACAGGAGAACATAGCATGAGGATTTCCAAAGCCGCGCTGGCAGCGGCCCTGCTGGCGGGCGGTGCGACACTGGCGGTCGACACCGCTTATGCCCAAGTGCTCGATTCGCTGCGCAACCGGCAGCGCGGCCAGCGCCAGCAACAGCAGCAGGAACCGCGGATCGGGGAGCTCAGCGCCGAAGAAAGTCGCGCGCTGATGCCGTTGTACCAGGCCGCCCAGGCGCAGGATTGGAATGCCGTGCGCGCCGCGCTTCCCGCCGCCCGGTCCGGCGCCAGCTCGCCCGGCGGCCGCTTCCTGGTCGGCCAGATCGCCCTTCAGCTGGCGGAGGCCACCCAGGACCAGGCGCTTCGGCAGCAGGCGGTCACGGAAATGATCCAGAGCGGCGGCGCCAATGCCGAGCAGCTGGCGGCGCTCCAGCGCGTCCAGTCGAGCCAGAATTTCAACGCCGCCATTGCTTCCGGCAACCTGGCCGCGATCGAGCCGCAGCTGACGCAGCAGCTGGCCGCCAATCCCAACGACCTCAACATGGTTCTGCAGCTTGCCGCCGTGAAATCACAGCTCAACAAGCATGGCGAGGCGCTTGAGCTGTTCCGGCGCGCGCTCCAGCTGAGCCAGGCGAGCGGCCAGCGGGCTCCGGAGATCGTCTACCGTGGCGCCGCAGGCTCGGCCTACCAGGCCCGCAACAGCCAGGCCGCGCTGGAATATTCCCGAACTTTGGTCGAGGCTTATCCGTCGCCGGAAAATTGGCGGTCGGCGATCGGCATCTATCGCGAGCTTGGCGGCGGCGACACGGCGAGCCAGCTGGACGTCTACCGCTTCATGCGTGCCGCCGGCGCGCTGACCAGCGAGGCCGATTATGTCCGCTACGCCGAAGCGGCCAACTCGGCCGCTGCGTTCGGCGAGGTCAAGTCCGTGCTCGACGAGGCGATGGGCCGCAACGCCATCACCGCCGCCAATACCGGTTTCGCGCGCGAGATGCTGGCAACGGCCAACCGCCGCTCGGGCGAGGACCGCTCCTCCTTGCCCTCCGAGCGCAGCCGCGCCCTTGCAGGGAGCGATGCGCGCACCGTGATCCGGCTTGGCGACGCTTATTACGGCTATGGCGAATATGCCGCCGCGGCGGAGCTGTATCGCGCGGCGCTGCAGAAGGGCGCCGACGCCGGGCTGGCCAACATGCGGCTCGGGGCGGCGCTGGCGATGGCCGGCCAGCGGGCGGAGGCCGAGACGGCCTTCCGCGCCGTCACCGGTCCGCGCGCGGAGCTTGCCAGGCTGTGGCTGCTCTGGCTCGCCCGCCGCGGCTGACGAGCCGGCTGAGAAGGAAAAGGGGCGTCGGCGGGTGCCGGCGCCCCTTTCTATTATGCCTCGCGCCCGTCCCACTTTGCGACGCCGGATAATCGCCGCTTTCACCCCCTCCCGGCGCCGGTTACGCCCCGTTTGGCGCATGCCCGGCGGCAGAGGACAGGATGCGATTCGACGACATGATCGCGACCGTGCTGGCGCAGCCGGCCGACCGACCGGACCGGCGTTCGGCGCAGTGGCGGCAATTGGTCGACCTGCTCGCCCAGCCGCGCGCCGGCGGCGGCGCCGAGCAGCGTGCCCGGGCTTTCGATTTCCTTCGCCGCCACCGCGAATCGGTCCCCGCCGCGGTCCGAGCCGAAGCCGCCCGGACGCTCGTCGGCCTTCCGGTCGACCCCGAGCTGGTTCTTTTCTTCGCCGAGGACAAGACGACCATATCGGCGCCGCTCATCGCCGGCGCGCATCTCGAGCGCGAGGATTGGCTGGAGGCGCTGCCGCGACTCGGGCCCCGCGGCCGGGCGCTGCTTCGCCACCGCCGCGACCTTGCCCCTGAGGTCAGGAAGGCGCTGGCGTCGTTCGGAGCAGCCGACTTCGTGATCGAAGGATCTTCCGTACCCCCGGCCGAGGGGGCCGACGCCGGCGAATCGCAGATACGCGAGCTGGTCGAGCGGATCGAAGCCTTCCGGCGCCACAAGCAGGAGCAGGGCGGCGCGGCCGCCCCGCCGGTTCCGGAGCGCGCCGAGGCCTTTCGGTGGGAGACCGCGTCGGACGGGATGATCCGCTGGATTCATGGCGCGCCGCGCGAGGCGCTCATCGGCCAGACCATCGCCGCAATTGCCGGCCCCGGCCAGCACGGCGTCGACGGGCAGGCGGCGGGCGCGTTCGAGAAGCGCTCGCCGTTTCGCGACGCCCGCTTCAGCGTCGCCGGCGAAGGCCCCGCCTCCGGCGACTGGCGCGTTTCGGGAGTGCCCTTCTTCGACCCAGTGCGGGGCAGCTTCCAGGGCTATCGCGGCACCGCCCGGCGGCCGCGGATCGACGAGATCGCCGTCACCGTCGCCGCGCCGGAGGTCCCGCCGGGTATTTTCGGGACCCACCTGCCGCCCGATTCCCTGCGCCAGCTGATCCACGAGCTGCGCACGCCGCTCAACGCCATCCTGGGTTTCGCCGAGATGATCGAAGGCCAATATATGGGCCCGGCGTCGATCGGCTACCGTAGCCAGGCCTCCGAAATCATGGAGCGGGCGCGCCGGCTGCTGACCGCGGTCGACGATCTCGACACCGCCGCCCGGCTCGAAACCCAGCGTCTTCACCTCGTCGAGGGGACGGTCGATGCCGCCGCTTTGCTCGGCCGTCTCCACGAAAGCTACGAACGCGTCGCCGGGCAGCGCGGGGCGCGGCTTGCTCTGGCCGTGGTGCCGGACCTGCCGCCGGCGCGAGTCGAGGCCGGTGCCGCCGAGCGGATGTTCGCGCGGCTGCTCGCGGCAGCGATCGGCCTGACCAGCGAGACGGAGGAGATCACCGCCCGACTCGACCTCGAGCCTCGGCCGGCGGGCGACATGCTCCGGCTCGCGGTCGACCGGCCGCGATCGATCGTCGGCCTCGACGAGGCGGCGCTGCTCGATCCCGGCTACAGCCCCGAGGGGGACTGGCCGGCCGCGCCCGCGCTCGGGCTCGGCTTCGCGCTGCGCCTCGTCCGCAACCTCGCCGAAGCGGCCGGAGGGGCACTCGACATCGAGCCCGAGTCGATCGTCCTTCACCTGCCGGCGCTCGCCGCCGCCGCGGCGGGGACGGAGCAGAGCGAAGGCAGCGCTTGAGCGCGGCGGGGCGCCGCACGATTTTCTGGTCTTGCCGCGGCCGGCGCGCTATCCGGTTCGCCGCTTCGGCGAAGGGCCTGTAGCTCAACGGTAGAGCCGGCCGCTCATAACGGCTAGGTTGCGGGTTCGAATCCTGCCGGGCCCACCAGATATCACATCAAGGTGAAACTTTGATGTGGGGAAGGAAAAAGGGCGCGCCTTTCTTCTTCCTTCCTGTTCCGGGTCAAAGTAGCACTTTGACCCGATCCGTCGGGGAGTAGCGCAGCCCGGTAGCGCATCTGCTTTGGGAGCAGAGGGTCGCAGGTTCGAATCCTGTCTCCCCGACCATCAGTCGCCAGCATGAAAACGGGCTGGGCGGCAGCTTTCGGCGATTGATCCGCCGGACGGCGAGCCGAGCCGCCCGCTGGCTTCCTACTGCCCCTCCGCCGTCGCCGGCGCGGGTTCGATGCGCTCAGGCGCGTTGGCGACCTCCGCCAGCATCGCGGTCCAGGCGGCGACATTCTGGCGGAGCTGGGCGCGGTCGACCTTGTCGAGTGTGTCGTCGGGCGTGTGGTGATAGTCGAAATAGCGGGTGCCGTCCTGGTTGAGGTCGACGGCCGCGGTCCCGGCGCGCGCCCACGGACCCAAGTCCGCGCCTGCGCCGGCCAGGCCAGTCCCCGGAACGATGCCGAGCGGGGCCAGCAGCGCTTCAAGCCTGCGCGCGAGCGGCGCATTGGCTGGACCGAGTCGGGTCTGGACCCGCCAGATGCGGTCGGCGCCGAAATCCGATTCGCCGACGAGAACGACATTGCCCTCGGGGCGGTGGTGCCTGAAATTGGCCTCGCCGCCCAGGCCACCGACTTCCTCCGCGCCGAACATGACGACCCGGATCGTCCGGCGCGGGCGGCCCGCCTGCATGATGCGGTGCGCCGCGGCCGTGGTGATGGCGATGCCGGCGGCATTGTCGAAGGCGCCGGTGCCGAGGTCCCAGCTGTCGAGATGGCCGCCGATCAGGATCACGCCGGCGGACGGGTCGCTGCCCGGCACTTCCGCGACGACGTTGCCTGAGCGGCGCGAGCCGAGGTTGCGCGGCGTCAGCGTCAGGCGCATCCGGACCGGCCGGCCGCGATCGAGGATGCGCTGCAGCTGCTCGGCATCGGGGATGGAGAGCGCGCCCGCGGGGATCGGGCGAACGCCCTCGGCCCACGTCTGCACGCCGGTATGAGGGTTGCGATGATAGTCGGTGCCGATCGAGCGCACGACGACCGCGGCCGCGCCCTTGCGCGAGGCGATCGAGGGACCCTGCCGCCGCGGTGCGCCGAAATAGCCGTAGCCGGAGCCATCCTGGGTGCGGGGCATCGCATGGGTGATGAAGACGATCCGGCCGCGCACGTTGGCGTCGCTCGCCGCCTCCAGCGCCTCGACACTGTCGAACTCGACCACTTCGGCCTCGATCCCCCGGCCCGGCGTGGCGCCGCTATTGCCGAGCGCGGTGACGACCAGCGGCTGCGGGAAGGGGGAGACGATTTCCGCCCGCTCCTCGCCGCGCACCCAGACCGGCATGTCGAACGGCTCGATGTGGACGCTGGCGAAACCGAGCGCGGTCAGGCGTTGCACCGCCCACTGCCGCGCCCGCTCCTCGGCTTCGGTGCCGGCGAGGCGAGGGCCGACTTCGGTGGTCAGCCCCTCCAGCAGGCTCCAGGCGACGCCGTCGTCCTGGAGGGCGGCGTCGCGAAGGGCGGCGGCCCGATCGGCCGGGGCGGCGGCGGGCTGCGCGACGGCGAGCGAGGGCAAAGCGAGCGCGAGGAGGAACAGGTTCTTCATGCGACGGCGTTAGGGGGACGACTCCGGTTTGCCAATCCTGCGCCACCGCACTAGGGACGCGCCCGACTTCCCGACCCATTCAACCGGAGACGAAGCGCCTCATGGCCGCGCAGTACAGCTTTGTGATGAAGGGTCTCTCCAAGACCTTTCCCGGCGCTCCCAAGCCGATCCTCAACAACATCCACCTGCAATTCTATCCCGACGCCAAGATTGGCATCGTCGGGCCGAACGGCTCGGGCAAGTCGACCCTGATGAAGATCATGGCGGGCCGGGACAAGGAATTCATCGGCGAGGCTTGGGCGGGCGAGGGGATACGCGTCGGCTATCTTGAGCAGGAGCCGCAGCTCGATCCGACCAGGACCGTCAAGGAGAATGTGATGGACGCGGTGCGGCCGGTCGCAGACCTGGTCGAACGGTTCAACGCCGTCTCCGCGCTGATGGCCGATCCCGACGCCGATTTCGAGGCGCTCGGCACCGAGATGGGCGAATTGCAGGAGAAGATCGACGCGGTCGACGGCTGGACGCTCGACAACCAGCTCGAGATCGCGATGGATGCGCTCCGCTGCCCGCCCGGCGATGCCGAGGTGGCCAACCTCTCGGGCGGCGAGAAGCGACGGGTGGCTCTGACCCGGCTGCTGCTCGAAAAGCCGGACATCCTGCTGCTCGACGAGCCGACCAACCATCTCGACGCCGAAAGCGTGCAGTGGCTGGAGAAGCATCTCATCGATTATCCCGGGAACGTCATCCTCGTCACCCACGACCGCTACTTCCTCGACAAGGTCGTCTCGTGGGTGCTTGAGCTCGATCGAGGCCGCTACTTCGTCTACGAATCAAATTATTCCGGATACTTGGAGAAGAAAGCTAAGAGACTGGAGCAGGAGGAACGCGAGGAAGCGGGCAAGCAGAAGGCGATCAACGACGAGCTCGAATGGATCCGCCGCTCGCCCAAGGCGCGCCAAGCCAAGTCCAAGGCGCGAATCCGCGCCTTCGACGAGCTCGTCGAAGCCCAGGAGAACCGCACGCCCGGCAAGGCTCAGATCCTGATCCAGGTTCCGGAGCGGCTCGGCGGCAACGTCATCGACGCCAGGGGGCTCACGAAGGCCTATGGCGAAAAGTTGCTGTTCGATGATCTGTCATTCTCGCTGCCCCCGGGTGGCATCGTCGGCGTGATCGGACCGAACGGCGCCGGCAAGACCACTCTGTTCCGGCTTATCACCGGGCAGGAAGAGCCCGATGCCGGCGAGATCAAGATCGGCCCCACCGTCCATCTCGGCTATGTCGATCAGTCGCGCGACCATCTCGCGCCGAACAAGAATGTCTGGGAAGAGATATCCGACGGCCTCGACGTGTTCCGCTTCGGCAAGCACGAAGTAGGGACGCGCGCCTATGTCGGAGCCTTCAACTTCAAGGGTCCGGACCAGCAGAAGAAGGTCGGCCAGCTCTCGGGCGGGGAACGCAACCGCGTTCATATGGCGAAGATGCTGAAGGAGGGCGGCAATGTCCTCCTGCTCGACGAGCCGACCAACGACCTCGACGTCGAGACCCTACGGGCGCTTGAGGAGGCGCTCGAGAATTTCGCCGGCTGCGCCGTCATCATCAGCCACGATCGCTTCTTCCTCGACCGCCTCGCAACCCACATCCTCGCCTTCGAGGGGGAAAGCCGGGTCGAATGGTTCGAAGGCAATTTCGAAGCCTATGAGGAAGACAAGCGCCGCCGCCTCGGCCCCGAAGCCGACCGCCCTCACCGGATGACCTACCGGAAGCTGACGCGTTAGTCGCTGCGCCGTCAGCTTTGGATACTCTCGCGCATTCACGCGCCTTTGCCCCAAAACAGTTACAATCCTGTCCATCCCGGAGACGTCTCACTTAGACATGCGATCTCCGAGCAGAGACATTGTGCATGCCCGACTCAGGGAGGACGCAATGAAAGGATCCGAGGATATCGTCGGCTTACCCTACCAGCAGGCTCGCAGTCAGCCGCCCATGGCAGAGCGCAGGAGCCCCATTGTTGCGTTTATCGTGGCGTTTCTTTTCGGCTTCTTGGGATACGGCATTTATACCGGCGACTGGAAGGCTGCCTTCTGGCTGCTGATCACGAGCATCATCCTTTTTGCGGTGATTCCGGGCATCGGTCTGCTGCTCGCGGGCTGCATCTGCGGAGTGCTCGCCGCTAACCGCGTTTCGGAGAGCAACGCGGCCGGCGGCCATTGAGGCGGGTAACGCTTCGTCAGTGCCCTTGAAACCGACAAGACTCACAGCGATTCGGCGGTCCGGCTAATCAGCGCACCCGCTTCACGTACATGCGCCCGCCTTCGCGGCGCTCCGTGGTGAAATTGGGGATTGCCTGGATCAGCTGCGACAGCCCGTTATAGCCGTAGCTACGCGCGTCGAACGACGAGCGGTTCCCGGCGCGCTGGCCCACTTCGGCCAGACTGGCGAAGCCGCGTTCGTCGCGGTGCGAGGCTCTGAGCGCGGCGCCGAGGAGGTCGACCAGCTCGGCGTCGATCGGCCTCTTGGTCGAAGACTTTCCCTCAGTCGTCGGAGTGTCGGCTTCCTGCGCCTCGGCGAGCTTGGTGACGTCGATGAAGCGGGTGCAGGCTTCGCGGAAGGCTTCCGGCGTCTTGGCGGTGCCGAAGCCGTAGACATCCAGCCCGTCCTGCTTGATACGCACCGCGAGCGGCATGAAGTCGCTGTCGCTCGACATGATGCCGAAGCCGTGGACGCGCCCGCCGAACAAAAGGTCCATCGCATCGATCGTCATCTTCATGTCCGTCGCGCTCTTGCCCTTGGCGACGTCGAACTGCTGCTGCGGCTCGATCGCATGGCGGTGGATGATGTTGGCCCAGCCCTTCAGGCCCGGCTTCTGCCAATTGCCATAGGCGCGGCGGATGTTGACCGTGCCGAGCTCGGCGAGGACGGTCAGCACCGGATCGAGCGAATCCGGCGAGGCGTTGTCGGCGTCGAT
>DASVVV010000033.1:0-10145 GCA_036386375.1 Allosphingosinicella sp. | reverse complement strand
GTCAGCTGGACGCCGGTCATCTCGCCGGGCGACATGATCGTCTATTCGGGCAGCCTGTTCCCGCAATGGCGCGGGGACATCCTCGTCGCGGGACTCTCGTCCAAAGCGCTGGTCCGGGTCGACCTCGACGGCGCCAATGCGCGCGAGGCCGAGCGGTGGGAGATGGGCCAGCGTATTCGCGAGGTCGAGCAGCATCCCGACGGCTCCGTCTACCTGCTCGAGGATAGCGACGAGGGCGAAGGCGGGCGGCTGCTGCGGCTGACGCCGGCGCGGTGAGCCTACTTGATCTGCTGCATCAGCAGGAAGGCGATCACGACCACGCCGGCGAGGACGGCAAAGCCGAGGCCGGCAAAGATCTTGCTGTTATAGCCGGTCCTGATCTGGTGGACGCCGTTCAGCGCCATGAAGGCGCCGAAGGCGATGAGCGCCCAGAAGAGATAAAGGATCAGCCGCGCCTGCTCCGCCGTGCCGGTGAACCGGCCGCCGTCGGCACTGTCGACGCCGGGGCTCATTAGCGAGGGCATCATGTTCATCGTGATCACGCCCATCATGCCCACCATGAACAAGCCGAGCAGGACCAAAATCCAGCCGCGCGCCCGCGATTCGCGGACCGCGCGCATCGAGCCGCCGCATTTCGGGCATATGGCGAGGTCGCCTTCAGTCGTGAACGCGCAGGTCGGCGAGTTGCAGGTGCTGAGATCGGCCATTGGTCCCCCTCACGTGAGTGACGTGGCGCCGATGCTACATCGCTCGCGCCCGAAACGACAGGGGCTCAGACTCGGCGGTAACGGAAGTACCAGACCTCGCGGCCCTCGCGGCGCGCCTTGGCTTCGTAGCGGGTCTCGGGCCAGCCCGAGGGGCGGGTGAGGAAGTCCCCGGCGCTCTCCGCCAGCCAGCAGAAATCGATGCGGCGGCTCATCACCATCATCGACCAGCGGCAATAGGTCGGATCGTCGGTGCCGAGGCGGAGCTCGCCCGCGCTCTTGAGCTTGGCGGCGATCAGGTCGAGCGGCCCGTCATTGACCATCCGCCGCTTGGCGTGGCGCGCCTTCGGCCAAGGATCGGGATGGAGCAGGTAGACGAAGGAGAGGGAGGCGTCGGGCAGCCGCTCCAGCACTTCGAGCGCGTCGCCCATGTGGAGGCGGACGTTGGCGAGATTGCCGCCCCGCAAGCGCCCCAGCGCCGCGGCGACGCCGTTGAGGAAGGGCTCGGCGCCGATGAAGCCGTGATCGGGGAGCAAATCGGCGCGATAGGTGAGATGCTCGCCGGCGCCGAAGCCGATCTCGAAATGCAAGGGGCGCCCGTCCCCGAACAGGCGGCGGCTGTCGAGGGGCCCCTCGTGGGGGACCGCCACCGCCGGCAGCAACAGCTCGACCAGCGCCGCCTGGCCCTGGCGGAGCGGCCGGCCTTTGGAACGGCCGTAGAGCCGGCGCAGCGTGGTGGGATCGGCCTTTGCGGGGCTCGCCGTCATTCGGCCGCGCGGGCCTGCTCCTCGCCCCGAAGCTGCGAGCGGTCCACCCACTCCAGCTCGCCGAGCACGAGCGCGCGGCCGTCGGCGGCGCGCACGCAGATCGGCTGGATCGGCCGCCGCGTCGCGCGGTCGACCAGCACCGGATTGCTCGGGCCGGACACCCATTTCTCGCCCCATTGACGCAGCGAGAGCAGCACGGGGAGCAGGTCGCGGCCCTTTTCCGTGAGACGGTAGGAAACCTTGCGGCGATCGGCGGCGTCGGCGGTACGCTCGAGGATTCCGTTTTCGACCAGCCGGACGAGACGGTTGGAAAGGATGTTGCGCGCGATGCCGAGGGTGGTCTGGAATTCCTCGAAATGATGGAGGCCGTTGAACGCGCCGCGCAGGATCAGGAACGACCACCGCTCGCCGACCGATTCCAGCGCCGCGGCGATCGAGCACTGCCGAAGCAGTTCGCGATGGCGGTCCAGGTCCAGCAATTCTCGTCCTCTCCTCGCCGCGCCTATGACACAGAATGCGCCAGTTTCATAACGCAACTTAGCTGCATTGCGTGGCGCCGTCGCGGCGGGCGGGCGTTTTGGGTTGCATCTTTGTTGCGCTGCACCCCATCTTGAGCGCGTGCTTAGGCAATATGAGCTGGTCGAAAAGGTCAAGGGCTACGACCCCGAAGCCGATGAGGCGCTGATCAACCGCGCCTACGTCTTCTCGATGAAGGCGCACGGCTCGCAGACCCGCGCTTCCGGCGATCCTTATTACAGCCACCCGATCGAGGTGGCGGGCATCCTCACCGACCTGCGGCTCGACGACGAGACCATCGTCACCGCCATCCTCCACGACACGATCGAGGACACGCTCGCCACGCCCGAGGAAATCGAGAAGCGCTTCGGCCCCAACGTCGCCCGGCTCGTCGACGGCGTCACGAAGCTCTCCAAGATCGAGGCGCAGAGCGAGAGCCAGCGCGCGGCCGAGAATCTGCGCAAGTTCCTGCTCGCCATGTCCGGCGACATCCGCGTGCTGCTGGTGAAGCTCGCCGACCGGCTGCACAACATGCGCACGCTCCACTTCATCAAGAACGACGAGAAACGCCGCCGGATCGCGCGGGAGACGATGGACATCTACGCCCCGCTCGCCGAGCGGATCGGCATGTACGAGTTCATGACCGAGATGCAGACGCTCGCTTTCCGCGAGCTCGAGCCGGACGCTTACGAATCGATCACCAAGCGGCTCGAGCGGCTGCACAAGGGCGGCGGCGGCGACCTCATCCAGCGCATCGGCCGCGGCATCAGGGCCCATCTCGAGGCGAACGGCGTCGAGGCGGAGATCCACGGCCGCGAGAAGCATCCTTATTCGATCTGGCGCAAGATGGCCGAGCGCCATGTCAGCTTCGAGCAACTGTCCGACGTCATGGCCTTCCGCGCGATCGTCGGCACCGTTGAGGAATGCTATCGGACGCTGGGCCTTATCCACCAACGCTGGCCGGTCGTCCCCGGCCGCTTCAAAGACTTCATCTCGACGCCCAAGCGCAACGGCTACCGTTCGATCCACACCACCATCATCCACGACGAGCAGATGCGGATCGAGATCCAGATCCGCACCAAGGAGATGCACGCCCAGGCCGAGCACGGCCTCGCCGCCCATTGGGCCTATAAGGAAGGGCAGCTCGTCGCCGACACCGACCACCCCTGGATCAACGACCTGGTCGAGATACTCGAGCATGCCGCCACCGCGGAGGAGCTGCTCGAACACACCCGCATGGCGATGTACCAGGACCGGATTTTCGCCTTCACGCCGAAAGGGGAGCTCATCCAGCTTCCGAAGGGAGCCACTCCGATCGACTTCGCTTATGCCGTCCACACCGATCTCGGCGACCAGACCGTCGGCGCGAAGATCAACGGGCGGGTGATGCCGCTGAGGACGCCGCTCAACAATGGCGACCAGGTCGAAATCCTCGTCTCCAAGGCGCAGCATCCGCAGCCGACCTGGCTCAGCTACGTCGTCACCGGCAAGGCGCGCGCCAAGATCCGCCGCTGGGTGCGATCGAAGGAGCGCGAGGAGACGGTCGCGCTCGGTCGCAAGATTTTCGACGAAATCGTGCAGCGGCTGCCGGTCCCGCTCGGCTGGGAGGCGATCACCGAGGCGTTGCGGCGGCTCCACCTTCCCGACGACGAGGCGCTGATGGAGGCGATCGCGCTCAAGCGCGTCGACGACGTAGCGGTGATGGAAGCCTTGATGCCGGGCTCGGCGACCAAAAGCGGGGCGAAGCCGCCGTCGCAGCGCACGGCGATCTCGATCAAGGGGCTGACTCCGGGCGTCGCCTTCCAGCTCGCCGAATGCTGCCACCCGATCCCCGGCGACCGGATCGTCGGCCTGCGCCGCGAAGGCGAGGGGATCGAGGTTCACACGATCGACTGCGAGAAGCTCGCCGACGGAGTCGATGCCGACTGGGTCGACCTCGCCTGGGGCGGCGAAACCGACGGCGGCACCGCCCGGCTCGCCATCGTCATCAAGAACCAGCCGGGGTCGCTGGCGGTGGTGGCAGGGATCCTCGGCAGCCACGGCGCCAACATCGTCAGCATGGACCAGACCGCGCGCGACGGCGCCTTCCACACCTTCCACCTCGACATCGAGGTGAACGACCTCCAGCATCTGATGCGGATCCTCGCCGCGCTCCGCGCCACCGAAGTCGTCGCCACCGCCGAGCGGCTTTAGCGCTCAGCGAAGCTCGACGCGGAAGATGTCGCCGTCATAGTCGACGATGTAGAGGTTGTTCGCCTGGTCGAGGCCGAAGCTTGCGACGTTGTTGATGGTCCCGCTGAGCGGCGTGAAATCGGCGTTGCGAAGGATGAAGGCGGCGCTTGCGATCGTTCGGCCCTGGCGGACCTGCGCGATCGGGATCGACCAGATGTTGCCGCGGACGAAGTCGCCGAAGAAATATTGGCCGCGCAGCGCCTCGACCGGGCCGCGATAGACGTAGCCGCCGGTGACCGAATTGCCCTGGCGCGTGCCGGTGCCGTGCAGATATTCCGCCACGGGCGGCACCATGCCGGGCTGGCGCGGGCCGCTGAACGAGGCGGTGCCCTCGAGCACGTCCCAGCCGTAATTGCCGCCGCGGTCCTGGACGCGGACGAGGTCGATCTCCTCGCGCGCATTCTGGCCGACGTCGCCGACCCACAAATAGCCGGTGACGCGGTCGAACGAATTGCGGAACGGATTGCGAAGGCCATAGGCCCAGATTTCGGGGCGACCGCCACCGCTCACGAACGGATTCTGCGAAGGGATCACATAATCGCGCGCCGCATCGTCCGGGAAGGAATCGCCGTTGACGAGGATGCGAAGGATCTTGCCGAGCAGGACGTTGCGGTTCTGGCCGTTATTGTTCGGGTCGCCGGCGCCGCCGCCGTCGCCGGTGGCGATGTAGAGCCCGCCTTCGGGCCCGAAGCCGATCCAGCCGCCATTATGGTTGGCGAAGCCGGGGTGCGGGACGGAGAGGATGACATCGCCGCTCCCCGGGTCCGCGCGGTCGCGGTCGCCGCCGAGCGTTCGGTAGCGGCGAAGCTCGATCGTGCCGGAGGGATTGGTGAGATAGACGTAGAAAATCCCCGTCGACGCAAATTCGGGGGCGGTGGCGAAGCCTAGCAGGCCGCGCTCGCCGTTGGTCGATATCTCGGTGCTGACGTCGAGGAAGGGGGTCGGCAGGATCGCCCCGGTGTTCGGGTTGAGGATGCGGATCCGGCCGCCTTTCTCGACCACGAAGACCCGGCCCGACCGGTCCGGAACCGGCGCCAGGAAAAGCGGCTGGCTGAAGCCGGCCCCGACCGCCCTGACGGCGAAGGCGTCCGGGCCGACATTGGTGACCGTGACCGTCACGTCGAGGACGCTGCTGGTCGCGCCGTCGCTCGCCGCGATGCTGACGAGATAGGCATTGGTGCGGTCGGAGTCGGTCGGAACCTCGAAGTCCGGCGGAGCCCTGAAGGCGAGGGCGCCGCTGCTGTTGAGGGTGAAGCCGGCCCGGTCGGTCCCGCCGACGAGGCTGTAGGTGACCGGGTCCCCTTCCGGGTCGGTCGCGGCTGCCTGATAGACGCGGCCGCGGCTATTCTCGTGAATGCTCGCCTGGTTGGGGGAAGTGAAGACCGGCGCGGCGCCGCCGCCCGCGGCCGCTGCCGCGGCCTGTGCGCCTTGCGCGTCCGCGCCCTCGGCGCCGCCGCCGCTTTGGCTGCTGCAGGCGGTCAGAGCGAGCGCTGCGGCGATGCATGACAGCCAGCGAAACGCCCCACAACTCATCGACGCGGCATAGCAGAGGGCGGTGGCTGGCGAAACGCGCGTTTGCCGCGCCGGGTCGCCATGATAGACCCGTGGGCATGAGCGATCCCAAGGCAATGACCTACGGCCACTATCTCGCGCTCGACGAGCTCTTGGCGGCGCAGCACCCGCTGTCAAAGCATCATGACGAGGCACTGTTCATTACCATCCACCAGACCAAGGAGCTGTGGCTCAAGCAGATGATCCTAGAGCTCCGCCTCGCGATCGAGCTGGTGCGGCAGGACAAGCTGATCCAGGTCCACAAGAATTTGACGCGCGTCTCCCGGATCCAGGGAGTGATGACCCAGAGCTGGGACATATTGTCGACGCTGACGCCGACCGATTACCTCACCTTTCGCGGAGTGCTTGGCACATCGAGCGGTTTCCAGTCCGCCCAGTTCCGCACCGTCGAATATCTGCTGGGACTAAGAGACGGGAGCCACCTTCGCCATTACGAGCCGGGATCGGCCGACCACGGGATTCTGAGCGACGCTCTCGCCCTGCCGAGCCTGTGGGACGAGGCGAACCTGGCGCTTCGGCGGGGAGGCTTCGCATTGCCGGACGAGGCGGTCGAGCGGGACTGGAGCCTGCCTTATGAGCCCAATGAGGCGGTCGAGGCCGCATGGGCGGAAGTGTATCGCGATGTCGACCGCCACTGGCCCTTCTATCAGCTCGCCGAGAAACTGGTCGACGTCGACGATGCGCTCGCCACTTGGCGCCACAAGCATGTCGTGACGGTGGAGCGGGTAATCGGCTTCAAGCGCGGCACCGGCGGCACGCCGGGGGTGCCCTATCTGCAGTCGACGTTGGGCAAGCGCGCCTTTCCCGAGCTTTGGAGCCTCAGGACGCGGCTCTGACCAGGTCGTCGCGCGGCGGGCCGGGATAGGCCGCGAGCAGGTCGACGCCGCCATCGAGCCGGGCCTGCCCATCGATCCGCCAAACGCTCCCAGGGCGCAACGAATTTCCGTCGATCCTGCCGCTCCGCTTCAACGGTATCACGAGCAACTCGCCGCCTGCCCCGATCTCGTGTTCGCCGGCGAGCGTCCAGCGCTCGACGCTGAACCGGCCGCCGGGGGTCAAGAGGCGGCGGCCGGGCGCCTGTTCGGTCGTGGTCGATCCGTTGGGAAGCGGCGCCGGCCGCGCCGCCGCCACCGCTTCGGCCAGATGCAGCTCGCGCGGGCGGCCATAATCGTAAAGTCGGTAGGTGACGTCGCTGTTCTGCTGGATCTCGATGAGCGAAAGGCCGCCGCCGATCGCGTGGATGGTGCCGGCCGGCGAATAGAAACTGTCGCCCGCCCTGGCCGGGCGCCAATCGATCAGCTGCTCGATGCTGCCGTCGAGCGCGGCCTCGCGCAGCCGTGCCTTGCTGATCCTCCGCTTGAGCCCGAGGCCGATCACCGCGCCGGGCTCGGCGTCGATCACCAGCCACGCCTCGTCCTTGCCGCCCGGATGGCCGGCCGCCTTCGCGGCCGCGTCGTCGGGGTGGACCTGGATCGACAGCCGGTCCGACGTGAACAGATATTTGACGAGCAGGGCATCGCGGGCACCGTTCTGGAACCAGATCTCGCCGACGGGGTCGCCGTTGCGCGCGCAATCGCGAAAGCCCGGAGGAAGTTCCTGCCGGCCCCAGACCCGCTCGTGCGGCCGCCGCTCCAGACGTATCGCCGCCACTCGGCCTCCCCAAGCTGTGCCTGGGCCTGCGACTACCGCCCAAACCTCAAGATTTCGTTTGCCGGCCAGGGGGTGGAGGGATTGGCGCGCCGGTCCATATCCCGCTAGGGCGCCGCGCGGGCGCGAAGCGGGAATTATCAGGTGGCGCGAGTGAAGGATTACAACATCGTCGTGGTCGGGCTCGGCTATGTCGGGCTGCCATTGGCGGTGGCGCTGGCGCGACAATTCCGGGTTACCGGGCTCGACATAGACGAGGGCCGCGTCGCCGAGCTGCGCCGCCACCACGACCGCACCGGCGAGGTCGAGGCGCTGGTTCTGGAGCATTCGCCGCTCAGCCTGACCAGCTCGCCGGACGATTGCCGCGGCGCCGACATCTACATCGTCACCGTGCCGACGCCGGTCGACGAGGAGAACCGGCCCGATCTGCGCGCGGTCGAAGGCGCCACCCGCACCGTCGGCGCCCTCCTCGACGCCGCCAGGCGGCCGATCGTCGTCTATGAGAGCACGGTCTATCCGGGCGTAACAGAGGAGGTTTGCGGGCCGCTGCTCGAAGAAGCGTCGGGGCTCGCTCGCGGCCGTGACTTCTTCCTCGGCTATTCGCCGGAGCGCATCAATCCGGGGGACCGCGAGCATACGGTGGACCGGATCGTCAAGGTGGTCGCCGGGCAGGACGACGAAACGACCGAGACGCTGGAGAAGGTGTACGGCGCCGTGACGACCGCCGGCACCTTCCGCGCCGCCTCGATCAAGGCGGCCGAGGCGGCCAAGGTCATCGAGAACGCCCAGCGCGACATCAACATCGCCTTCATGAACGAGATCACCCAGATATTCGCCAAGCTCGGCCTTTCCATCTGGGACGTGCTCGATGCGGCCGGGACGAAGTGGAACTTTCTTCCCTTCCAGCCGGGCCTGGTTGGCGGCCACTGCATCGGCGTCGACCCATATTACCTCAGCCACCGGGCGCAGCAGCTCGGCCATGAGCCCGACGTTATCCTCGCCGGGCGCTCGATCAACGACCGGATGGGGGCGTGGGTCGCGGACTGCCTGCACGCCCGGCGGGGTGGCCGCCCGGGCACCGCGCTGGTGATGGGGCTCACCTTCAAGGAGGACGTGCCCGACCTCAGGAACAGCAAGGTGATCGACCTGATTCGCCGGCTCGAGGCCCTTGGCCACGACGTGACGGTCCACGACCCGCGCGCCGATGCCGGCGAGGCGAGGCATGAATATGGGAGGGAGCTCGACCCTGACGCCCTCCAGCGCAGCTATGACCTGGTGATCGCCGCCGTCCCCCATGCCGAATATCGGATCCTGGCCGTCGAGGACATCAGGGCGCTGGCTAGTGACGGCGGCTGCGTCGCCGACTTAAAAGGAATCTGGCGTCGGCTGGAGCTCGGCCCGGGCGTGGACCGCTGGTCGCTCTAGTCGCGGATGCCGTGATAGTCACGGTACCAGGCGACGAAAAGGGGAATGCCTTCGTCGATGGCCGTCGTCGGTTCGAAGCCGAGGTCGCGCCGGATGGCGCTGATGTC
This sequence comes from Allosphingosinicella sp., assembly GCA_036386375.1. Classification (GTDB taxonomy): domain Bacteria; phylum Pseudomonadota; class Alphaproteobacteria; order Sphingomonadales; family Sphingomonadaceae; genus Allosphingosinicella. The sequence continues at coordinate 1,175 of DASVVV010000033.1, read as the reverse complement.
GGCATAGGTATCGCGAACGTCGCCGGGCTGCATCTCGACGAGCCTCTTTTCCGCTTCGCGACCGCAGGCCCGTTCGATCAGGCCGATCATCCGGATGAGCTCTTCGGAGCGGTTGTTGCCGATATTGTAGAGACGGTGCGGCGAGCGGCTGCCGCCGGCTTTCTCGGCACCGTCGTCGGGCGGGACATTGTCGAGCGCGGCGACGACGCCGGTGACGATGTCGTCGATATAGGTGAAATCGCGCCGCATATTGCCCTGCCCGAATACGTCGATGGGGCGGCCCTCCAGGATCGCCTTGGTGAAGATCCACATCGCCATGTCAGGGCGACCCCAGGGGCCGTAGACGGTGAAGAAGCGAAGGCCTGTCTGCGCCAGCCGATAGAGGTGGGCATAGGTTTCTGAAATGAGCTCGTCCGCTTTCTTGGTTGCCGCATAGAGCGACAGCGGATGATCGACGCGGTCCTCGACACGGAACGGTAGCATCTCGTTTCCCCCATAGACCGAGGAGGAGGAGGCGTAGACGAAGTGCCGCGCCTCGCGGGCTCGCGCCACTTCGAGCATGTTGAGGTGCCCGACCAGGTTGGAATGGACGTAGGCGTGCGGGTTTTCGAGCGAGTAGCGCACGCCGGCCTGGGCGCCGAGATGGACGATGCGGTCGAACCGCCGCGACGCGAGCGCGGAGGTCAGCGCCGCATTGTCGGCGAAATCGACCTCGACGAAGTCGAAGCTGTTGTGGCGCCGGGCGAGCTCAGCGAGGCGGGCACGCTTCAGCTGCGGGCTGTAATAATCGTTGACGTTGTCGAGGCCGATCACCTCCTCGCCTCGCGCCATCAGCCGGTCGGCGACGTGAAAGCCGATGAAGCCGGCGGCGCCGGTGACGAGAACGGTCATGAAGCCTCGAATGCTGTGGGGTCGCGGCGCGCTTACCGAAGGGGCGTCGGCTCGACAACCGCGCCCCGCGGGTGTAGCTGGCAGCCGCCGCCGGCGCTAGACGATCCCCGACGCTGTTTCGAAGCCACGGGCCGCGGCGAGCCTTAATCGGAGCTTTCGGGAGCAAAGTGGCCGTTCAACCGGACAAATATACGATGACCCGCCGAGCGGTCTGGAGCCATGCGCGATTCCAGCTTGGAGTCGGATTGCTCTTCGCCGTAGCGCTGCCGTGGACGATCCGCGTC
>DASVVV010000032.1:0-18515 GCA_036386375.1 Allosphingosinicella sp. | reverse complement strand
CGAAGGCGGGCGCCTCGATCTCCACGGTGAAGTGGGATTCGCCGCTGCCGTCGTGGCCGGCATGGCCGCGATGCCTGTCGCTGTCGTTGATCACCGCGAGGCGGATCGGAGCGAGCGCTTCGCGCAGGCGTTTCTCGATTTCGGCGGCGACGGGACCGGTGAAAGCGCTGGTCATCGCACCTATATAGGCGGGTTTGGAGAGAAAGGCAGATTGCTTGGCGAGTGCGGGAAAGCGGCAGACGCGGTTCCACGGGCGGATCGAGGCGGAGGGGCGGAATTGCGACCATCCGAATTGCGATGCGCCCGGCGAATTCCGAGCGCCCGGCTCGCGCCGCCCGAGCTTCGATGGACCGGGCGAGTGGCGCTGGATGTGCCTCGACCATGTCCGCGAGTTCAACCAGGGTTACAATTTCTTCAACGGCATGAGCCCCGACGAGATCGCCGACGCGCAGGGACCTTATGGCGGCTGGGAGCGCGAGACGCGCGCCTTTGCCGGCTATGGCGACCGCGGCCCGCGCTGGGCGGATTTCGTCGACCCGCTCGACGCGATCGGCGCGCGGTTCCGCCGTGACCGCGCGGAAGGCCCGCGCAGCGACGGGCGTGACCTCAGCGAGCAGGATCGGCGCAACCTTCGCACCCTCGAGCTCGGTACCGACGCCGACCGGCGGGCGCTGCGCAGTCGCTATGCCGACCTGCTGCGGCGCTACCACCCCGACCATAATGGCGGCGACCGCAGCCATGAGAAAGCGTTGCAGGCGGTGATCGAGGCTTATACGGCGCTGAAGAGCAGGCCGGCCTTTGCCTGACACCAGTCAGAGAAGAACGATGGCAGACTTATCCAACGTCAATCCCGGAAGCCGGGCCGACACGGCGATGGCGGCGCCCGACCGCATCCTCAACGTTCGGGAGATTTTCGGGATCGACACCGACATGGAGGTGCCGGCTTTCTCCGAGGCCGACGAGCGGGTGCCGGACCTCGACCCCGCTTATGTCTTCGATCCGGATACGACGCTGGCGATCTGCGCGGGCTTCGCGAAGAACCGGCGGGTGATGGTGCAGGGCTATCACGGCACCGGCAAGTCGACCCATATCGAGCAGGTGGCGGCGCGGCTGAACTGGCCGATGATCCGAATCAACCTCGACGCCCATATCAGCCGCATCGACCTTGTCGGGCGCGACGCGATCGTACTTCGCGACGGCCAGCAGGTGACCGAATTCCGCGAAGGGCTGCTGCCTTGGGCGCTTCAGCATTCGGTCGCGCTCGTCTTCGACGAATATGATGCCGGCCGCCCCGACGTGATGTTCGTCATCCAGCGCGTGCTCGAGACCGAAGGCAAGCTGACGCTGCTCGACCAGAATCGCGTGATCCGCCCCAATCCCTATTTCCGGCTGTTCGCGACCACCAACACGGTCGGCCTCGGCGACACGACCGGCCTCTATCACGGCACCCAGCAGATCAACCAGGCGCAGATGGACCGCTGGAACATGGTCGTGACGCTCAATTACCTGCCGGCGGAGACGGAAGCCCGGATCGTGCTGGCCAAGTCGGGTGAGTACGACCATGAGGGCGGCCGCGCCGAGGTCGAGAAGATGATCAAGGTCGCGGCGATGACGCGCACGGGCTTCGTCAACGGCGACATCTCCACGGTGATGAGCCCCCGTACCGTCATCAGCTGGGCCGAGAATGCGCTGATCCTCGGCGACGTCGGCTTCGCCTTCCGAGTCTCCTTCCTCAACCGCTGCGACGAGGCGGAGCGGGCGGTCGTGGCCGAATATTACCAGCGTGTCTTCGGCAGGGACCTGCCGGAGAGCGTGGTGGGCCAGGCGAGCTGACCATGCCCCTCATTCCAGCGAAAGCTGGGATCTCTTTGCGTCCCGCCGGCAAGGGGGATCCCGGCTTTCGCCGGGACGACGGCTGAGTGGCCGATCGCGAAAATCCGCTTGAGACCTTTCGCCACGCGCTGACCGGGGCGACTCGGGCGATTGCCGGCGACGGCGAGGTGGAGGTCGGGTTCACCAGCGATGCGCCTTCCGCGGCGGGGAAGAGCGTCAAGGCGCCCATGCCCACCCGCACTTTGGGTGCCCGCGAAGTGGCGGAGGCGCGGGGCTTCGCCGATGCGGCGGCGCTTCGGCTTCGCCACCATAATGCGCGGGTCCATGCTCGCGGGGCGCCGGCGGACGAAGTCGCGCGCTCGGTGTTCGACGCCGCCGAGCAGGCGCGGTGCGAGGCGCTGGGCGCGCGCGGCATGGCCGGGGTGCGCGAGAACCTCGCGCGCCTGACCGAGATGCGGCTTCGCACCGACCCGCTGACCCGGGCACGCAGCCGCGAGGAGGTGCCGCTCGCCTCGGCGGTCGGGCTGATGGTGCGCGAGCGGCTGACCGGACAGGCCGCACCCGAGGAGGCCCGAGCAGGCCTCGAGCTGGTCGCGGAATGGATCGAGGAAAAGGCCGGCGCGGACCTCGACGCACTCGGGCTCGCGCTCGACGACCAGGAGGTGTTCGCGGCGCTGGTCGGCAAGCTCTTACGCGACCTGGAGCTCGTCGAGGGCGAGCCGGAAGCGCCGGCCGAACCGGAAGGCGGGGACGAAGGCGAAGCCGACGACAGCCAAGGCGCCGACGAGGCGGACGAGGATCAGGAGCCCGAGGAAGGCGCCGGCCGCGGCGAGGCGGAGATTCGCGGCGAGCAGGAGGAAGGCGGCGACCAGTCCGACCGCGACTGGTCCGAAGAGGAGCTGGCCGACGACTCGCAGGGGCTCGGCGAGGAAGGCGAGGAAGGCGTGCTTCCGGTCCGCCCCAACCGGCCGCTGTCGGACCTGCCGCCGCAATTCGACTATAAGGTCTTCACCACTCAATATGACGAGGTGATCAGCGCGGCCGAGCTGTGCGACGAGGAGGAGCTGGGGCGGCTTCGCGCCTATCTCGACCAGCAGCTCGTCCACCTCCAGAGCGCGGTGACCAAGCTGGCCAACCGGCTGCAACGGCGGCTCATGGCGCAGCAGTCGAGGAGCTGGGATTTCGACCAGGAGGAGGGACTGCTCGACGCCGCCCGGTTGGCGCGTGTCGTGGTCAATCCCGAGCACAGCCTCTCCTACAAGGTCGAGCGCGACACCGAATTTCGCGATACCGTCGTCACGCTCTTGCTCGACAATTCGGGGTCGATGCGCGGCCGACCGATCTCGATCGCGGCGATCAGCGCCGACATCCTCGCCCGGACGCTCGAGCGCTGCGGGGTCAAGGTCGAGATACTGGGCTTCACGACCCGTGCGTGGAAGGGCGGGCAAAGCCGCGAAAAATGGCTTTCGGAGGGGCGGCCGGCGCATCCGGGGCGGCTCAACGACCTGCGTCACATCGTCTACAAGCAGGCCGACGAGCCGTGGCGACGGGCGCGGCGAAGCCTCGGGCTGATGATGCGCGAGGGACTGCTCAAGGAGAATATCGATGGCGAGGCCCTGCTCTGGGCGCACGCCCGGCTGGTCGCACGAGTCGAGGAGCGCAAGATCCTGATGGTCATCTCGGACGGCGCGCCGGTCGACGATTCGACGCTGTCGGTGAACAGCGGCACCTATCTGGAGCGGCATCTGCGGCAGGTGATCGGCTGGATCGAGGCGCGTTCGCCGGTCGAGCTGGTCGCCATCGGCATCGGCCACGACGTCACTCGCTATTACAGCCGCGCCGTCACGATCATGGACGCCGAGCAGCTCGGCGGAACGATGATCGAGCAGCTCGCTGGGCTGTTCGACAAGCCGTGACGAACGAAGGGCCGGCCACCCCGAAGGATGACCGGCCCCGCCCTCGATACGCTACGCGAGGGAACCGAAAATTTCGACGCGCCTTTCGCCGGCGCGACTTAGAAAGTGCGGTCTTGGACGATGCGAACTCTTCCAGCCCCGATGCTCGCCGAATCGCCGCGGAAGCGCCGCGGACTTGGACGGCTATGGCGCGGAGCGCTTGATCTCGGGCTGAATGAAGGTGTCAGCGACCGTTCATGAAAAGGGCACCTTTCCTGAACGGGCGGTTGTGGCGAGCAATCTTCCTTGCCGCTGCGGCCGTGGCGCTCGCGACGATAACGCCGCCCGGCCCGGTCCCGTCGGCGGGACCGCCCGCCGCGGCGCCGCTTGAGACGGCGGCGGTGCCGCTTCACGCCGAGGACCGGGAGCGGCGGCAGGTGGGCGCGCTCCGCTTCCGGCGCGGCTGGGACCTCGACAGTCCCGAGCCCCGCTTCGGCGGCATCTCCGCAATCCAGGTCGAGAACGGTCAGGTAACGGCGATCAGCGACGCCGGCGTCCTCATGTTCTTCGCGCTGCCGCCGGACCGGCCGCCGCACAGCCTCCGGGTCCGGCCCCTCACCATGGGTGCAGCCGACGAGAAGAGCGACCGCGACACCGAATCGATGTTGCTGGACGGCAACCATGCCTGGGTCGGGTTCGAGCGGCAGAATGCGGTGGCGCGCTTCCGCCGAAGCGACTGGCGGCTGGAAAGCCGCGCGCAGCCACGCGCGATGCGACGCTGGCGCGGCAATAGCGGCGCCGAAGGGATGGTCCGGCTGCCGGACGGGCGGTTCCTGATCTTCTCGGAAGGGGAAGATGATGAGCAAGCTTTCAGCAACGTCGCCTTGTTCGACGGCGATCCCGCCCAGCCCGGGACACGGGCCGTCGCGCTGCGCTACAGGCGCGTCCCGGGCTATCGCGTCACCGACGCGGCGCTGCTCCCGGACCGGCGGCTGCTGGTGCTTAACCGGCGCTTCGGGCCGCTCGAGGGGATTTCCGCCAGCCTCGTGATCGTGCCGCTCGAGGGGCTGCGCCCCGGCGCGACCCTCCAAGGGCGGGAAATCGCCCGCCTGTCGCCGCCGATCGCGGTCGACAATATGGAGGCGCTCTCGGTCACGCGGGAAGGCGGCCAAACGATCGTAAGGATCGCCTCGGACGACAATTTCATGGCGCTGCAGCGCACGCTGCTGCTGGAGTTCGAGCTGGTGGAGTGACCGCGGGGCGGCGGTCAGGCGCTCGCGGCTTCCCCCTGCTTCTTGACGACTTCGCGCTTCAGGCGCCGGGCCTTGAGGCTGAGCTTCTCGTCGGCCGTCTTGGCGAGCCAATTGTCGAGGCCGCCGACATGCTCGACCGAGCGCAGGCCGGCGGTCGAAACCCGCAGCTTCACCTGACGGCCGAGCGAATCGGAGATCAAGGTCACGTTCTGCAGGTTCGGCAGGAACGTGCGCTTGGTCTTGTTGTTGGCGTGGGAAACGTTGTGACCCACCTGCCGGCCCTTGCCGGTCAGCTCGCAAATCCGCGACATTTCAATCTCTTCCTGGAATGGGGCGCACGGGCCCCGTAAAACCGGCCGCGAGATAGAGGGGCAGGGCCCGTTCGTCAACCGCGGCCGCCCAGGCGATTCGTTGCGCAGCGGCAACCATTCGGCGTTCCTGTCGTTTCCTGACCTGGATTTGAACTGACGAGGACCCCGAGATGCTGCGCACGCTCCTGCTGTTCATCGCACTGCTGGTCGTGATCGGCATCGCGCTGGTCGCGCTCGGCGTCGTCAACCTGCGCCAGGACGGCGACGGCGTCGCCATCGAGACGCGCGACGTCGAGGTCGGCACCACCGTCAAGAACGTCCAGGTGCCGGTCGTGCGGATGGAGAACCGCCAGGTCGAAGTGCCGAGCGTCGGCGTCCAGGACGGCAACGCCGCGGCCAACGCGCAATAAAGTTCAGCGAGCGATTCCAGGGAAGGCAATCATACGCCGTTCGGCGCGATTTGCCTTCGGGCGCACCGCAGCGTAGAAATTCCAGCGATGGGATTTGCCCGCTCGATCGCAGTCCTGGCCGTTGCGACGGCAGGTTCCGCAACTGCCTGTCCGCCACCGATTCCGGGACAGACGGACGCGGAGTATCTGCGGCCAATCTTCGACCGTACGACCGACATCGTCTACGGCGTGGTGACGAGGGGCGCCCGTGACGACGAGCTCGCCCAGTTCAGAGTCATTCACGTTTATCGGGGAAGCCTGTCCCCCGGAACCGTGATCAGGGCGGCGCCGAGCTATGGCGTCGATCCGCCGGCCTGCGTGGCGTTCCCCTATCCTCCTCGCGCGCTGGCCGGCCAATATGGGGTCGTTGCCTTCCGGAGCGACCGACCGCACCTCAACTTCGTCAGCGACCACGACCTCCAGATCATGTTTCGCGAAGGCTGGATCGTCAGCGCGCGCCGCTGACGGGGCAGGAGGCCCGAACGCCTTCCGCTCCGCCGCGCCGGCGGCTACCCACCGGTGATGAGCTTTCCCCTTCCCGAGCCGATGCGGCTGGCGCTCGACGAGGCCCGGGCGGCGGCGGCGGCCGGCGAGGTGCCGGTGGGAGCGGTCGTCGTGAAGAACGGCGCGGTGATCGCGGCTGCGCGCAACGCCATGCGTCGCGGCAACGATCCGACCGCCCATGCCGAGATCGAAGCGCTTCGAAACGCGGCCGCGGCGCTCGACTCGCCGCGGCTCGACGGCTGCGACCTGTGGGTGACGCTCGAGCCCTGCGCCATGTGCGCGGGCGCGATCGCGCTGGCGCGGATCGCCCGGCTCTATTTCGCCGCGGCGGACCCGAAGGGCGGGGCGGTGCTGCATGGGCCGATTCTGTTCGCGCAGCCGACCTGCCATCATGCGCCCGAAGTCTATCCGGGAATCGGCGAGGGCGAAGCCGGCGCGCTGCTGCGCGACTTCTTCGGCCAGCGCCGAGCGCCGACCGACCGCAGCCTCGGCTGAGGCGGTCGCGTCAGGAGCGGTCGCCCCAATGGCGCAGCAGATTGGCCTGGATCAGTTGGAGCCGGGTGAAATTCTCCGGCGCCATGCCGAGCCCCTCGAGCGCGGCCACCTCGTTCAGCTCGTAGAGAAGCTCGCGCCGGAAGGTGTCGGCGATCCGGCTCTGGATGAAGGTGATGGCGACGAAGCGCTCGCCGCGGGTGACCGGCTCGACTTCGTGCATCGTCGTCGAGGGGTAGATGATCGCCGAGCCGGGTGCGCCCCGGAAGCGGGCGTCGCGCGTGCCGAGCTGGATGCGCAGCGCGCCGCCCTCGTAGCTCGAGGGATCGCCGAGGAAGATCGTGCAGCTGAGGTCCGAGCGAAGCGTCGTGTTCCCGAGCTGGAGGAAGGCGGCGTCGGCATGGGCGCCGTAGCGCATGCTGGGCGTGTAGCGAGTCATCAGCGGCGGCAACATCGCCACGGGGAAGGCGTAGTTGCGGAAGTCCTCGTGCGCGTAGAGCGCCTTCATCATGATCTGCGAGGATTTCTGGTAGGCGGCTTCGTCGTGAAGCTGGAGGTTCTGCTTCACCGTCGAATAAGGATTGCTGATGCGGCCGTCGACGAACCGCCCCGACTGCGCGATCCGGCTCAGCTCGGCGACCTGGGCGGGCGTGAGCAGGTCGGGGATTTCCTTGAACATCAGCCTTCCTTCCCGGCGCGCCGAATCGCCTGCGCCAGCACAGGATAGCGGCTGGCGAGGTCGCCTAGCCAGCCGAGGGCTTCGCGGATCGCGGTGCCGTGCATCCAGCGAGCTTCGGCCAAGATGTCGCGGCGCAGCTCGGGGCTGTACTCATATTCCAGCGCCTTCGAGTAGCGGCGCATCAGCGGCCCTCCGGCGATCGCGCGCGCCGACGCGGGATCGACGTGGGAGCCGAAATGGGAAGCGACCCTCGCGAAATGGTGCGGCGGATCGGCCAGGAAGCGGTCGAAATCGAGCCACATCAGCGTCTCGGGTCCAAGCTCGGCGGCATTGGCCTCGAGCGAGGTCATTTCGCAGGCCCACCCGAGCGCCGCCTTGCGCGCCGGCGGCAGCGTCGCCGGGTCGAGAACGAGGCCGGGGCAGCGGCGCGACAGCCGCCGGGCGCGCGAGGCGGCGAGCAGGTCGGCGGTGCGGCGGGAATTCTCGCCGGCCATGATGTTCTCGACATAATGCTGCGGCGAGGCGAACAGGAACAGCGCGCGCGAGCCTCGGGGGACCAGGCGCGAAGAGATCTCGCTGGTGAAGCTGGTCGCCTTGACGATCGCCCGCTGCTCCAGCCGGAAAGTCCGCGACAGCAGTACGCGCAGCGTGTCTATCCGCGCTTCCGCCTCCGGCCGTCGCCAACGCGGTACCAGCTCGGCGAAGCTGCGCAACAGCAGCGGCTCGCGCAGCGCGAAGACGGTCGGCAGCTCGCCCAGAAGGCGCGAGATCAGCGTCGAGCCGACATTGCCGATGTGGAAGATGAACTGGAGGTCGCGCCGCGCGCCAGCGGGCATGGCGGCGGCCAGCTCGGACCATGGCACTCGTCGCGCAACCGAGGCGGGGGTGAGGATGCGCTGGTCCAGGAAGCTCGCCTGGCTGTAGGCGGTCTCATCCATGCGCAGCAGCGTTACTGTTTGGCCTGCGGCGTCGAGCTCGAACGGCAGCCATTCCGGCGAGGCGGCGATGGCGCTCAGGGTGGTCGCGTCGGGCACGTCTCGCCCATGTCCGCTCGGCCCGGCGCTTGCAACTAGCGGCGGAAGGGGAGCAGCCAGTCGAAGGTGCGCGCTACCGTCTCCGGGACGGGGGTGCCGTCAGCGTCCCGCGCCGGGCGGTAGCGGAAGCGCGCTTCGATCAGGCGGCAGGTGATGGCGTCGAGCTCGGCATGGCCGCTCGAGCGGGTCACGCGGCAGCCGCCGACTCGCCCGTCGGTGCCGACGACGAAGCGGACCGAGACGCTGCCCTCGATGCCGGCGCGCAAAGCCGAGCGCGGATAATCCGTGGCCCCGGAAATGCTCCCCCCGATCCGAACGGCGCGCGCGGCGAGCCCGCTCCCGGTGCCGGTGCCGTCGCCTCCGCTGCCGGTTCCCCTGCCCGAGCCGCCGGTCCCGGTCGAAGGCCCCTCGAGCGGCGCCGCGCCGGCGGGCGGCGCCTTCGGTACGGGGAGCGGCACGACGGGCGCCGGCGCAGTCGGGGCCCGGCGCCCCGCTCGGCTGGGCGGGGCGGCCTCGCCTCTAGGAGCCGGCGTGGGTTCGGGAATGGTTTCAGGGGGCGGTGGGGGCTCGATGACGTCGAACAGCTTCAGCGGGCTGCCCGCAGGCGCGGACAGCCGGACGCCGAAGCTGGCGACGAGAGCGTAGGCGAGCAGGAGATGGAGCGCGGCGACCGATGCCGAAGCCTTGAGCCGGTCGCGGACTCGCCCCCGCTCCATCCCGCGAGAGGACGCTCGACTCAGCCGGCGCCGTTCGTGGCGGGGACGATCCTGATTTCGACGCGGCGGTTGGCCTGCCGGTCGGCTTCGCTGCGTTCGGGATTGAACAGCAGCCGAGTCTCGCCATAGCCGCGGGTCGCGATCCGGACCGGCTGGACGCCGCGGCCGGCGAGATAGCCCGCCACCGATTGGGCGCGCCGCTCCGAAAGCGCCTGGTTATAGGCGTCGGAGCCGGTGCTGTCGGTGTGGCCGTAAACGTCGATCAGCGTTGAGGGATAGGCCTGCAGCGTCTGCGCGACCTGGTCGAGAGTCGACTGGAATTGCGGCTGGATGTCGGAGCGGTCGTGGGCGAAGGTGATGCCCGAGGGCATGGTGAGGAGCAATTCGTCGCCCTGGCGCTCGACGACGACGCCGGTACCGGCGGTCTGGCGCCTCAGCTGCTGCTCCTGGCGGTCCATATAGGCGCCGGCCGCGCCGCCGGCGATCGCGCCGACGCCCGCGCCGATGATCCGTTCGGTGCGGTCGTTGCGGCCGCCGAGGACTTCGCCGAGAATGTAACCGGCACCGCCGCCGAGGGCGGCGCCGATCGCCGCCTTCGAGACGCGCCGCTCGCCCGTATTGGGGTCGGTCACGCAGGCCGCGGTGGTGGCGAGGAGGGCGGCCGCGGCCCCGGTGAAAGCGAATCGGTTCTTCATACGCATACAACGTCCTTTCTGCGGGATTATTCCGACAGGAACGAGCGGAGAACCGCCGTCCGCGCGCGAATGTTCCGCATCCGGCTTGAACGGGTCCTTAGGAAGATGTTGTGGCCGGGAAAGAATAGCGGCTAGGTAATCGCCTCCTGAGATGCCCGCGCCCCCTCCTCTCGCCCCCTTTCCCTGGCTCGACGTCGTCATCATCCTGATGCTGGTGACGCTGAACGGCGCCTTCGCCATGTCGGAGCTGGCCATCGTCTCGTCGCGCCGGCCGCGGCTCCGCGCTATGGCCAAGACGGGACGGGGCGGGGCGCAGACGGCGCTCGACCTCGGCGCCGATCCGGGCCGCTTCCTTTCCACGGTCCAGATCGGCATCACCCTGATCGGCATCCTCGCCGGCGCTTATTCGGGCTCCAGCCTCGGCGGCCCCGTTGGACAGCGTCTGGCGACGCTCGGCATCCACCCCGAAACAGCACAGACGCTCGGCTTCGCCCTCGTCATCATCCTCACCACCTACGCCTCGCTGGTCATCGGCGAGCTGGTGCCCAAGCAGTTCGCGTTGCGCGCGCCCGAGACGATCGCGGTGCTGGTCGCGCGGCCGATGCTGTGGCTGTCCAAGGCGACCGCGCCGTTCGTCTGGCTGCTCGACCGCACCAGCGCGCTCATCTTCCGCCTGCTCGGGCTGCGCCGCGAATCGGCCGACCAGGTCACCGCCGAGGACCTTCAGCTGGTCGTGGCCGAGGCGGCCACGGCGGGCGTGCTCGAGGAGAGCGAGCGCGCGATCATCTCCGGCATCGTCCGCCTCGCCGACCGCCCGACCCGCGAGGTCATGACTCCCCGAACCCTCGTCGACTGGGTGGATATCGACGCCACTCCGCAGGAGATACGCGAGGCGCTGCTGGCGACACCGCACAGCCGGCTGCCGGTGGCGGAGGGCTCGGTCGACCGACTGGTCGGCGTGGTCCAGTCGCGCGACATCGTCACCGCCTTCATCGAGGGGCGGCCGCTCGACCTTCGCCAGCTGATGCGGCCGGCGCCCATCGTCCCCGACCAGACCGATGCGATGGACGCGCTGAACGCGCTCCGCGCCGCCGAGGTGCCGGTCGCCTTCGTCCATGACGAATACGGCCATTTCGAGGGGATCGTGACGCCGGTCGACGTACTGACCGCCCTGGCCGGCGAATTCGCGTCCGACCAGGATCTCCAGACCGACCCGCCCTTCGTCGAGCGCGACGACGGCAGCTGGTGGATCTCGGGCTCGGCTTCGGCCGATCTGTGCGCCGACCGGCTCGGCATCAACCTGCCGGACGACCGCGATTATGCCACCGTCGCCGGATTCGCGCTGTCAATTCTGCGCCACATCCCGGAAGTGGGCGAACGATTCTCGTTCGGCGGGTGGCAGTTCGAGATTTCCGACATGGACGGGCGAAAGATCGACAAGCTGCTGGCGACCGCCCTCAACCGGCGCGGCTGAGGCTAGTCTCCGAGCTTCCCGAACCGCTCCTCGAAGCCGTCGCGGTCGCCGCGGGCGAGGAACTGCGCCTGTTCGCGGACCCGGTCGCGCTGGAGCCGCCCGCGGAACGGGCCCATCCTCTCGTCGAGCATCGCCAACTCGGTATCGCCAAGGTCGGCGAGCTGGGCGTAGCGGGTAACGCCGAGCTCATTGAGGCGCGCCGCGAATTTGGGGCCGACGCCCTTGAGCAGATGGAGATCGTCGGCCGTGCCTTCGGGCCCGTCGGCCCCTGAGAGGGCCGCATGCGCCTTGACGCCCAACACCTCGCCGGCGACGTCGGTCGTCGCCGCCGCGACTTCCCCGGCGACTCCGTCGCCTTCATCCGCGCGCACATAAGGGCGGTCGCGGCGGGCGACATAAGGCTCGGCCGGTTCCCGCGGCCTGGTCTCGATCCGCTGCCGCCGCGGCCGCATGATGAGGAAGCCGAGGATGAGCAGCGCCAGGACGGCGACGACGAGGAAGGCGATGGTTTCGACGGTCATGGGGCCTCAATGCTCTCGGTCGGTTCCGGCGGCGCCGGCGGGCGGCGGAACATCCAGCGGGCCGTGACCAGGCCGATCAGCACCGCCGCCACCAGGATCGGAAGGTTGAACTTGATCAGGCTCAGCATCGCCCGGGCCCCTTCACAAGAAGCCCTCGCGCCGGGGCCGGAAGACGAGCCGGCCGAGCCCGACGCCGATCAGGAAAGCCAGGAAGACCAGGAACTCGGTCTCGAGCAGCAGCGGCATCATCCGCCGCTGAGTTCCTGGTTCATCCCAATGAAGGCCCGACACGCCGGCCATGTCGCGAATGCGGTCGTTGATGCCCGGGAACAGGCCCTGGCCCTCGCGCTGGAAATCGTTGGCGGTGCCGGAGAGGATCGCTTCCCGGCTCAGCGGGTCGCGGGGGAAGCGGACCTGGACGGTGGTGAGCTCCGATCGGCGAACGACGTCGGCGGCTTGCCGCTCCAGCCCGGAGACGAAGGCCTCGCCCTGGCCGAGCGGTCCGTGGGCGATCCAGCCGGCGAGCAGCGAGGCGCCAAGCCCGATCAGGAATTTCGCTCCAGGCCCCATCATGTGCTTCATAGCCCGTCCGACCGGGCGCGTCAGCCCTCGAGCCGCTCGACTTCGCGCCAGCCGATGTCGCGACGGCAGAAGCCGGTCGGAAAGTCGAGCGCGTCGACGGCCCGATAGGCGGCGCGCTGCGCGTCGGACACGCTCGCGCCGCGGGCCGTGACGCTTAGGACCCGGCCGCCGGCCGCGACCAGCGCGTCGCCTTCGGCCGCGGTGCCGGCGTGGAACACCTTCGCGCCGATGGCTTCGGCGGCGTCGAGACCGGAAATGGCGCCGCCCGTCTCGGGTGTGCCGGGATAGCCCCGGGCCGCCATCACCACCGTCACCGCCGCTTCGGCCGAGAAAGCCGGAGCCTCGGCCGCGCCGAGCTCGCCGGTCGCGGTGGCGTGCATCAGCGCCAGCAAGTCGCTTTCCAGCCGCATCATCAGCACCTGGCATTCGGGATCGCCGAAGCGGACATTATATTCGACCAGCTTCGGCCCCTCGGCGGTCAGCATCAGTCCGGCATAAAGGACGCCGCAATAAGGCGTTCCCGCCTGCGCCAGCGCCTCGGCCGTCGGGCGGACGATCTCGTCGAGCGTCCGGCGCTCGAGCTCGGGGGTGAAAATCGAGGCGGGGCTGTAGGCGCCCATCCCGCCGGTATTGGGCCCGGTGTCGCCGTCGCCGACGCGCTTATGGTCCTGGGCGGACCCGAACGGCAACACGGTCTCGCCGTCGACGAGGGCGAAGAAGCTGACTTCCTCGCCCTCCATATATTCCTCGACCACCAAAGCCGCGCCGGCGCTTCCGAACCCGCCTTCGAACATGGTGTCGAGCGCGGCTCGCGCTTCCTCGGCCGAGCCGGCGATGATGACGCCCTTGCCGGCGGCCAGCCCGTCGGCCTTGATCACGACCGGGAATCCGAACTCCTCCAGCGCCGCTTCCGCAGCCAGCCGGTCGGAGGCGCGGGCGTAGCGGGCGGTGGGGATGCCGGCGCGGGCGCACAGATCCTTGGTGAACCCCTTCGACCCTTCCAGCTGGGCCGGGGCCTTGTTCGGCCCGAAGACCGGGATGCCGGTCGCCCTAAGGTTGTCGGCCAAGCCGTCCACCAGCGGGGCTTCGGGGCCGATGACGGCGAGGCCGATCTGGTGGCGGCGGCAGAAATCGATGACGGCGCGATGATCGGCGGCGTTGAGCGCCACCAGCTCCGCCTCCCGGGCTATGCCGGGGTTGCCCGGTGCGGCATATAGCCGGCCGATCAGCGGCGATTGCGCAAGCTTCCAGGCCAGCGCATGCTCGCGTCCGCCCGAACCGATGAGCAACACATCCATGAACGCACCACCTCCGACCGACTCCGGGCTCCTAGCAACGGTCGCCCCGGGCGACAACGCGCCGGCCCTGAGCGTCTCGGAGCTGTCGTCGGCGCTCAAGCGGGTGGTCGAAGGCTCGTTCGACCATGTCCGGGTGCGCGGCGAGATTTCCGGCTTCAAGCGCCACGGCTCGGGGCACTGCTACTTCACGCTGAAGGACGATTCGGCTTGCATGGACGCGGTCATCTGGCGCGGCCAGGCTGCGGCGCTTCGTTTCGCGCCCGAGGACGGCATCGAGGTGATCGCCACCGGCCGCCTCACCACTTATCCGGCGCGCTCGCGCTACCAGCTCGTCGTCGAGCGGCTCGAGCTGGCGGGGCAGGGGGCGCTGATGGCGCTGCTCGACAAGCGGCGGCGCCAGCTCGCCGCCGAAGGCCTGTTCGACGAAGCGCGCAAGAAGCGCCTGCCGTTCGCGCCGCAGGTGATCGGCGTTGTCACCTCGCCGACCGGCGCCGTCATCCGGGACATCCTCCACCGGCTGGGGGACCGCTGCCCGTGCCGCGTGATCCTGTGGCCGGTCCC
Organism: Allosphingosinicella sp.; assembly: GCA_036386375.1. Taxonomy (GTDB): domain Bacteria; phylum Pseudomonadota; class Alphaproteobacteria; order Sphingomonadales; family Sphingomonadaceae; genus Allosphingosinicella. The sequence goes on along the minus strand of DASVVV010000032.1, from coordinate 4,218 downwards.
GGTCCAGGGCGAAGGCGCCGCCGCGAAGGTCGCGGCGGCAGTGGCCGGGTTCAACGCGATCGATCCGGCGGGGGCGATTCCGCGGCCGGATCTTCTGATCGTCGCGCGCGGCGGCGGCTCGGTCGAGGATCTGTGGGCGTTCAACGAGGAAGAGGTGGTTCGCGCTGTCGCCGGTTCAGCCATCCCGGTCATCTCCGCGGTCGGCCACGAGACCGATACCTCACTGTGCGACTTCGCCGCCGACGTCCGCGCACCGACGCCGACGGCCGCGGCCGAGCTGGCGGTGCCGGTTCGGAGCGAGTTGCTGGCGCTGGTCCGCGAGCTGGGGGCACGGGCCGAGCGTTGCGCGCGGCGGGCCCATGAACGCTCGGGGGAGCAGCTTCACGCCTGCCTTCGCCACTGGCCCGAGCGCGAGGCGCTGCTGGCGCCGCAGCAGCAGCGGCTCGACGAGCTCGCCGAGCGTCTACCGCGCGCGCTACGCGGCCGCATCGACCGGGCGCGCGGCGAACTCGGCCATGCCGCGGGCGCGCTTCGCCCGGGTTTGCTGGCGGCGGCGCACCGGCGCTCACGCGAGCGGCTCGAGGCGCTGTGGCGGATCGCCGAGCTCGCCCACCCGAACCGGCCGCTGGCGCGCGGCTATGCCCGCGTCGAGGACCGAACGGGGCAAATTTTGATCTCGGCCGAGGGAGCCAAAACGGCCCGGCTGATCCGCCTGGTCTTCCACGACGGCGCGGTCGAGGCCGCGACCGGTGATTCTCCGGCGCCTCCGCGCCGGCCCCCGGCGGCCGCGAAGGTTGAACAGCCGAAGCTGTTGTGATGAAATGGCCGGCGCGATGCTGATGTCGAACAAGGGGCGGCCCGCCCGCATCCACTATCTCCCGGGCACCTTTCGGGTGCTGGTTCCGGGCGATCATGTCCCTTGCGCCGTGACCGGCCAGCCGATCGCTCTCAGCGACCTTCGCTACTGGAGCGTCGAACGCCAGGAAGCCTATGGCTCGGCCGAGGCGTCGCTGAAGGCGGAAGGAAAGGCGTGAAGCGCTCTTATTCCGGCGCCCGAGCCGCGCCGGAGGCTGCGGAGGCGGCCCTGTTCGCACGCGCCTCGGCCGCCTGGCGCGAAGGCAGGACCGGCGAGGCAACGCAATTGCTCGAGACGCTGGTCGCGCAGGCGCCCGCCCATGCGCCCGCACTCAACGCGCTTGGCCTGATGGCGATCGGCGGCGGCGACGCGCGCCGAGCGATCGGCTTTTTGGACCGTGCCGTCGATGCCCAACCTCGAACGGCGGCGATCTGGTTCAACCGTTTCCAGGCGCAGGAGCTCGCGGGCGACCTCGTCGGGGGCCTCGAAAGCCTCGACCGCGCGCTTGCGGTGGATCCCTATTTCGTGCCCGCGCTCCTCAAGAAGGCCGAGGTGCTCGAACGCCTGGGGCGGCTGGATGAGGCGGTTTCCCTCTATCGTGCCATCATCAAGGCGAGCCCGAGCCTGGATGCACTGCCGGAGCCGGCGCGGCGGGCGCTCAGCCGCGGGGTCGCGATGGTGAGAGCCGACGACGAGCGCCGCGCCGTCGCCATCGCGGATCCGCTGCAGGAAGTGTTCGCCGCCTTCCCGGCGGCCGACTTTACCCGCGCCAAGGCCTATCTCGAGCAGCGCACCGGCCGGCGCAAGGTCTATGTGCAGCAACCGGTCGGCGGCCACTTCCCCTATCTGCCCGCCGTCGAATTCTTCCCGCGAAGCCATTTCCCGTGGCTCGAGCGTATCGAGGCGAAGACGGGCGAGATATGCCGCGAGCTGCTGGCGCTGCTGGAAGAACGCGGCCGCGGCTTCCGCCCCTATGTCGCCTTCGCTCCCGGCGAGCCGGTCAACCAGTGGGCCGAGCTCAACCACTCGCCGCGCTGGAGCGCCTGGTTCCTCTGGGAAGACGGCGTTCGCCGGGACCAGAATTGCGCCCGTTGCCCGGCGACAACGGCGGCACTCGAGGCGCTGCCACTGCTCGACCTTCCCGAGAAGGGACCGACCGCGATGTTCTCCGTCCTGGAGCCGCGCACGCGCATTCCGCCGCATACCGGTTCGAACAATGTGCGAACCACCGTCCACCTCCCACTGATCGTGCCGGAAGGGTGCGGCTTTCGCGTCGGCGCGGAGACGCGCGCATGGCAGGTCGGCACCGCCTTCGCCTTCGACGACACGATCGGACATGAAGCATGGAACGATAGCGACGAGCTGCGCGCCGTCCTCATCTTCGACGTCTGGAACCCGCTGCTGACCGAAGCCGAACGCGCGGCCGTTCGCGTGGTCGGCTGATGGGCGCCTCCGCTGGCCTGATCGCGCTCGCGGCGGCGGTATCGGCGGCGGCGCACGCGCCGCGCGAGGCTTCACCGGTTCGCCTGCAGGGCTCCCCCGTTCAGGGCGGGCTGGTCCGCGCCGCGGCGCCCCCGGGGACGATCGCGATCACGCTGGACGGCAATGAAGTGCCGATCGCGCCGGACGGTCGCTTCCTTCTCGGCTTCGATCGCGATGCGCCGCCGACCGCCCGGCTGACGGTGCGCTTCGCCGACGGAAGCGAGAGGGCCCAGATCCTCGATGTCGCGCGCCGCGGCTGGCGGATCGAGCGGCTGGGCCTGGCCCGTCCGGGCGGCGGGCCGACGCCCGAATTTCAGCGGCTGCGCGATGCGGAGCTGGCGCGGATCGTCGCCGCGCGCGGCCGCCGCTCCGCCAGCGACGGCTGGTCGCAGCGCTTCGTCTGGCCGGCCCGCGGCCGAATCAGCGGCCTGTTCGGCTCGCAGCGCATCTACCGCGGCGGCGTGGCGGCCGCCTATCATAGCGGCACCGACGTCGCCGCCGGAGGCGGGGCGGCCGTGGTGGCGCCGGCCGACGGCGTGGTGACCTTGGCGCCGCCGCCGGCCTTCAGCCTCGAAGGCAATCTCGTCATCATCGACCACGGCATGGGCCTCAGCAGCGCCTTCCTCCATCTCGCGAGGGCGTCCGTGCGCGAGGGACAAATCGTGCGGCAGGGTCAGCCGATCGGCACCGTCGGCGCGACCGGCAGGGCGACGGGCCCGCATCTGCACTGGAGCCTGGTGTGGAACGGCGCCAGAATCGATCCGCAGGCCGTTGCCGGGCCGATGGACTGACGGTCGGCCGCCTGCGCCCGCCTCAGAACTGGCGACGCACCCTGACGGCCGGCTGTCCGTTCACCCGCATCCGGAAGCTTCCGAGCGCCGCCCGTTCGACGCGCACCTGGTGGCCCGGGCGGGGCCGCCCCGCAATGGTGAGATTGTCCGTCTGGACCCAGGTGCTGCCGTCCTGCAGGCGAACCACCCAGCGTCCGTCGCCGCCCTGCTGGGCGGTGGCGACGGTGCTCTCGATGTGGTCGACGCCGTCGTCGTCGCCGCCGAACAGGCCGCCGATGTCGGGCACGGGCAGGCCGAACAGCCGCCGCCGGTTCTCGCGTACCTGTTGCCGGTCGACCACGACCAGGTCGCGCCGCTCGGCCGCCTGTTGCAGGTTGGCCGCGGCGCTGTCGTAGCAGCTCAGCCGCGCCGCGGAGTCGGCGATCGTGCGGCAGCGCACCAGCGCCTCGAACAGCTGCGGGCGCGCCTCGGCGGCACGCCGCTCCTGACCGACCGCGGAAGCGGCCGGCAACGCCGCGAGCGCCGTCAACGTGACGAAAAGCAGATAACGATGTCTGGCCATGATCCCCACCATGTTTAGGTCGGCCGCGACTATTGCGGGCGGGCGGGCGTTCCGCAAGCCCGCCGGACGGCGGCGCGCCATGTGACAATTATGCCACGCCCCACGAAAATGGGTGCGCGTTCTCTGCCGGGGGAATTGCGTCACTTTGATTTCATCCCGTAAACAGGGCCCACTTCGCCGGCCTCGAGGCTGGCGACAATCTTGGCTGCGGCCAATCAAAGGGGACGATCATGAGGAATAAGACTCGCTATCTGAGCAACCTGCTTGCGACCACGATGTTCTGTGGCGCAGTCGGCGTTGCCGGACCGGCTTTCGCGCAGGACCAGGACCTGAACGACCCGCCGCAGACGGGCCCGGTCGAGGCCGCTCCTCCCCAGTCGGCGTCGGGCGATGACGAGACCATCTACGTCACCGGTTCGCGCATTCCTCAGCCGCAGCTCACTTCGACGAGCCCGGTCACGGTCGTCAACAGCCAGGAGGTCCGCCTCACCGGCACGACCCGCACCGAGGATCTGATCAACTCGCTG
>DASVVV010000031.1:0-4076 GCA_036386375.1 Allosphingosinicella sp. | reverse complement strand
TTCTCGCCTCGACGCCTTTTTTGCGAGTGCCAGCTCGCCGCCAATTTCCAGCGAGTTTCGCCAACTGTAGGCTGTACGCTGGCGGACATCATCGTCCGCTTTCGTTCGTCAGCGGGGGCGGTGTTCGGCGTGGAGGTAGATCGGGTCGAATTCGGCGGCGGCCTGGAGCCGTTCCCAATCGTGGATCTGGACGCGGCCGCCACGGAAGGTGAGCAGCCTTTCCTCGCGCAGCTCGCGAAGCATGCGGTTGACGTGGACCGAGGTGAGGCCGGTGGCATCGGCGAGGTCGGTCTGGGTGACCGCCAGCGGGAAGCTCATGCCCTCCGTCATGCCGACCAGCTCGAGCCGCATGTAGAGCTCGCACAGCAAATGGGCGATGCGGGCGCGGGCGGAGCGGCGGCCGACGGAGAGGATGCGCTCACGCTGGATCGCCGAATCCATCAGCGTCGACAGCCACAGAAGGCGGGTGAGATGGGGCTCTTCCTCGGAAATGCGGCGGAGCGTCTCGTGCAGCACCCAGCCGATCTTCGCCTCGGTGATGGCACCGACGTCGTGGTCGAGCTTCTTCAGGAGAAAGCCGTGAAGGTCGAGGAAGTCGCCCGGGATGTGCAGCTCCATGATCTGGCGCTGACCCTCGCTCAGATCCTTGTACCGGGCGACCACCCCCTCGATCAGCAGCGCACTTCGGGTCAGCGTCTCGCCCGAGCGGACGATGGTCTTGCCGGCGCGATAGGTCTCGACCTCGGCGATGGCGGAGCGGAGGACCGCTTCCTGGTCGTAGCTGACCTGGTCGCGTACACGCAGCTTCAGCAGCAGGCAGCCTATCGGCTCGGCGGAGCAGCGCGGGACGCCGTGGTCAGCGGCCATGGCGCGCCTCCTGCCCCTGCGCGACGCCGGCGCGCTCCAGCTCCGGGCCGAGGCGCCCCGCCAGCCACAGCGACCACATTTTGAAATCCGCGGCGAGCGACCAAAGCGGGTAAGTGAAGGTGGCCGGTCGGTTTCGCTCGATCGCGGCATGGGCCGCCCAGGCGAAGCCGTAGCCGGCGACCGGGAGCGCGGCGAGCAGCCACCAGCGGCCGGTGGCGGCGGCAGCGATAGCGAGCAGCACGACCAGGCTGGTGCCGGCATAATGGAGGGCGCGAGTGCGGGGGCGCGAATGCTCGCGCAGGTAATAAGGCCAGAATTCGGCAAAGGTCCTATAGGCGCGCATCGGCCGCTTCGGACGACAGGCTCGGCACGCCGCGGACCAGCATGTCGGCGATCAGCCCCCCGGCCAGCGGGGCGAGCACGGCGGCGATCTGCATCCACACCGGAAGCGGCACCAGGAAGGTGCTTGCGAGCATCAGCGCGAGGCCGCCGGCAATCACCCAGCCGGGCCAGGACAGGCGCGAGATGCGCTTGGCGACGGCGGCGCCGGCGAGCGCGCCGATGAACCACGAAAGGACCAGGACGATCTTGGTGCCTGGCGGTGCGTTGCTGAGCGCGGCGACGGTCGCCTCGGCATTCTGCATCGGGTCGGTCGGCGCCTCGACGCTGAAGAACAGGCCGCCGATCGCGCCGACCGCCATGATCGCCACCACCATCGCCGCAAGTCCCGCCAACAACCCGCCGATCGCCCGCATCGCCCGTTCCCCTTCAGACTCGCCGGAGGGGACCATAGCACATGTGGCGGCGATCAGAAGGTCCGCCCGCCGAAGCGCCTAGCTGCCGACGATCGTGCCGCCGTTGGGATGGAGGACCTGCCCCGACATGTAGCTCGAATCCTCGCAGGCGAGGAACAGGAAGCTCGGCGCCACTTCGTTGGGCTGGCCCGGCCGGCCCATCGGCGTGTCCTTGCCGAATTCGGGGATCTTCTCCTTGGGCTGGCCGCCGAACGGGTTGAGCGGGGTCCAGATCGGCCCCGGCGCAACGGCGTTCACGCGGATCCCGTCTTCGATCAAGTTCTCGGAAAGCGAGCGGGTGAAGGCGGTGATCGCGCCCTTGGTGGCGCTATAGTCGAGCAGCAGCTTCGACCCCTTGTACATCGTCACAGAGGTGCAGTTGATGATCGCCGAGCCCTTCTTGAGATGAGGGCGGGCGGCCTGGGTCAGGAAGAACATCGAGAAGATGTTGGTCTGGAAGGTGCGTTTCAGCTGCTCTTCCGAAATGTCGGTGATGTCTTCGTCCCAATGCTGCTCACCGGCATTGTTGACGAGGATGTCGAGGCCGCCGAGCTTACCGAGCGTCTCGCCCACGACGCGGCCGCAAAAATCCTTGTCGCCAAGGTCGCCGGCAATGGCGATCGCCTTGCGGCCCTCGCTCTCGACGATCTCCTTCGTCCTGGCGGCGTCGTCATGCTCGCACAGATAGACGATGGCGACGTCGGCGCCCTCGCGCGCGAACAGGGCCGCGACGGCGCGGCCGATGCCGCTGTCGGCGCCCGTGATCAGCGCAACCTTGTCCTTCAGGCGCCCCGATCCGGGATAGCGCGGCTCCCACTCCGGCTTTGGCTCGAGCTCGCTTTCGTGACCGGGGAGCGCGTCCTCATGGACCATTTCGAGGGTTTCGGTGTCGGACATGGCGCAGACCTTTTCAGCTTCAGGCCTGACAATCGCTTCATCGCCGCGAGGGTTCCCCGGCGACACGCGGGCGCCCTTTGCGGAGCCGGCGGGGTGCGGCTTAGTAAGCGGTGGGCTTGTAGAACTGGATGCGATCGACCTGGTCGCGCTGGTCGCGCCGGAGCTGCACCCAGTCCGCCCGCGTCCGGCAGATGCGCCGGATGTTGAGCGGCGAGGAAATGTGCGACTGGCGCACGCACAGCACCTGGTTGGGATCCCCGTTCGGCCCGATCCTCGACATCGAACGGACGTTTACCTCGCCCTGGTCCGCCATGGCGGCCGCGGCACTGCCGAGCGCCGCGGCGACAATGAGGGTCTTTCGCATCGCTCCCTCCTTCGTTCCGGTCATGCAATATCGCTCTTTTCGGCCGAAGCGGCAAGCGCGGCGAAGCCAAGGCGGTTGACGCCGGCGCGCGGCGGTGGAAACGCTCCCGCCCCTTCCCGGAGTAAGTCATGATGCGTCCTTTTCGCGCCTTCGTCCTCCCCGCTCTGATCCTGATCGGCTGCACCGCCAATGGCGACGGCGGCACGGCAGCCCAGCCCTCCGCCGAAGCGCAGGCCGGCCGCCCGTTCCGGGTGGAGGCGCTGGCGCGCTTCGAGGAGCCCTGGGCAATGACCTTCCTGCCGGGCGGGCGCGAGGCGCTGGTCACCGAGCAGGGCGGGCGGCTGAAGCTGTGGGCGGCGGACGGCGGGGCGGTGCGCGACGTCGCCGGCGTCCCGGCGGTCGATTATGGCGGGCAGGGCGGGCTCGGCGACGTCGCCCTCCATCCGGACTTCCCCGCCAACCGACTCGTCTATCTCTCTTATGTGGAGGCCGGCGAAGGCAACGATCGCGGCGCGGCCGTCGGCCGCGGCCGGCTCGTCATCGCCGACGGCCGCGGGCGGATCGAAGGCTTCCAGACGATCTGGCGCCAGCAGCCGAAGCTCTCCGGCCGCGGCCATTACGGTCACCGGCTGCTCTTCTCGCCCGACGGCCGCTACCTCTTCATCAGCTCCGGCGAGCGGCAGGAGTTCACGCCGGCGCAGGACATGAACGCAAATCTCGGCAAGCTGGTTCGGCTCAACGCCGACGGCAGCGTCCCGGCCAACAATCCGTTCGCCGCGCGCGGGGGCGTCGCGGCCCAGATCTGGACGCTGGGGCACCGTAACCCGCTCGGCATCGCCTTCGACGGCGAAGCCAGACTGTGGGAGATCGAGATGGGCCCGGCCGGCGGCGACGAGCTCAACCTGATCGAGCCGGGGCGCAATTACGGCTATCCGATCGTCTCGAACGGCGACCATTATGACGGCCGCCCGATCCCCGACCATCCTACCCGCCCCGAATTCGCGGCGCCCGCCGTCAGCTGGACGCCGGTCATCTCGCCGGGCGACATGATCGTCTATTCGGGCAGCCTGTTCCCGCAATGGCGCGGGGACATCCTCGTCGCGGGACTCTCGTCCAAAGCGCTGGTCCGGGTCGACCTCGACGGCGCCAATGCG
>DASVVV010000030.1:0-18761 GCA_036386375.1 Allosphingosinicella sp. | reverse complement strand
AGCTATTTCGTCCCCAATGGCGCGTTCGCCTATCTTGCCGCCGGCGCCACCGCCACCGACAAGATCACCTACACCGTCCGCGACGCCGCCGGAGCGACCGACACGGCGACCGCGACCGTGACCATCACCGGCGTCAACGACAAGCCCACGATCAGCTCGGTGACCTGGCTGAGCGGTTTCGCCGGGGGCGTGATCCCGGAGAATCTGATCGTCGGCACCGTCGTCGGCGTTCTCACCGTGGCCGACCCGGATACTGCGGCCGCGGGGGTCACCCTCACGGTCAGCGATCCTGCCCTCCGCGCGCAGTGGAATTCGACGACCTCGCGCTACGAGCTGTCGATCAACAACGGCTACGACTATGAAAGCCTGTCGGGAGCCCAGCCTGGCCTCGGCGCGTCCGTGGCGCGGTCGGTCAGCGTCACGCCCTCGGATGGAACGAGCGGCGCCGCCTACACGGTCAATATCCTCGTCAAGGACGTCGATCAGCTGATCGGGTCCACGAGCGGGAGCGCTTCGGCGGACGGCTACTACATGACGACCTGGAACCCGATGCAGGGGGATTATCGGGCGCTCATGCGGGACGTCGACGGGAGCAATTCCAGCAATTCCACTCTCTTCGGGGCACCCGGAAGCTTTTCTCCCGACTACACCGTCTACCAAATCACGAACGGCGTCGGTTCCGTCGTTTCGAGCCAGCATTATGTCTCGGGCACCGGAATCTATTTCGAGGCGCCGGTCGTTCTCGACCTCAACGGCGACGGCGTCGATCTCATCCACCTCAACGCCTCCGGCGTTCACTTCGATCAGGGCGCCGACGGCACGCTGAACCGCACCGGCTGGGTCGGTGCCGCGGACGGACTGCTGGTTCTCGACCGCAACGGCAATGGTACCGTCGACAACTCGTCCGAGATCAGCTTCGTTGGCGACAAGGCAGGCGCGACCACCGATCTCGAAGGCCTCGTCGCCTTCGACAGCAACGGCGACGGCATTCTCGGCGTAGGCGACGCCCGCTTCGCCCAATTCCAGGTTTGGCAGGATTCCAATCAGGACGGGATCAGCCAGGCATCGGAGCTGAGGACCCTCGCCGCGGCAGGGATCGTGTCGATCGACCTCGACGGCCAGACCACCGGCCAGACGCTGCAGAACGCCACCGACAACGTGATCTTCAACATGACGCGGTTCACCCGCGCCGACGGAACGTTCGGGCAGGCTGGCGACGTTGCCTTGGCCTATGAGAGCGTACCGGCCGCTCCCGACACCACTGACAGCCCCGCCACGCCTGACACGGCCCCTGCGCCGGCTACGCCCCCGGGCCAGGTCATCGCACAGCGCTATGCCAAGAAGAGCAATCGCTACACGATCAGCGCCGAAGGCGGGCGGCTTTATCTTCACCGCAAGCGGGCCGGCGGCGAGACCGCCGCCGACGGCGGCCTGATCGGCCCCTCGACCTTGCTGACCTTCAAGAACAGGACCTACGGGCTGGCCGCTCCGATCATCCTCGATCTGGACGGCGACGGCGTCGAAACCCGGTCGATCAAGAAATCCGAGGCCCGCTTCGACATGGACGGCGACGGCGACCGCGACGATACCGGCTGGACCGGCAAGGGCGACGGCTTTCTCGTCATCGACCGCAACGGCGACGGGCGCATCGAAGGCCGTTCCGAGCTGAGCCCGTCCGGCGCCGGTGCCGCCGCCGGCGGCTTCGGCAGCCTCGTACAGCTCGACGCCAACCGCGACGGGAAGCTGGATTCAAGCGACGCAGGCTTCGCCTCGCTGAGCGTGTGGCGTGACAGAAACGGCAACGGAATCACGGACCGGGGCGAGCTGCAGACACTGGCCGAGCACGGGATCGCGTCGATCGGGCTATCGGCGGTTCCGACCAGGCAGAGCGTCGATGTCGGCGATAATCTGATCACCGCGACCGCCAGCTTCACGAGGGCCGACGGCTCGGTCGGCGCCCTCGCCGAAGCTGCGCTGGCATACCGGCCCACTGCAGGCGGCGGTTCGCCGGCCGCCGAAACCGGCCCGGAGGCGCTGGTGAGCCAGGTGATGGCGCTCCGCGCGGCCCATGATGCCGGCGACCCGCGCCTCGCGCTGATCATGCAGAACATGGCGGCATTCGGCGTGCGCCAGGGAGAAGGGTCGCGCGACCGGCTGAGCACCGAGCTGCCGCGCTTTGAATATCACGCCGTTTGACGATAGGCATGGCCAGATGACCGCCCCGCCACCGCGAGACACGGCTCCCGCCCCGCCGACCGTGAGCCATGTCCTCGGCGAGATGACCTGGCTGCTCAGTCAATCGCCGCTCCATCGCGTACTGGCGATCGCCGACCTTGAATGGCTGCTGATGCCCGCCTTGCTGCACCGCCAATTCTACATCTTTCGAGACGCCGATCGGCCGATCGGACTCGCTTTGTGGGCGAGATGCGATGCCGCTGCCGAGGCGAAGCTCGAGCGGGGCATGCTGGAGCCGGAGAACCGCCTGGCTCCGGACGAATGGGTGGGCGGCGACCGGATATGGCTGGTCGACCTGATCGCGCCCTTCGCGGATGCCGCCAACCGGCACCGGGAGATCATGCTCGCCGACTTGATTGCCGGGCCGCTGAAGGACCAGGCGTTCAGCTTCCATGTCACCGATCCGGCCAGCGGAGTCCGCAGCGTTCAGCGAGTTTCGGCGGACGCGTCCTCCCGACTGAAGCAGGCGATCGAGGAGGCGCTCGCGAAGCAATAGACCGCTTCGCCGTTCGGTTCGCCCGCTCGACCGGACGTTCCTCCAGTTCGCCGGTCCCGAGGTGGCCCGCCGGCCGCTGGAAACGGCCCGCTTGCATCCTCGGCTCCTTGTTTCCATATGGCGATTCGGGAGTCGGGCGGACGGCGCTCTCGCCAACCCGGTCAGGTCCGGAAGGAAGCAGCCGTAACGAGTTCTTGTCGCCGGGTCGTTCCGGCTCCCACTTTCGGCAAACCGTCAACCGTCACCGCAGCGCAGGCTGGGGTCCATGCGGCTTGTCCGGCCCGTCACTCCAGCGCTGGCTGGGGTCCATGCTGAGTCGGTATGGATGCCAGCCTTCGCTGGCATGACGGAATGGGCTGCTCTAGTCTGACGCCGATGTCTCCCGAATCCCCCCAGCCCTACCGGGTCCTCGCCCGCAAATACCGGCCGCAGAGCTTCGCCCAGCTGATCGGGCAGGAGGCGATGGTGAAGACGCTCGCCAACGCCATTCGCCGCGACCGCCTCGCCCATGCCTTCCTCCTCACCGGCGTCCGCGGCGTCGGCAAGACCTCGACGGCGCGGCTGATCGCCAAGGCGCTGAACTGCGTCGGGCCGGACGGGGCCGGCGGCCCCACCATCGAGCCGTGCGGCCGGTGCGAGCCGTGCCGCGCCATCGCGGAGGGGCGACATATCGACGTCGTCGAGATGGATGCCGCCAGCCACACCGGCGTCGACGACGTGCGCGAGATCATCGAAGCGGTGCGCTACGCCGCCGTCTCCGCGCGCTACAAGGTCTACATCGTCGACGAAGTTCACATGCTGTCGAAGAATGCGTTCAACGCGCTTCTGAAGACGCTCGAGGAACCCCCTGCGCACGTTAAGTTTCTTTTCGCCACGACCGAGGTCAACAAGGTCCCGGTCACGGTCCTGTCGCGCTGCCAGCGCTTCGACCTCAGGCGCATCCCGGCCGAGCTGCTCGCGGCCCATTTCGGTCACGTCGCCGAGGCCGAAGGGGTACAGGTCGAGCCCGAGGCGCTGGCGCTGATCGCCCGCGCGGCCGAGGGCTCGGCCCGCGACGGCCTCTCCATCCTCGACCAGGCGATCGCCCATGGCGCCGGCGCCGTTAGCGCCGAGCAGGTGCGCGCGATGCTCGGCCTTTCGGACCGTGGCGCCGTCCGGGCGCTGCTCGGCCTGATCCTCGCCGGCGACGCACCCGCTGCGCTGGCCGCGCTCAAGGACCAATATGATCTCGGCGTCGAGCCGTCCGCGGTGCTTCGCGGCCTGCTCGAGGCGGTCCACGGCATCACCCGCGCCAAGCTTGCCGGCGGCGGCGACCCGGCCCAGTCGGCCGAGGAACGCGACGCCTATGCGGATTGGGCCGCGCGCCTGTCCTTCGCCGCCATCCACCGGCTCTGGCAGCTGCTGCTCAAGGGGCTGGCGGAGGTCCAGATCGCGCCCTCGCCCCTCGAAGCGGCCGAAATGGCGCTGCTTCGGGTCATCCATGCCGCCGAGCTGCCCGATCCCGGTGAGCTCGCCGCCCGGCTGGCGAGCGGGGAGGTCAGTTTCGCAGGCAACGCCGCGGCGCCGAAGGCCGAGATGCAGGGCGCGCTGCTCCACGGCCCGCCCCCGACCTTTGCGGAGCTCGTCCGGCGGATCGCCGACAAGGGCGAGCGCATCCTCGCCCACCAGCTCAGCGAGGAGTTCCGGCTGGTCGATTATGCGCCGCCGGTGCTTCGGCTCCAGGCCGCCCGGGCGCTCGACGCCCGCCGCGTCGACGACCTGCTCGCCGCCGTCCGCGGCTTCCTCAAGCGCGAATATAGCGAGCCGTGGCAGGTCGTCCTCGCCGAAGGCTCGGCTCAGCCCAGTTTGCGCGAGCAGGAGGTGGCGGCCGAAGCGGCCTTGCGGCAACAGGTGCTGGATTCGCCAGTGGTGAAGGCCGCGTTCGAGGCCTTTCCCGATGCCGAGCTGGCCGGCTACACGATCGACGACAAACGGAGCGCCTGATGCCGGACCTCAATGAATTGATGAAAATGGCTCAGGAGGCGCAGGCCAAGCTGCTCCAGGCGCAGGAGGATCTCGACAAGGTCGAGGTCGAGGGCGTTTCGGGCGGCGGCATGGTGCGGGTCCGCGCCTCCGCCAAGGGGCGCATCGCCGCCGTCGAGATCGACGAGAGCCTGCTCCAGCCGAGCGAGAAGCAGATGGTCGAGGACCTGGTCGCCGCCGCGATCAACGACGCCCGCCAGAAAGCGGACTTGGCAGCGCAGGAGGCGATGCGCAACGCCACCGGCGGCCTCCAGCTGCCGCCGGGCGTGAAGCTCCCCTTCTAAGTGGCTGAATCATAGACGCAGCGGTCGAGGCCGTCGCGGCCGACCACCCGCATCCGCGCCACGATCATATTGCCGTAGCGGCGGGTAAAGCCGCCCGGCGCGACCGCCGCGCGCCTTTTGGGGAGCGGCAGCACGGCGGCGATCCGCGCCGCCTCGTTCGGCGTCAGCCGCGACGCGTCGTGCCGGAAGTAACGCCGCGCGCCGGCATTGAAGCCAAAGGTGCCGATCCCGGTCTCGGCGACGTTCAAATAGACCTCCATGATCCGCCGCTTGCTCCACATATTTTCGATCAGCACGGTGAACCAGGCCTCCAGCCCTTTGCGCAGCCAGCCGCCGCCCTGCCACAGGAAGGCGTTCTTCGCCGTCTGCTGGCTGATCGTGGAGCCGCCGCGCAGGATCGTGCCGCCGCGCGCGTTGCGGCGCATCGCCTGCTCGATCGCCTGGCGATCGAAGCCGCCATGGCTGCAAAATTTGCTGTCCTCCCCGCCGATCGCCGCCCGCACGGCGTCGCGGTCGATCCGGTCGATGCCCATCCATTCGCGCCGGGCGCCGTTGCCGGCGAGCATGTCGCCGATCATCGTCAAGGTCACCGGCGGGTTCACCGACCGGTAGGCGAGCACCCAGAGCACGCTTCCGATCAGGAAGATCAGCACGGCCTTGACGGTCCAGCCGAGGATTCGGCGCAGCCAGGAGCGGCGGGGGCGGGCGCGCGGAGCCATGGCGGCGCCGATTAGCGTCCCGCTACCGCCGCGTCATTCCCGAACCTCAGCTTACCGGCTAGAGCCTGACCCCCGTCGGCGCGGTGAATCGCGCGTCGACGACGTCGCCGGTATTGACCACCTCCGCGGGCTCGAAGATCAGTATTTCGGCTTCCTCGTCGGCGGCGGTGCGGTGCTCGACTCCGCTCGGGACGACGAAAAGCTCGCCCGGCCCGAGCTCGATGATCCGGTCGCGAAACTCCACCCGGAATCGCCCCCGCCAGACCAGGAACATCTCATCCTCGCGCTCGTGCCGGTGCCAGGGGAAAACGCCCTGGACCTTGACCAGCTTGAGCTCCTGGCCGTTGAGCGCGGCCACCACTTTCGGGCGCCAATGCTCGCTGAACAGGCCGAACTTCTCGTCCAGGCTGACCTTCTCCACGTCCCTCACTCCGCTGCGCCTTGCCGGGCACGAGGGCCCTGCGGGCTCCACCGAGCCTTAGCCGGAGGCGAGCAGGCGGCGCTCGCCGGCGAGGTTCATCAGCGCCTTTTGCAGCTTCTCGAAGGCGCGCACCTCGATCTGGCGGATGCGCTCGCGGCTGACGTCATAGACCTGCGAGAGCTCCTCGAGCGTCTTGGGGTCGTCGCGAAGCCGCCGCTCGGTCAGGATGTGCCGCTCGCGGTCGTTCAAGGCCTGCATCGCCTCCTGGAGAAGCTCGGAGCGCATCTGCGATTCCTCGGCCTCGGCGACGCGCTCGTCCTGGAGCGGCTCCGAATCGACCAGGAAATCCTGCCAGGTGCCTTCGCTGTCGTCGCGCAGCGGCACGTTCAAGCTCGTGTCGCCGCCCATCGCCATGCGCCGGTTCATCGACACGACGTCCTCTTCGGAGACGCCGAGATCCTTGGCGATCTGCCTGACGTCCTCCGGCTTCAGATCGCCTTCCTCGAACGCCTCGATGCGGTTCTTCATCCGGCGAAGGTTGAAGAACAGCTTCTTCTGCGCCGCCGTGGTGCCCATCTTGACGAGGCTCCAGCTGCGCAGGATGAATTCCTGGATCGACGCCCGGATCCACCACATGGCGTAGGTGGCAAGACGGAAGCCGCGCTCCGGCTCGAACTTCTTCACGCCCTGCATCAGGCCGATATTGCCCTCCGAGATCAGCTCGGCGAGCGGCAGGCCGTAGCCGCGATAGCCCATGGCGATCTTGGCCACGAGCCGCAGGTGCGAGTTGACCAGCCGGGCCGCGGCATCGGTGTCCTGATGCTCGGTCCAGCGCTTGGCCAGCATATATTCCTCTTCCGGCGTCAGGATCGGGAATTTCTTGATCTCCGTGAGGTAGCGGTTGAGGCCCGCCTCACCGCCGGTCGCCGGGATCGTCGCCGGGACGTTTCTGCCGCTCGCCATGTTAGTCTCGCAATCTCCCTGCAGCCCGGACGGAGTCTCTCGCTCCGTGCCGGTACCTGGTTCCTATACGGTAAGCGCCCCGAACAGTTCCTGAATATCAGACGGGAGGGGGCTTTTGAAGGTTAAGTTTTCTTTCGAAACGGGATGCACGAAGCCGAGCTCGGCGGCGTGCAGCGCCTGGCGCTGAAAGTTCAGATTTTTCAATATCTCACGGTGCGCCGGCCGGGTCCGGCCATAGACCGGGTCGCCGAGGAGGGGGTGGCCGATCGAGGCCATATGCACCCTGACCTGGTGCGTCCGGCCGGTTTCGAGCCGGCATTCCGTTAATGCGGCATCCTTCAAGGGCCGCTTGATTCGGTAGTGCGTCACCGCCCTTTTACCGCGGCCCTCGGCGACGATCGCCATCTTCTTGCGGTTCGCCGCCGAGCGCGCCAGCGGCGCGTCGATCGTGCCGGCGGAGGGGGAGGGAACACCCGCCACGATCGCCAGATAGAGGCGGTGGAGGCTGTGCCGCGCGAACTGCCCCGCCAGCCCCTCATGCGCCCTGTCGGTCTTCGCGACGACGAGCAGGCCGGACGTATCCTTGTCGATGCGGTGGACGATGCCCGGCCGCGCCACCCCGCCGATCCCGGACAGCCGCCCCGCGCAATGGTGGAGCAGGGCATTGACCAAAGTCCCGTCGAGATTGCCGGCGGCCGGATGGACCACCATCCCCGCGGGCTTGTCGACGACCAGCAGATGCTCGTCCTCGAAGGCGATCTCGAGCGCGATGTCCTGCGCTTCGTTATGGGCCGCCCTCGGCTCGGGCACCGCCACCAGGTAGGTCGCCCCGGGCACCGCCTTGGCGGCCGGGTCGCGCACCGCCGCGCCTTCCGGCCCGGTCACTTCGCCGCTTGCGATCAGCGCCTTCAGCCGCTCGCGCGACAGCGTCGGCACGGCCGCCGCCAGCGCCCGGTCGAGCCGCCACCCGGCCGCCTCGCCCGCGACATGCGCTTCGATCGTCGATTTGCCCCCCACGCCCTTCGATGTGGCGAGAGCCGAAACGATTTCAAGCGGACGGCGCCGGGAAGGAGCGACGGCCGCGCGGCGCGCCGCACTCGACGGCCGGGCCGCGAACGGATAGCGACGGTCGGTGCTTGAGCGTCTCACCTCGGAGCAGGAGCTCGATCGTCTCAAGCCGATCCTGGACATCGCCCTCGATGCCGTCGTGCTGATGCGCGACGACGGGGCGGTCGCCGACTGGAATTCGGCGGCGGTCGCGACCTTCGGCTGGACTCGGGACGAGGCGGTGGGGCGGATGATGGCCGATCTTATCATCCCCATTCGCTACCGGGAGAGCCATCAGGCCGGCCTGGAGCGGTTCAACAGGACCGACCAGGCCCGTATCCTCGACCAGCGCATCGAGATCGAGGCGATCGATCGCAGCGGGCGTGAATTCCCGGTCGAGCTCGCCGTGACGTCCACCAGGGTCGGCGGCGAGCGCGTCTTCGTCGGGTTCCTCAGGGACATCAGCGAACGGCGGCGGTCGCAGCGGCTCCTCGAAAGGCAGGCCACCGAGGCCAGGCTGTTGTTCGAGGTCACCCGCTTCGCGGCCGATTCCGAATCCTTCGAGGACGCGCTCCGCGAATGCCTGAAGGCCATCTGCCAGCTCACCGGCTGGCCTGCCGGCCATGCCTATCTCGTCCGGCACGGCTCTTCCTCGGAGCTCGTCTCGACGCGGGTGTGGCACGAGGACATTCCCGGATTGGCCGGGCGGATCGCGGGGGCAACCGCGGCGACGCGCTTCCGGCCCGGCGTCGGCCTGCCCGGAACCATCCTCCAGACCCGCGAGCCCGCCTGGGTTTCGGACGCCGAAGTCGATTCGAACTTCGTTCGCAAGGGTTCGGGATTCCGCGCCGCCTTCGGCTTCCCGGTGACGAGCGAGGGGCGCATCATCGCGGTCCTGGAATTCTTCAGCACGGAGCCGGCCGAGCCTGATGCGGAGCTTCTCCTGATCGTCAGGACGCTCGGCGAACAGGTCGGACGGGTTCTCGAAAGGAAGCAGACCGAAGAGCATCAGCGGCTGATGACCAGGGAGCTCAATCACCGCGTCCGCAACAACCTCTCGATCATCCAGAGCGTCGCCCACCAGACGTTCAGCGAGACCGCAGACCGCTCCGCCTTGGCGGCGTTCGAGAGCCGCATAGGCGCTCTGGCGGCAGCCCATGAGGTTCTCACCCGCGAAAATTGGGAAGCCGCTTCGCTCGACGACCTCGCCCGGCAGACGATCTTCGCCTGCGGCGCCGGCGAGGCGCAGGTGACGTTCCACGGCCCCCCCGTGTGGCTGCCGCCGAGGCTTGCCGTGTCGTTCAGCATGGCGCTGCACGAGCTGTGTACGAACGCCGTCAAATACGGCGCCTTTTCCGTCCCGGGCGGGCGCGTCATGCTGTCGTGGGAGCTCGTTGCCAATCCCGACGGCGACCGCCTCCGCCTTGCCTGGAGCGAGGAGGGGGGACCGCCCGTGCAGCCGCCGGCGAGGCGAGGCTTCGGGAGCCGGATGATCGAGCGGGCGCTGGCGCGCGAGCTGGGCGGGGAGGTGGAGCTCAGCTTTGCGCCTGCGGGCGTTCGTTGCCTGATCGATGCTCCCGCGCCCGCGCCCGAGGAAGGCGCCCCGCCTGAAGCCGACTAGGCTCGCCCCGGCGAAAAACGGGGCCGTCGGGATCTGCCTCCCGACGCGGAGAGAGCGCCCTTGTGCGCCTGGCGAATTCTCGATTGCGCTTGGGCGCCGGCCGGTCCATTCTCGCTTCTCGGGAGGGCCCCATGAAGCATTACCGCGTCAACAAGCTCGCCGCGCCGAACGGCGAGATCGTCAAGAAAAAGGACATCCTCGCCGCCGGCGACCACGAGGCCGTCGACCGCGCGCGCGACGACGAAGACTGCCCGATCTGCGACGTCTGGCGCGAAGGCCAAAAAGTCGGCTCGATCCGCTAGGCGGCGCGCCGTCGCCTCCCTGATTTCATCACCCTGAACTCGTTTCAGGGTCCAATTCTCCGCCTCCTCTGCGGTCGCTTCGCTGGATGCTGAAAAACAAGGTCAGTATGACGGCGCGTGTCCTCCAAGACCAGCCGAAAAATAACCTGGATCAATGTTCGCCCCCAGCCGTTGACGGCGCGGAGAGGAATTTCTCATTACGGACAGGGAGGAACGGACCGCCAGGCGCCAGCGCCAGGCGCGCGAGTTCGAAGACAATCAGCAGGAGCTTCGCACCAGCATCGAGCAAAGCAAGAAGCTGGTCGACGAGGCCGACGCGATGATCCGCCGCTACCGCAAGGAATGCGACACCGCGGGTGACGCCGGATCGCCCGCCGACCCCGCACCAGGCGCCGCGCCTCCGCGCTCCGGATGAGCACGGGCGCTGCGCCGCTTCGCAAGCCGCGCTACGCCGCCTCGGGAAATGAGATTCCGGACTTCGCCGCTGCCGTCCCGCAGGTGCGAGGAAGTAATCGGACCATCGGTAAAGCGCCTCTTCCCGGCGGCAGCGCTCCGCTCTCTCGATGCGCCGAAGCCAAGTCATTTCGACGATAGGGGCTGGACCGGGCGTGCCGCGTAAGGGCCGCCGGAGCGGACCGAACGCTGGACATTTCAGCGCGGCTCAGCCGCCGAGCACATTCCAGTCGCCGGGCTTGAGCCGGCGCTCGCCCCAGGCCAGGCCGTCGCCGCCGCCATACTGGCCCTCGGCGAAGATCCGGACCGCCGCGACGCTGCCATAGCCGCCGCGCTGGCGCGGGTTGAGCCACCAGCCGGCGCTCGCGTCCCACAATTTCACCTCGTCCTCGCCGATGAGCAGCGCATTGCCCTCATGGTAGATGACGTCGTCGCCGATCCAATGATCGCTGACCTCCTCCTCGCCCCAGCGGCAGCGCCACTGATCGAGCGCGTCGCCGCCGTAAAGCTGGACGAACTGGGCGCGGAAGGCGGTGACTCCGCGCGCCTCGAACGCTTCCTGCGCCAGCGCCGCATGGGCGCCGCAATCGATCACCTTGCGCTTCACCAGCTCGCACCAGTGCATCGGCCAGGGGGAGGGACCCCATTCATATTTCTGCCGCAGCCAGCGCGGGCCGGCGAGCGGGTCGCCGCCGTTCAGCTGGGCGAAGTCCATCGCCACGATCCACTCGCGCGCCACCTCGCAGCAGGCTTCGCCGTGGTGCGACAAGCGGCTGAACGGGAAGTCGCGCCAGCGCGCGCAGGGGTCCGCCGCCTTCGGCAGCGTGTCGATACGCTCGGCGCCGAGCGCCTCAACCGCGACCAAATACATAGGACATGCTCCTGTCGTAACCGCCGGCATCGCAGAAGATCAGAAGGTCGCCGGCGCGCGTGCCTTCGGGAAGCGCCACATTGGCCGCGACGACGTCATGCTCCATGCACAGCCGGCCCATCAGGTGGGTCTTGCCGCGCCCGAGCGGCTGCAGCGCGCCGGTCTCGGGGCACTGGCGAAGCATCCGGTGCGGCTGGAAGAAGTGCATCGGCAGCTCGGCGATCGAGGCGTCGACGACCGCCTCGACATAATCGTCCTCATGCTCCTGAATCTCGAGGATCCGCATGGCCAGCGCCATCGACGGCTGCGCCATCGCCTTGCCCGGCTCGGAGACGATCTGGGCGACCTTCGGAAGCGCCTCGCGGACGCGCTCGACAGCCCGCGCGAAGCGGTCGTCCTCAGGGTCGTGCCAGTCGTCGGGGAACCAGCCGCCGCCCATGTCGAGTATCTCGACGTCTCGGGCCGTGAGCCGCTCGAGCGAGCGGCACCATTTCAGCATCGATTCGAACAGGTGCCACCAGCCCGCGACGCCGATGTTCGAGCTCGCCATGTGGAAATGGACGCCGAAGCCGCTGTCGGCGGGCAACCGCTTCACGGCCTCGACCAGCTTGGCGAAGGTGCCGGGGCTGTCGAGCGGGATGCCGAAGCGCGACGTGACGTTGGGGGTGCGGATGCGCACGCCGACATATCTGGAAGCGAGCTCGCCGGCCTCGATCGCCGCCAGCGTGCGGTCGAGGTCGGCGATGGAATCGCAGAAGAAAGCGTGGATGCGCTCCTTCGGCATCATCCCTTCCGGCCAGAATTTGGCCGGGCCGTTGAGGATCACCTGGTCGGGCCGGAAGCCGACCTCCAGCGCCCTTTGCACTTCGAGCAGGCTGATCGCCTCGGCATAGAAGCCGCTTTCCAGCGCCAGCTTGATCAGTCGCGGGTCGGGGTTGGTCTTGATCGAATAGCCGCTCGCCACCTCGACTTCGTTGGTGCTGAGCCGGTGCGCGCGCTCCGAAGCCTTGCGGAACAGGTCGGCCGCCGTCGTCGGCATGTAGAGGAATTCCGGAGTCTGGACCCGGTCGAGGTCGATCGCCTTGATGTCCTCTGCCATGGTGTCGGGGATTACCGGCAGCCCGTCAGGGCGGGCCTTGTCCAGCCCCTCCTCGATCGCGACGAGCATCTCCGGGTTGAGCTTGTGCAGCTTCTTGGCGAGCGAGGTGAGTCCCGACGGGTGCTTCATCGAATGGCCGACCGCGCCGTGGAACGGCTCCGGCAGCGGCGGCAGCGGATAATCGGCGCGCACCGGCACTTCGAGCACGATGCGGGTGAATTCGTCGGAGACGGCCGGCGCCGGCCGCGCCGGCTTGCCGCTCGCCGCCTCCACCAGCAGCGCCGGGAGATTGTGGCCGGCGATGGTCGCGCCGTGCACCCAGGCCGGGAAGCGCGGGTTCATCTCGAGCATCCACAGCTGGCCGGCGGCGTCGCGGACCATCTCGAGCTCGGCGCCGCCCGTCCAGTCCAGCTCGCCGACCATCGCGCGCAACGGCTCGAGGAAGTCCCGCGGGACCTCCGTGATGTCGCCGGCCCAGGTCTTGCCTTCGGGCGTGATGTCGCGCTTGCGCATGCTGACGGCGCCGAGCAGCTCACCGCGATAGGCGCTCAGCATCACCGATTCCTCATAGCCGCTGACGTGGCGCTGGAGGAACAGCTCCTCGGTCGACCAGACCTTCTTGAGCGCCTTGCGGACCGCTTCGAACGAGTCCCAGCCGGGCGTCCGCGCCGCGTCATAATAGGGGCCCTTCAGCCACACCCGCCAATTGTGCTGCCGGCAGAAGGCATGCAGGTCCCAGTCGCTGAGGTCGGTCGAAACGTAATCGGGGATTCGCACCGGCAGGCCGGCGGCGGCCTTGACGGCGGGCTTGGTGGTGCGCTTCAGCGCCGCCATCGGCGGTGCCAAGAGGTTCGGATGCCCGCCCGGCAGCAGGTTGGCGAGCCACATCGCCTCGAGGTCGCTGCCCGAGATCCAGAAGCCGCCGGCGTCCAGCGCCGCCTTGACCCGCTCGCCCCAGGCGTCGAGGTTGAGCTCGTCCCACGGCCGCTGGATCCACAAGTCGTCGAGCTCGTCGAAGTGAATGCCGGACACCCGGTTCGAATATTCGACGCCGACCAGCTCCGCCTTGGGAAAGGCCTGGCGCAGCGAGCGCGCGATCCCGACCCCGGGCTGGGGGTTGCCGCCGCAATAAAGGCCGCTGACGAATAGTTTCATGATGCTCCACGCAATAGGTGTCCTGCCGCCAGAATTGGCGCCAGACATGATCGGGACTTCAGGCTACGCCGAGGCCGACTGAGGAAAGCCGCTCTTATTAGGATGACGGCCCGGTGCAACTAACTGAGGTTAAAGGGGTCCAACTTTTAATTTTATTATGGCCCACAACGGCAGATCGCCCTTCCGGTTCCGATACGAGTTTTTCGCGCGCGCCCGTGATCCATTGCGCGGCTGGCGAGTTGGGCGCGCATGACCGACGCCATCACCTATCCCAGCTATGTCGACCTCGACCCCTTCATCGACGTCGAGCGCCTGAAAGCGCTCGACACCTGCATAAAGGCGCGGCTCGAGGACCGGCTTCGAGTCGCGCGCGACCTCCAATTCTATACCGGCCCGTTCCTGCTCGAGCCGACGGCGCCGACGCGCCC
This sequence comes from Allosphingosinicella sp., assembly GCA_036386375.1. Taxonomy (GTDB): domain Bacteria; phylum Pseudomonadota; class Alphaproteobacteria; order Sphingomonadales; family Sphingomonadaceae; genus Allosphingosinicella. The sequence goes on along the minus strand of DASVVV010000030.1, from coordinate 4,645 downwards.
CGGGTCGCGCATGGTGTATCTCTCCCGCTCGGCTCGCGAGGACAGCTATTACGACCTCGACCGCACCGAGCTTTGGCGGCCGTCGGAAGAAGCCGAGGAATTCGCCGAGCTGATGGCCTTCATCGCCACTTTGCCGTTCAAGGCGACCGGGCGGATGCTGATCATGTACGACGACAGCGGCCGCGCCGTCAGCGCCCACCGCGACCACGACCGCGCCGGCCATTGCCACGAATTCATCTGGTTCCGCACCAATAGGGACAAGCCTTTCTACATGCTCGACCCCGCCACCGGCGCGAAGCTCTACGTCGGCTCGCACGCCGCCTGGTTCGACACCGTCAACCAGTATCACGGCGCCGACGCCGCCCCGGGCCTCGCTTTCTCGATCCGGGTCGACGGCGTCTTCACCGACGACTTCCGCGCCCGGATGCCGGCGGCCGATCCCGCCAACGCCGCCGCCCGCCCGGCTTTGTGGGCCGAGGCGATGCGCGAGGGCAGGGCGCTTGCATCCGGGCCGGGCCAGCGCCAATAGGGACAGGCATTTAGCATGAAGGCAGGGGGCACCGGCCGAATGAAATCCCACGAATTCGCCAGCCTGCTCTGCTCGCGCCTGTGCCACGACCTTTTGTCGCCGGTCGGGGCGCTCAACAACGGCATCGAATTGCTCGCCGACGAACATGATCCGGAGATGCGCGCCCGCTGCCTCGATCTGCTCGCCGAAAGCGCGCGCACCTCGGCCAACAAGCTCAAATTCTTCCGGCTGGCGTTCGGCGCCGCCGGCGGCTTCGCCGACGAGGTCGACACCCGCGAGGCGCGCGGCGCGATCGAGGGCCTGTTCGGCGGCGACGGCCGCATCGCGCTCGGCTGGATGGTCGACGAGCCGACGATGAGCAAGGCGGCGCTGAAGGTGCTCTTGAACATCGTCCTCATCGCCGGCGATGCGCTGGTCCGCGGCGGCCGGCTCGACGTCGGCGCCGAGAAGCACGATTCCGGCCTCGACCTGGTCGTCCGCGCCGAGGGCCCGCGCATCGTCCTCGATCCCGAGCTCAAAAAGGTGCTGGTCGGCGAAAGCTCGGGGGAGGACGTCGCCCCGCGCGCCGCCGCCGCCTGGCTGGTCCACGCTCTGGTCGAGGAGGGCGGCGGCGCCGTCCAGGTCGCCGACCAGGAAGAAGGCATGCTCCTGATCGGCGCCTCGCTCCCGGCCTAGGGCCCGGCGCCCGGCGGGCCGCCCCCGGTCCTAAAGCGGCCGGATCCGCGGCGGCCCCCGATGCGGCCGGATCAGCTCGGTCATCGCCCACACCATCGCATCGGCCCGGTCCGGCGAGTGCCCCGGCCCCTCATAGCCGCCGCCGACGGTCATTCCCGACAGCTCGTCCTCCAGCTCGGGAAAGCAGCCGGCGAGCTTCGCCCGTCCGGTCTCGAACGCCGCCGCCACCGGCTCGGCGCGCGCAACCTTGCCGCGGCTGGCGCTGACCGGTTTGACCGGCAGCCCCGGCTCGACGTTCCTCAGCACGCTTTCGACCATGTCGCCGCCCTGGTTCTTCTCGGCTACCACCCGGTCCGCGCCCCACGCCGCCGCCGCGCGCGCCACCGCCCGCGCCCAGCCCTCGGGCCGGAGCCCCGCCACCGAGCAGTCGGCGAGCACGTAGGCGACATTGTCCTGTCCGAGCGCGCAAACCACGATCCCGCACGCATCCCCGTCCGCGCTCGCCGGCGGGTCCACCCCCACGACCGTCCGCTTGAAAAACTCCCCTCCCTGGCAGGGTGGGAAAGGGGGTGGGTAGGCGAGCGAAGCGGGACTTCCGGCTTCGGAATAGGACCCGGCTGCGGCGGAACCCATCCCTGACCCCTGCCTTCCGGGGAGGGGGATTCGCGCCCGCTCGAGCATGTCGCGCGGGAACAGCGCGCCCTCGACGTCCTCGAACAATATCCCGTCCAGCTCCTGCCGCCCGAGGCGCGTGCCCGCATAGGTCGCCGCCGTCGCCGATCGGTAATCCTGCGCCGTATGGAAATTGTCGGCCGTCCGGCCGCGGGTCACGACCGCCCCCGGAAGCGCCAGCACGCGCCGCATCAGGCCCACCGGTCGCGGCGTCGTCGTGACGATCGTGCGCGGCTTGACGCCGCGCCGCATGCCCATCTGCAGATTGTCCCAGGCGGCGTCGCCCCTGCCGGCCGCCGAGCCTTTGGCCGAGGTCCATTTGCCGAGCTCGTCGCACCAGGCGAAATCATGCTCCGGCCCGCGCAATTTCTCCGGCGCGCTCGCCGAAAAGGGCCGCGCCTCGGCCCCCGAGGCGAAGGTCAGGACCGCGCGCGTCGGCTCCCAGCGCACCGGCTCGTCGGGCCGCGCCAGCGCGAGGAGGCCGTTCGGCCCCTCGATCATCACGTCGATCACTTCGCGATAGGTGCCGCCGACCAGGGCGATCCGAGCCCCCGGATTTTCCCGCGCCCGCGCCGTCACCCATTGCGCGCCGGTCAGCGTCTTGCCGAAGCCGCGGCCGGTCATCATCAGCCAAACCCGCCAGTCGCCGGGGGGTTCTTCCTGCCCGCAATGGGTCTGCCAGCGCCATTCGTGGAAGATGCGCCGAAGCACCGGCCCCGGCAGCCCGGCGAGGAACGCCTCCAGCCCCGCCTTCATCCGCGCCGCCAGCACCGCCACCGCCAGCAGCCCGAAGAAATCCGCCTCGTCCGAACGGGGACAGTATATATTTTCCGTTCCCGCCATCATGCGCTCCGACGGCCGGCGTGGAGAATGTATACTCTCCGCCCTTCCTTCCGGGGAGGATGGGCGAGGCTCATTCTCCCTCGTCCCCGCCGTCCGTGTCCGAAGCCGAAGGAGGCTCCCCGAACACCCTCACCCCGTACACCGCCAGCCTTTTCACCAGCGCCGCCCTCACTTCGGCATTGCTCGCCACCCTCGGCGTCCGCCCCGTCTGGCGGGGCCGATCCCTCCCGCGCCGTCCCTCATGCTCGCGCAGCAGCGCCGCCGCGAGGATCGGGTCGATCTCGTCCATCTCCGGCGCGTCCCAGTCGCCTTCGATGCCGATCTTCAGGGGCTTGCGCTTGGTCTCCAGCCGCTTGGAGCGCAGCCGCGCCACCGCCTGCTCCTCGGCCCGGTCATAGGCTTCGGCGAAGGCGGGATCGTTCATCCGGTGCTTCCACACCGTCTTGTAGTTGAAGCCGGCCCGCTCCGCCGCCCAGGACGCGTTGCAGGTCGCCGCGAACCATTCCAGGAACTCCGCCCGCGCGGCCTCGTCGAACAGCTTGCGCCCGCTTATGCGCGTCACCTGAAGCTGGCGATTGCGACCGACCTGGATCCGCTCGACGCCCTCGCCCTCACCCTCATCCCCGCGCCCCGTTTCCGCCATCCTTCCCTCTCCTCGCCCCGATCGCCGCGCCACACCGCCCCGGCCCCGCGGCGACGCAGCCGCCCGCGGGCCCCGGCCAAGGCTGGCCGCACCATCCTCATCCTCCAATTGTCTCGAAGCCTCAGCCCCGCAACGACCTCACCGGGCCGCTTCGGCGACCGCTTTCCCTTTCAGGGAGCCACCCGCCTCGCCGCCCTTCCTCGCCTCACGCACGATTCGGAGCGTTCTCTGTTTGTGCCACATGGCGCCAGAAGAGTCAAGCATAATCTCCGCAGCGGTTCACCCACTACGTAAGTTTCCTGTAGCGATTCGTACTAACCCCGGCCGCGCCAGTCAGCCGCCGAGCCAGTCCTCGCAACGAAGCCCAGCGACACGCTCGAACTCACGCAAATTGCCTGTGACCAGGACGAGCCCGCGGCCGCGCGCATGGCCCGCGATCAGCAGATCGTAGGCGCCGATCGGCATCCCCTTCCGCTCCAGCTCGGCGCGAATGTCGGCGGCATGATCCGCCGCCGCGGCATCGAATGGCAGCACCTCCAGCCGAGCCGCGAAATCCTCCACCGCCCGCCGGTTCTCCGCCGGCCGCCCCGACTTCGCCGCGCCATGCAGCAGCTCCATCAGCACCACGGTCGAAATGCAAAGCCCCTCAGCCTCTTCATTGAACCGCCGCCGCACCGAAGCCGGCCGCTCCCGAAGCACGCGGATGCAAAGGTTCGTGTCGAGCATGTAGCGGAGCATCAGCTTAGCCGCTCATCCTGAGGAGGGACTGAGCGAAGTCGAAGGACCGTCTCGAAGGACCGGCCTCAAAACCCCTCGCGCCCCTCCGCCTCAGGCTGCACCCGCTCGCTGAGATCCACTCCAGGCGCGTCGAAGAAATCGTCCCACGCCGAATCCGCGGGCGCAATCACCCGTGCCTTCCCCTGCCGGCGAATCGCCACCTGCTTCACCCCTTCCGGAAAAGCGAGCTCCTTCGGCAGCCGCACGGCCTGGGATCGGTTGGATTTGAATAGGGTGGAGCGTGACACGGACCGAACATGCAGCCTCCGGGGGATATGTCAAGGGGATATCCCGCGGAAAGTTAGAGAAAGTTGGCGACCATCAACTTTCACTTGACGAAAATCACAATTTAGGTAGAAAGCGGATAAAGACGGAGAATCACTGTGGCATCCAAAAACTCGCTCGGATCACGCGTCACCTTCACGCGAAAAAACATCGGCATGAGCCAAGCTCAGCTTGCGAAAAAGTTGAGAGTCTCCGCGACTGCCGTATGGAATTGGGAGCAG
>DASVVV010000029.1:0-11229 GCA_036386375.1 Allosphingosinicella sp. | reverse complement strand
CACGACTGGATCCTCGAAGGCGGAGCGATCGACGTCGACGGCACCGGCCTTGCCGTCACCACCGAGCAGTGCCTGCTCAACCCGAACCGCAACCCGCTGCTCGATCGCGCGGACATCGAGGCGCGGCTGCGCGGGCAGCTCGGCATCGAGCGGCTGCTCTGGCTCGGCGAAGGCCTCGTCAACGATCATACCGACGGCCATGTCGACAATCTCGCCCGCTTCGTCGGCGAGGGCCGGCTCGCCGTTCCGGTGCCCGAGAGCAGCGACGATCCCAACCAGCAGGCTTATGCGGACGCGCGCTTCCGCGCCGAGCGGCTCGAGGGTGTGACGGTCGAGGCGGTCCCCTCCCCCGGCCGGATCGAGCGCGACGGCGAGCTGGTCGCGGCCTCCTACATGAACTTCTACATCGGCAACGCGACGGTGGTGGTCCCGACCTACGGGGCCGCCAATGACGAAGCGGCGGTCGCGCTGATCGGGGCGCTCTTCCCGGACCGCAAGGCGGTGGGGCTGCCGGCCCGGCACGTGCTCACCGGCGGCGGTAGCTTCCACTGCATCAGCCAGCAGGTGCCGCTGTAACGCCTGCCGTCATTGCGAGCTCAGCGAAGCAATCCATATAAAGCTGGATTGCTTCGTCGCTGCGCTCCTCGCAATGACGAGTGCGGGAGCCAGAAATGACCGAAATCACCGTCGCGGCGCTGCAGCTCGGCTTCGGCGACGACACGCAAGAGAATATCCGCAACGTCTCCGAGCTGGTGCGCGAGGCCGCCGGGCGCGGCGCGAAGGTGGTACTTCCGCCCGAGCTGTTCGAAGGCCCCTATTTCTGCCGGACCGAGGATGAAAGCCTGTTCGCCAACGCCCGCGCGGCCGAGCAGCATCCGGCGGTGCTGGCGATGCGCAAGCTGGCGGAGGAGCTCGGGATCTTCATCCCGACCAGCTTCTTCGAGGCGGAGGGGCCGCATCATTATAACAGCCTCGCCATGATCGACGACAAGGGCGCGATCATGGGCGTCTATCGCAAGAGCCACATCCCCGACGGCCCGGGCTATGAGGAGAAATTCTACTTCCGGCCCGGCAATACCGGTTTCAAGGTGTGGAAGACGGACGGCGCGACATTAGGCGTCGGCGTCTGCTGGGACCAATGGTATCCGGAGACCGCACGCACCCTGATGCTGATGGGGGCCGAAATCCTCTTCTACCCGACCGCCATCGGCACCGAGCCGCACGATCCCGACCTCGACACCAGCCGCCTGTGGCGGCGGGCGATGATCGGCCATGCCGTCTCCAACGTCGTCCCGGTCGTCGCCGCCAACCGCATCGGCAATGAATGCGGCCAGATCTTCTACGGCCACAGCTTCATCTGCGACGAGCGCGGCGACGTCCTCGCCGAGTTCGGCCGCGAGGAAACCGGCGTGCTGACCGCGACGATCGACCTCGATGAGGTCAAGCGCCACCGCGCCGCCTTCGGCTTCTTCCGCGACCGCCGCCCCGAGCTCTACGGGCGCCTGACCCAGGACGTCTGATCGCGCACGACAAGCGCGCGGGCGAAGACGGCCTCGAACATCTGCCGGGTCAGGCGGTTGGTGTTCTGGTTGTAGCGCGAGCAATGGTAGCTATCGATCAGGGTGCGACCGTCGGGAAGCTGATGCTCGGCGAGATGGCCGAAGCGGTAGGCCGAAAGCTTGCCTCCGGCCGCCCGCACCGCCGAACCATGGGCGATCTGGCCGAGCGCGACCAGCAGCCGTGCCTTGGGCAGCGCCGCCAGCGCCGGCTCGAAGTAAGTGCGGGTGCAGGTCGCGATCTCCTCAGGTAGCGGCTTGTTCTGCGGCGGCACGCACTTGACCGAGTTGACGATCGCCACGCCCTTCAGCCGCAAGGTGTCGGCCGGACTTTCGCGATACTGGCCTTCGGCAAGGCCGAATTTCAGAAGCGTCTCGTAAAGAAGCAGGCCGGCAAAATCGCCGGTGAAAGGGCGGCCGGTGCGGTTGGCGCCTTGCTTCCCTGGCGCAAGGCCGCAGATGATCAGCCACGGGTCGGGGTCGCCATAATGCGGCACCGGCGCGTTCCACCAGTCCGGATGCTCCTCGCGCAGCGCCTCGCGATAACCGACCAGCCGCGGGCAGAGCGGACAATCGCGCGGCGCTTCGAGGTGGGGAACCGGGCTTTGAAGGAACATGGCCAGCGTCTAGGCGGGCGCGCATGGCCGAAACAAGCTTCGCGATCGCGCTGGGCTCGAACCGGCGGCACGGCCGTCATGGGCCGCCCGAGCGGGTGATCGAGGCGGCAGTGGAGGCCCTCGCCGGGCTGGGCGAGATCGAAGGCGTTGCCAGGGTGCGCAGGACGCCGGCGCTCGGGCCGGCGGGCCGCGGGTTCGCCAATGCCGCGCTGATTCTGACGACGACGCTGAATCCCGAAGCGTTGCTTGCCGCGTTGAAGGAAATCGAGCGATCCTTCGGGCGGCGGGCCGGGCGCAAATGGGGCCCACGCGTGCTCGACCTCGACATCATCCTCTGGTCGGGCGGCGCCTGGGGCGGCCCTGGCCCCACCGTCCCCCATCCCCAATTCCGGCGGCGAAGCTTCGTGCTGGAGCCGCTCGCCGAGATCGCGCCCGACTGGCGCGACCCGGTGACCGGCGCAACGATACGCCAGCTGCTCCACCGCGCGCGCCGGGCCCGCTCCGGTTGACCGCGTCCCCACCCGATCCTAGGTGTGAACGCCCCGGAAGCGGGCCCTTAGCTCAGTCGGTAGAGCAACTGACTTTTAATCAGTAGGTCGCTGGTTCGAATCCAGCAGGGCTCACCAGCCCTTCCCCGTCAGACGACGACGAAGTCGGTCGTCGTCAGCGTCGTCACCTTCTCCAGAGTCGCGATCAGCACCGGCGTCGATTCCAGCCCGTTGCCGTCGGCATCGTACCAGAGGCGCGACGTCGCGGTGTCGAAGTGGAGGTTCGGCGCGGCGGTTGTGCCGGACTTGATCCCCGCCCCGACCGACAGCGTGACGTTGGCGCCGAAAAAGGCGTCGTCGATCTCGAGCTTGTCGGTGCCGCGCGCGAAGTCCGTGATGACGTCGGCCGGCCAGTAGCTGATGCTGGTGTTGTTCGAGCCGGCGTCGAGCACGAACCGGTCCGCCCCGGTCCCGCCGCTCATCGTGTCGGAGCCGGTGCCGCCGATAAGGCGGTCGTTGCCGCCCTGCCCTTTGAGCACGTCGTCGCTGCCGGAGCCGTCGAGCACGTTGTTGGCGGCGTCGCCGACGATGACGTCGTCATAGACCGTGCCGGTGATGTTCTCGACCAGGCTGAAGCGGTCGTTCTTGGCGACTCCGTCATTGTTGGTCTGCGTCGTGAGGTCGATCACCACGGACATGTAGGCGAAGAAGAAGTCGACCTCGTCGACGCCGATCCCGCCATTGACGACGTCGGCCGCGAAGGCGTCGTCCTCCATGTAGAGGGTGTCGGCGCCGGCGTCGCCATTCAGCTTGTCGGCGCCGTCGCCGTCATACAGGGTGTCGTCATTGTCGCCGCCGTTCAGCGTGTCGCTGCCGCTGCCGCTGCCGTTCTGGTACAAAGTGTCGTTGCCGAGGCCGCCGTTCAGCGTGTCGGTGCCGCCGTCGCCGTCCAGATAGTCGTCGCCGGCGCCGCCGGTCAGCGTGTCGTTGCCCCCGCCGCCGTAGAGCGTGTCGCGAAGCGCGCCGCCGGTCACGACGTCGACGCCGGTGCCGCCGGCGAAATCGAGCTGCTCGAAGCCGTCGATCTTGGTCCCGTTGGCGAGCGTCACCAGGGCGGTGGTGAGCGTGTAGTTCACCCCGATCGCGCTCGAATCGAAGGACAGGCGGATGATGTCGGTGCCGAGCCCGCCCCTGGCGGTGTCGCCGACGCCGATCATCACTTCGTCGTCGCCGTCGCCGGCATCGATAATGTCGATTTCGGTGCCGGTGTCGCCGCCCCGCACCGAATAATAGCTGAACTGCGAGCCGATATCGTCATTGCCGGCGCCGCCGTTGATCGTGTCGGCGCCGTTGCCGCCGTTGAGCGTGTCGTCGCCGAGGCCGCCGACGAGGCTGTCATTGCCGTCCTCGCCGCCGAGCGTGTCCCAGCCGGTGCCGCCGTCGATTTTGTCGTTGCCGCCGCCGCCATAGAGGGTGTCGCGGCCGTCGCCGCCGAACATCGTGTCGATGTTCGCCTGGCCGTATTCGTCGCCGTACATATAGTCGTTGCCGCTGCCGCCATACATGGTGTCGGCGCCGTTTTCGCCGCGAAGCTCGTCGGCGCCGGCGCTGCCGTTCAGCGTGTCCGCCCCGGCGCCGCCGTAGAAGATGTCGTCGTGAAGCCAGCCGGTCAGCGTGTCGTTATAAGCGGTGCCGGTCAGCGAGTAGCGCTCGACCCCGGTGACGGTGAAACCGCCGACCGCATAGGTGCTCAGCGAATCGAGGGCGACGAAGCTGATCGCCGTCGTTCGGGCGGAGAAATTCGCCTGGAGCTGGTCGATGCCGCTGCCGCCGACGACGACGTCGCCGGTCATCTCGGCGGTCGTGCCGATGTTCAGCCGATCGTTACCGGAGCCGCCGTCGAGCCGGTCCTTGCCGTTGTTGCCCTCGATATAATCGTCCCCCGAATCGCCGTAGAGGAAGTCGTCGCCGCCGTCGCCGTAGATGTAATCGTCGTTGAAGCCGCCGCGGATCGTATCGCTGCCGCCGGCGGTCACCGGGATATAATCATATTCCCGATCGCCGTAGAGATAGTCGTCGCCAAAGCCGCCGTTCAGGATGTCGTCGCCGCCGAGACCGTAGATATAATCGTAGTCATAGGTCCCGTTGAGTGTGTTCGCTACGCTGGTGCCTTTGAACGTGCCCATTACTCGCTCCCTTGAGTGCATTTCCGTTTTTCGTGGGTTCCGGGAGGGAAAGCCCCCGCTCCTCCGCCCCGCTGACCGATAATCGCTCTAACGTGCTGATGCACGACGATTTTGGTGTCCGCGCTGTGTCTTTCGTTTCAAATGTGGCCGTGCCGGGGACGCAGGTGCGGCCCACGCTTCAGCCCCGGATCGGTTCGGGGGGATCCTGGGGCGAGCGCGTCAGCCGGTACATAGGATATTCCCCGTACTTCTTGGCGAGCGCGATCCGCCCGACATAGCGGCAGTCGAAGCGGTCCGCCGATTCGAGCGCGAGCACGGCTGCCATCGGCTCGGTGACGAAGACGGCGCCGGGCGGAGTCACCGGCTCGATGCGGGCCGCCTTGGAGACCTCGGTCCCGTAGAAGGTGGTGCGCCCGGTGATGTGGTCCACCGTCCGGTAGGCGGGCCCGTAATGGGCGCCGATCCGCATCCCGCCGGTGCCGTCGAGGCCGAGCGTCGCATAATCGAACGCCGCCAGCGCATCCTGGAGCTCGAGCGCGATATCGGCGGCTTCGGGGGCGCTGCCGGTGACTGCATAGAGGGCGTCGCCCCAGCTGTTGCGGCAGTCCACCGCGTCGCCGTGGCGGTCCAGCACCTCCGCCACCGAACGCATCACTCCGCCCCAGAACGCGGGGAGCGCCGTCTCCTTCAGCGTCGAGAAGCCCGCGAAGTCGGTGAAGAGGATGGCGGCAAGCGTCCGCTCGAACGGGCCGATGACGTTCGCCGCCGGCCGGACCAGGTCGCGGTCGACGAGTCCGGGCGCGACGACGACGGTACGGCCCCCCTGCGCCCGCCACGCCGCCACGTCCGCGCCCGTTCCGGCCGGCCCGGCGGGCGGCACGCCGTCCCAGACCGCCACCTGGATTGCTTCGCCGCCGAGATGCTCGGCGCGCAGCCGAGCGAGCCCCATCGCCATCGCGCTGGCATAAGAATATTGGGAATCGTCGCCGAGAAATTCCGTATCGGTCGCCAGCGTCACGCTCGCGGCCCGGTCCCGGCAGGCGCGGTGGCGCTCAACCCATCCCTCCCCGCCGGGCCGTACCGACTGGGCAAGGAAGTCCTCGTCGGCGAAGGGGAGCACGGCATGAAGCTCGATGCCGCGCGCGAGCGCCGCTTCGGCGAAGACGAGGTCGCTCCCGCAGGCGAGGGCACCGAAGGCGAAGCCGATCGCCTCCTGCGCCAGCACCGCGTCGATCGCGTCGCGCAGCCGCGCCTCGTCGGCGGCGTCGGCGGCGAACATGTGTCCGCAGAAATGCGCGACCCGAGGGGGCGCCAGCGGCAGCAGCAAACAGCGGCGCTCAGCGTCGGAAAGCCCGATGTGCCGGGCGATCATGGCCAGCTGGCGGGCCGTCGAACAGCGCGCGCCATGATCGCTCCAGCCCCGCACCGCCGGCAGTTCAAGCACGGCGAGCGCCTCTTCAGGGCGGCGCAGCACCAGCAGCGCCTCCGCCCGCGTCGCGGCGGCATAATAATCGGCGGCGGCGGCGACCGCGGGATCGCCGAGCAAGGCCGCGGCGAGCGCGCGGGCGCAGGGTTCCTCGCCGGCGAGCAAAGCGAGGGTCGCCGCGTTGATCCCCGGAAAGGCGTCACCGCTCTCGCGATAGACGGCGAGATAGGCCTCGTGCGCCGCCTCGAGCGCCGCCTGGCGCGACGGCCCGGCCGGCAGCGCCAGCGCCCGGTCCTTCAGCAGCCGGGCCCCGACGGCGCGTTCGTGGGGCTGCGGGGAATCGGCGAGACGATACGCCTCGAACCTCTCCATCGCCCGGTCGGTGTCACCCATCCGCGCGAGGGCGAGCACGTGCTGATGGCGAACCGCCATCGATTCATCGCCATCCGATATGGCGGAGACGGTGAGGTCGTAGGCGGCGATCAGGTCGCCCCGCGCGAGTGCGGCCCTGGCGTGGTCGGCGGCCTGGTCCATGCCCTCACGCTATGGGCGCAAAGGCTCCGAGGCAATCGCCTCAGCTTCAGTCGGGCGTATGCGCCGCGAAGGCTCTGACCTTGCGCTTGCCGCACCACAATTCCAGCGGCTGCGGGCCGACGTGGCGCTCGGCAAGGCGAACGGCCTCGACGTCGTCCGCCGCTTCGATCTCCTCGAAGCCGATGAAGCGGCCGTTCGGATTGCTGAGCAGGTACAGCCTGTAATAGGCCACGCGTCCCCTGGTCCCCGATTTTCCCCGCAGCCATAGTGTCACGTTCGGCGGCGAAATGTCTTAAACGGGATCAATCGGCCGAAAAATCCAACCGCTGAAGGAGGTTGGGAAAAATCAGAAGCTGATCCGGGCGCTGACGCGCAGGTCGCGGCCCGCGAGCGGCACGAACTCCTTGGTAAAAGACGCATGCCGGCGGGCCTCGACGTCGAACAGGTTGTTTGCCGAGAAGACGAGACTGGTCGGATTGCGCCGCCCCCAGGGCCGCCACGTCACCGAGGCGTTGACCAGCGTGAAGGCCCCGGTCGGCGTCTCGAAGACGGCGACTCGGTCCTGCTCGAAGACATGCTCCACCTCGAGGCGGCCGTCGACATAATCGGATTGCGCTTCGAGCCCGCCCATTACGCGAAGCGGCGGGATGCGCGGGACCGGGCCGCCGTCGGCGATGGTCGCGCGGACATAATCGGCGACCAGATCGCCGGTGAGGCGCCATCGGCCCACCTCCCCGAGCGGCGCCGTGGCGCCGAACTCGACCCCCCAGTAAGTCGCGTCGCTCTGGAAATAGCGGAAGACCGGAAGCCCGTCTTCCTCAGCGCCGGTGGCCGCCTGGAAGATATAGTCGTCGAAGCGGTTGGCGAAGAGCGTGGCGTTGAGGCGGTATCCGGCAAAGGTGGCACGCGCATAGACCTCCCCGCCGAGGCTTCGTTCCTTGCCGAGCGTGGGATCGCCGAGCTCGAAGGCCTGGGTCGCCACATGTGGGCCGTTGGAGAGCAGCTCCTCGGCCGAGGGCGAGCGCTCGGAGCGCGAGAGGTTGGCCCCGATCCGGACCCGCGGCTCGACCTCATAGGAGGCGCCGGCGGCGGCGGAAACGGAATTGAAGCTGCGCTCGACCCCGACCAGCGGCGAGGAAACGCTGGCATGTTCGAAGCGCAGCGCCCCTTCCAGCTCGATCGCGCCGAGATCGAGCTCCTGAAGCGCGAACAGGCCGATCTGCGAGGTGTCGTTGGGCGGGACGAACGCCTCCGCCCCGATCGCCTCGAAATCGCGCAGGAAGAACTGGCCGCCGATCACGCCGCGCCAGCCGCCGCGCTCGGCCTGGATCGCCTCGAACCGGCCTTCGAGGCCCTCGGTGCGGAAGATCGTGCCCACCTCCTCGCCCTCGAACTCGGTATGCTCGTAGCTGGCGGCGGCGAGGCGCGCTTGAAGGCGCTCGACGAAGCCGCCGCCCGTCTCGACTTCGGCACGCAGGTCGCTGCGATACTGGCGAAGGTCGAGCGTGACCGGCCCTTCCTCCTCGCCGCCCTCCGCCGCTTCGCCCTCTTCGCCTTCGTGGTGGGCGTGGCCGGCGCCGGGGCGACTCGGGACGCCGTAGCGGCTGTCGTAGATGCTGAAGGAGAAACCGAGATTGCCGCGCTCGCGGATCAGAGCGAAGCCGAGGCCAGCGGTCCAGGTCTCGGTCGCGCTGTTCGGCAGCCGGCCGCGAAGGGCGGCGAATTCGCGCGCCTCGCCGGCCTCCTCGGGGTGGCCCTGCTCCTCTTCCTCGTCGGCTCGGGCGAGCTCCTCGGCGCGCAGCGTCGGCGAGAGGACGAAGCCGCCGATGCGCACGTCGTCGGACTCGCGACGGCTGCCGTCGACGTGCAAGACGGCGCCGCCGCCGATCGGCACGTCGACGCCGGCGGCGAGGCTCCGCTCGTCGGCGGCCGAGCCGTAACTGGCGATGCCGTCGGTGTGGAACCGGTCGCTCGGCACGGTGCGGGGGATGCGGCGATCGAAGACGTTGACGGCGCCGCCGATCGCCTGGCCTCCGAACAGCAGCACCGCCGGTCCGTGAAGGACCTCGATCCGGTCCGACGTGATAGGATCGATCGTCACAGCATGGTCGGCCGAGGTGTTGGAGACGTCGATCGAGCCGATGCCGTCGACGAGGACGCGCACGCGCTCCCCCTGGAACCCGCGAAGCACCGGGCGCGAGGCACCCGGGCCGAACGAGGTCGCCGACACGCCGGGAAGCCGGGTCAGCGTCTCGCCGAGCTGCGGGCGCATGTCGCGCACCAGATCGGCGCCGCTCAGCGTCGCGGTGCCGGCGAGGAGGTTGAGGTCGCGTATCCCATGGGCCGTGACGACGATCTCCTCCTCCACCGTCTCATGGACGTGGTCCTGGACCTCGCCCTGCTCCGCGGGCGGCGCCGGCCCCGGCGGCGGCGCCGGGCTCTGCTGCGCGGCGGCAGGAACGGCGACGAGGGAAGTGCCCGCGAGCAGGAAAGCGAATTTCATGATGATCTCCGGGACCGCGGGGAAGGCCGTCTAGCGGCGGCGATACGTTATATCAATTTCTCGCGCCTGAACGGCTGACTCGTTCTGCCGCGCCGGCGCCACGCTTGGTCGATGTGCATCGCGATTCAGCTGACAGACACGATCGGTGCGATATCATGAAATCCTTGGGGCAGAAGGCGTTAGGAGGGAATAGCGTGAGCGGGGCAGCCGGGATGCACTTTCTTCGCCTGGTCGGCGTGGCGGCCATCACGCTGGCCCTGGTTCCCCAGGCGCCTTCTGCCCAAGTCCCGCAACGGTCGGCCCGGCCGCCCGCTCCGCAGCGCGCGATCGCCGCGAACCCCACCGAGACGGCCGCGCAGCGGATCCTGGCGGCGCGGGTCCGCGAGCTCGGCCGAGGCTTCCAGGGCATCGTCGGTATCGCGGTGCGCGACGTCGAGAGCGGCTGGACGACGAGCTGGAACGGCGAGCGCCATTTCCCGCAGCAGAGCGTCAGCAAATTCTGGGTGGCGCTGACCGCCTTCCAGGCCGCCGATGCCGGGCAGCTGGACCTCGACGACCCGGTGACGGTGCGCCGCGAGGACCTCACCCTGTTCCACCAGCCGATCGCGGCGCAGATCGGCCCGAACGGCTACCGCACGACGCTCGGCAACCTCATCTTCCGCGCGCTGACCCAGAGCGACAACACCGCGAACGATTTCGTCCTGCGTCGCGCCGGCGGGCCGGAGGCGGTGCGGGCGATGCTGCGCCGCATGCGTCTCGAAGGAATCCGCTTCGGGCCCGGCGAGCGGGCGATGCAGAGCCAGATCGCCGGCCTCAGCTGGCAGCCGTCTTATTCGGTCGGCCGCGCTTTCTATGCCGCGCGCGACGCCGTGCCGCTGGCGCGGCGGCGCAGCCTCTTCCAAGCCTATGTCGACGACCCGATCGACGGCGCAACGCCGCTCGGCATCGTCGAAGGCCTTGGCCGGCTCCGCCAGGGCGAGCTGCTCTCGCCGCGCTCGACCGAGCGGATGCTGTCGATCATGTCGCAGACCCGCACCGGCCGGCAGCGGCTCACCGGCGGCCTCGCGCCCGGCTGGCGGATCGCGCACAAGACCGGCACCGGCCAGGTGCTGGGCACGACCCAGGCCGGCTATAACGACATCGGCATCATCACCTCGCCCGAGGGCCGCCACTATGCGCTGGCGGTGATGATCGGGCGCACCAGCACGCCGCTGCCGACGCGCATGGCGCTGATGCAGGACGTGACTCGCGCCGCCATCGCCTATGACGCCAATCGCCGTCTCGGCGGTGGCTCGACCTTCACGCGCTGAGGGGCGCGGGCCGGTCAGGCGTCGTAATCGACTTCCACGCCCTCGCCCTTAGGCACCGACTGGCAGGTGAGGACATAGCCGGAAGCGATTTCCTCATCGGTGAGGCCGTAGCGCGCCGCCATCTCGACCTCGCCCGACACGATCCGCGCGCGGCAGGTGGCGCACACGCCCGCTTTGCAGGCGAAGGGCGCCGGCAGCCCGGCGGCGCGGGCGCTGTCGAGGATGTTGCCGGCGGCGGCGTCGAACGGCACTCGCCGCGTGCGGCCGTCCAGCGTCACCGTCATCGCCAGCCCTTCGGCGCCGCGCGACATTTCCTCGAGCTGCGCCTGCAGCGCCTCCGGCGGGCGGTCTGCGGTGAAGCGCTCGAGGTGGATCTTAGACCGCTCGATCCCGGAATCGCACAGGCTCGCTTCGGCGGCGTCCATCATCGGCCCGGGGCCGCAGATGAAGAAGGAAGCGACCTCGTGCGGATCGATCAGGCAGGTGAGGATCTCGCTGCATTTGGCGCGGTCGAGCATGCCGTTGAACAATTCGATCTCGCCCGCCTCTTCGGCAAGGAAATGGTGGACTTCCAGCCGGTCCATGAAACGGTTCTTGAGCTTCGCCAGC
>DASVVV010000028.1:0-52746 GCA_036386375.1 Allosphingosinicella sp. | reverse complement strand
CGACATCTCCTCCATCCTCATCATCGGCGCGGGCCCGATCGTCATCGGGCAGGCGGCGGAGTTCGATTATTCGGGGACCCAGGCGGCCAAGGCGCTGAAGGCCGAGGGCTATCGGATCATCCTCGTCAATTCCAATCCGGCGACGATCATGACCGACCCGGAAATGGCCGACGCCACCTATGTCGAGCCGATCACGCCCGCTTATGTCGCCAAGATCATCGCCAGGGAGCGGCCCGACGCGGTGCTTCCCACCATGGGGGGACAGACGGCGCTCAACACGGCCCTGGCGCTGTTCAAGGACGGCACTCTGGCGAAATATGGCGTCAAGATGATCGGCGCCGACGCGGAGGCGATCGAGAAGGCCGAAGACCGGCTCAAATTCCGCGAGGCGATGGAGAAGATCGGGCTCGAAAGCCCGCGCTCGGCGATCGCCCACAGCCTCGACGACGCCTTGGCGGCGCTGGAGACGGTTGGGCTGCCGGCGATCATCCGCCCGAGCTTCACTCTCGGCGGGACCGGCGGCGGCATCGCCTACAATCGCGACGAGTTCGCGGCGATCGTCCGCGGCGGCCTCGAAGCCTCGCCGACGAGCGAAGTGCTGATCGAGGAATCGGTGCTGGGCTGGAAGGAATATGAGATGGAGGTGGTCCGCGACCGCGCGGACAATGCCATCATCATCTGCTCGATCGAGAATGTCGATCCGATGGGCGTCCATACCGGCGATTCGATCACCGTCGCGCCGGCGCTGACGCTGACCGACAAGGAATATCAGGTGATGCGCAATGCCAGCATCGCCTGCCTGAGAGAAATCGGCGTCGAAACAGGCGGTTCCAACGTCCAGTTCGCGATTAATCCGAAGGACGGCCGGCTTGTCGTCATCGAGATGAACCCGCGCGTCAGCCGCTCCTCGGCGCTCGCCTCCAAGGCGACCGGCTTCCCGATCGCCAAGGTCGCGGCGAAGCTGGCGGTCGGCTACACGCTCGACGAGATCCAGAACGAGATTACCGGCGTCACGCCGGCCTCGTTCGAGCCGACCATCGATTATGTCGTCACCAAGATCCCGCGCTTCACCTTCGAGAAGTTCAAGGACAGCCAGGCGCTGCTGACCACGTCGATGAAGTCGGTCGGCGAGGTGATGGCGATCGGCCGGTCGTTTCACGAGAGCCTGCAAAAGGCGCTGCGCGGCCTCGAGACCGGGCTGATCGGCCTCGACGGCGTCAAGGCGCTCTACGGCGCGCCCAAGGCCGACATCGAGGAGGCGCTGGCGCGGCCCTCGCCCGACCGGCTGCTCGTCGCCGCCCAGGCGCTGCGCGAGGGCCTGACGGTCGCGGAGATCCATGCCGTCACCAAATACGACCCCTGGTTCCTCGAGCGCATCCGCGAGATCGTCGAGGCGGAGAATGAGATTTGCAGCGACGGCCTGCCGCGCGACGCCGCCGGCATGCGCCGCCTCAAGGCGATGGGCTTTTCGGACCGGCGCCTTGCCGAGCTCGCGCTCAAGGCCGCCCATGTGCGCGGCGGGGGGGTCAAGACCCGGACGCGGTCGCACGGCCTCATCCACGACGCGGTCAAGGCGCTGCTCGGCGCCACCACCGAGGACGAGGTGCGCCAGCTCCGCCACCGGCTCGGGGTCAGGCCCGTGTTCAAGCGCATCGACACCTGCGCGGCCGAATTCGAGGCCAAGACGCCCTATATGTATTCGACCTACGAGGCGCCGAGCTTCGGTGCGCCGGAGGATGAGAGCCACCCTTCGGACCGGCGCAAGATCGTCATCCTGGGCGGCGGCCCGAACCGGATCGGGCAGGGGATCGAGTTCGACTATTGCTGCTGCCACGCCTGCTTCGCGCTCGCCGAGGCCGGGTTCGAGACGATCATGGTCAATTGCAATCCGGAGACGGTCAGCACCGACTACGACACGTCGGACCGGCTCTATTTCGAGCCGCTCACGGTCGAGGACGTGCTCGAGATCCTCCACGTCGAGGCGTCGCGGGGCGAGCTGGTCGGAGTCATAGTCCAGTTCGGCGGCCAGACGCCGCTGAAGCTGGCCGCGGCACTCGCCAAGGAAGGGATAGCGATACTCGGCACCTCGCCCGACGCGATCGACCTGGCCGAGGACCGCGAGCGCTTTTCGCGGCTGGTCGACCGGCTCGGCCTGCTGCAGCCG
Organism: Allosphingosinicella sp.; assembly: GCA_036386375.1. Classification (GTDB taxonomy): domain Bacteria; phylum Pseudomonadota; class Alphaproteobacteria; order Sphingomonadales; family Sphingomonadaceae; genus Allosphingosinicella. Next base: position 50,582 of record DASVVV010000028.1, on the reverse strand, counting down.
GCCAACGGCATCGCCCGCAGCCGCGCCGAGGCGCTCAAGGTAGCCGAGCGGATCGGCTATCCGGTGCTGACCCGACCCAGCTATGTGCTCGGCGGGCGGGCCATGGAGATCGTCGACGGGCCCGCCCAGCTCGCCGATTATATCGAGACCGCGGTGCAGGTCTCCGGCGACAGCCCCGTGCTGATCGATCAGTATCTGCGCGACGCGATCGAGGTCGACGTCGATGCGCTCGCCGACGGCACCGACGTCGTCATCGCCGGCGTCATGCAGCATATCGAGGAAGCGGGCGTCCATTCGGGCGACAGCGCCTGCTCGCTTCCGCCCTACAGCCTCGAGCCCGACATCGTCGCCGAGATCGAGCGGCAGGCGCGAGTCCTCGCCAGGGCGCTGAAGGTCAAGGGGCTGATGAACGTCCAGTTCGCCGTCAAGCACGGCGTGGTCTATCTGATCGAGGTCAATCCGCGCGCCAGCCGCACCGTCCCGTTCGTCGCCAAGGCGATCGGCACGCCCATCGCCAAGATGGCCGCCCGGGTGATGGCGGGCGAGCGCCTCGCCGCCTTCCCGCCGATCCCGCGCCGAGTCCCGCACATCGCCGTCAAGCAGCCGGTCTTCCCGTTCGCGCGCTTCCCGGGCATCGATCCGGTCCTCTCGCCGGAAATGAAGTCCACCGGCGAAGTCATGGGAATAGATGACGATTTCGACACAGCTTTTCTGAAGTCGCAGGAGGGTGGGGGGATCGACCTGCCCGACGGCGGGACCTTGTTCGTGTCCGTCAAGAACAGCGACAAGCCCGCCATCGTCGGCCCGGTACGGGTGCTGCTAGGCTTCGGCTTCAAGGTGGTCGCGACCGGCGGCACGGCCGAATATCTGGCCGGGCAGGGGCTCGAGGTCGAGCGCGTCAACAAGGTCGCGCAGGGGCGGCCGCACATCGTCGACCGGATCAAGGACGGCGCGGTCGGGCTCATCTTCAACACCACCGAAGGCTGGCAGAGCCACCGCGATTCCGCCTCGATCCGCGCTTCGGCCGTGGCGCAGCGCGTTCCCTACTTCACCACCGCCGCTTCCAGCGCCGCGGTAGTGCGGGCCATCGCGGCCCGGCGGGAGCGCAGCCTTGAAGTGCGCTCGCTGCAGGACTATTATTCGGCCTCCCAATCCGCATCCTGAACAATCGACCAAGATCAGGCGATGGCCCGCGGCGACTCGCCGAGGCCGGGGTTTTGACGAAAGGCGAATTTGAATGGCGACCGTCGACAAGCTGCCGATGCTGGCCGAGGGCTATGAGAAGCTCCAGAACGAGGTCCGTCACCTGAAGACGGTTGAACGGCCGTCGATCATCGACGCGATCGAGGAAGCGCGCGGCCATGGCGATCTTTCGGAAAATGCCGAATATCACGCCGCCAAGGAGCGCCAGGGCCATGTCGAGGCCCAGATCGCCGACCTCGAGGACCGCCTCAGCCGGGCGATGGTGATCGATCCGACCACGCTGTCGGGCGACAAGGTGGTGTTCGGGGCGACCGTCCATCTGCTCGACGAGAATGACAAGCCGATCAAATATCAGATCGTCGGCGAGACCGAGGCCGACGCCAAGGACGGGCGGATCAGCTATTCCTCGCCGCTCGGGCGGGCGCTGATCGGCCGTACGGTCGGCGAGGAGGTCGAATTCTCGGCGCCGTCGGGCGACAAATATTTCGAGATCGCCAAGATCGAATTCATTTAGGGCGAGGGATGCGCCCGCCGAACAGCTGGGCGACGGCGCGGGTCACGCTCGCGCTGACCCTGATCACCGCGGCCGCCATGGCCGTGCTGACCGTGCTTCGCCTGGAGGATCGGGCGGTGGCGTGGGGGGCGTTCGTGCCGGCGCGCCTGTCGCCCGACATTGCGATCGGCGGCGCGCCGGTCTGGTTGACTCCGCTGACGGCGACACTGGTCCACGCCAACTGGATCCATCTCGCCTTCAACCTGCTGATCCTGGTCTTCTGCGGCCGCCCGACCGAGGCCGTCGTCGGGCCGTTTGCGATCGCGGTCATGTATGTGGTCGGTGCCTATGCGGCGGCGGCGGCCCATCTCGCGGTTGACCCGACCGACGTCACGCCGATGATCGGCGCGAGCGGCGCCGTCTCGGCGGTGATCGGCGCCTATGCGATCCTGTTCGGACGCAACAAGGTCAAGGTGGCAAGCCCGCGCCTCGCGATGTGGCTCAACGCGCTTTGGCTGATGGCCGCCTGGGTGGCGCTCCAGCTGGTGGTCGGCTTCACCTTCGCCGGCCGGGGCCTGAACGTCGCCATCGCCGCCCATATCGGCGGCTTCCTGGTCGGCGTCGCGCTCGCCAACCCGCTGCTCTTGTTCCGCTACCGCCGGGCCTGACGCCCTTACTTCGCCTTCTCCTCGGCATCCGGCTCGAGCAGGCGGTGGAGGTGGACGACGACATATTTCATCTCGGCGTCGTCGACCGTGCGCTGCGCCTTGCCGCGCCAGGCGTCGAGCGCGCTCGCATAATCGGGATAGACGCCGACGACGTCGATCGTTGCCAGGTCGAAGTCGAGGCCGCGCGGGTCCTTCACGCGGCCGCCGAAGACGAGGTGCAATTTGCTCATCTCGGTCCTAGCGGCTGCCGCGCCGCGCGCCCCGCTTCCCGACGCGCGCGGCTCCGGAGTCAGTCTTTGCTGCCGCCGACGGCTTCGACCACGGCTTCGCCCACCTTCTGCGCGGCGCGGCTGCGAATCTCGTCCATCTGCTGCTTGCCGGCGTCGATGCCCCGCTGGGCGGCTTCGCGCGCCGCGTCGGTGACCTTGCGGCCGGTCGGCGCCAGCAGCTCCTCCTCGCGCCGGGTCGCCGGCAGCAGGAAGCCGAGCAAAGCGCCGATCGCGATGCCGCCGATCACCGCCGCCACCGGATAGACGGCAACCTGGTCGGCGGCCCGGCGGGTGACGTCGCCGGCGCGGCCGCGCGCGGCTTCATAGGCCGAATAGGTCTTGCTGCGCGCCGACTCATAGGCTTCGCCCGCGCGTCCGCGCGAGCGCGTTTCGCCGCCGGTCTCATTGTCGTTCCTGGCAACCATCTAACTCACTCCTTCTGGCAGGGACGGCTCGACGATGGGCGCCGAGGCCGTAAAATTCGTTGTGTCGGTCTTGACGGTGGTGACGATGCGGCCGTCATCCTCTTCCTCGCCGCCGACGAGCCGGGTGACTACTCGCTTCAGCGGTTCGCGGGCGAGGAACAGCGCGAGCGCGCCGATCGCCACCGACACGGCCGCGGGTCGCTTCCTCACGGCCGAGAGGGCGCCGTCGGCGAGGTCGGCGCTCTTGTCCTTGACCCCGTCCCAGGCCTCGCCTGCGAGGCTGCCCGGCTTGAGCCGTTCCTGGACGGCGACGAGGCTGCTGTCGAGCCGCCGCCGCGCCATGACGGCGTTGCGCTTGGCCTGCTCCAGCTCGTCGAGGCTCATGGCGCACGCTCCCCGCGCGCCACGGCCCGGCGCTCCTCCTCGTCGCCGCTGAGCGCGCGCAGGCCGGTGAGGCCGAAGCGGATCAGCAGATAGCCGAGGCCGGCCAGGACGGCGGTCACCGCCAGACCAGCCGCGAGCGGCCCGATCAGGGTGGCAAGCCCCAGCACCAGACCCAGCACCAGCGCCGTCAGCGCCGACAGGGCGAGCAGCGCCCCGGCGCCGACCAGCACGAGCCCGGTCCGCGCCCGGCCGGCACGATGGCGGGCGATCTGCTTCAGCAGGTCGATCTCCGCCCGCGCATAAGCGCGGCCGTCCTCGACCAGCTGGCTGACGAGGTCCGGAATCGATTGGTCGCGCGGGTCCTGCGCCGGGGTGGCCAAGGATCAGGCTCCGCCTTGCCCGCCGCCGCTCCCGGAGGCGCCGCCGCCGGAATTGCCGCCGCCGCCGGAGCTGCGGCCGCCGCCGGAGCGATTGCCGCCGCCGCCGGCCTGATCGAGGCCGGTCCGAACGACCCGCATCAGCGCGAAGCCGACCACCGCCGCCGCCGCGATCGCGACCGCGGGGCTGGAGCGGACCACCGACCGGGTATCGTCGATCAGGTCCTCGACGCTCTTGTCGCGGACCCGGCCGGCAAAAGAGGAGACGGCGCCGGACGCGCGATGCGCATAGTCGCCATATTCCTGGCCGAGCCGCTCGTCGATCGAGCGCGCGGCCTCCTCGATGATGCCGCTGATGTCGTCGAGCAGGCCGGTGGCGCGATCCTTGCCGTCGTCGGCGAGTCCGCGCAGCTTGTCGGTCGCCTGGCCGCGCAGGCTCGTCACCTGATCGCGCACCTGGCTGACCAGCTTGTCGGTGGTGCTGGCGCCGGTGTCGCTGCCGCCGCCTTTGGCGACGAAGCCGCCGCCATTGCCGGCGCCGCCGCTATCCTCGGACGTCGGGCCGCTGACGATCTGGTCGGTGCCTTCGGGAAGTTGGGGGTCGCGCGGGGGCATAAGCATCTCCACTCCAGAGTTGAAACCTTCACATCCCAGAACACCTGCCGCGGCGCTTGCGTTCCGGTGAGGGGGCCGAAAGTTGCGCGCCCGCGGCGGGACCGATAATCGCCGCTCATCCGCCCTTATACTCATAACGAGGCCGCAACGAAATGACCGCCATTGCTTACCTTCATGCGCGCCAGATCCTCGACAGCCGCGGCAACCCCACCGTCGAGGTGGAGGCGGTGCTCGAGGATGGCAGCTTCGGCCGGGCCGCTGTTCCCTCTGGGGCCTCGACCGGTGCGCACGAGGCGGTCGAGCGGCGCGACGGGGACAAGAGCCGCTGGCTCGGCAAGGGCGTCGGCGCGGCGGTTGACGCGGTGAAGGGGGAGATCGCCAACGTCGTCGTCGGCATGGAGGCCGAGGACCAGCGCGAGCTCGACGCGGCGCTGATCGAGCTCGACGGCACGCCGAACAAGGCGCGGCTGGGCGCCAATGCCATACTCGGCGTCAGCCTGGCCGTCGCGAAGGCGGCCGCCGAGGGGCGCGGGCTGCCGCTCTACCGTTATGTCGGCGGCGTCGCGGCGGCCACCTTGCCGGTGCCGATGATGAACATTCTCAATGGCGGCGCCCATGCCGACAATCCGATCGACTTCCAGGAATTCATGGTTATGCCGGTCGGCGCCCCGACCTTCGCCGAAGGGCTGCGCTGCGGCGCCGAAATTTTCCACACGCTGAAGAAGAAGCTGGCCGAGGCGGGCCTTTCCACCGCGGTCGGCGACGAAGGCGGCTTCGCCCCGAACCTCGCCTCGGCGCGCGACGCGCTCGACTTCATCATGGGCTCGGTCGAGGAGGCCGGTTATCGCCCCGGCGACGACGTCATGCTCGCGCTCGACTGCGCGGCGACCGAATTCTTCAAGGGCGGCGGCTACCGGATGGAAGGGGAGGGGCGGACCCTCGCCCCGGGGGAGATGGCGGGCTTCCTCGGCGAGCTTGCCGCGGATTACCCGATCGCGTCGATCGAGGACGGCATGGCCGAGGACGATCTCGACGGCTGGAAGGCGCTGACCGATGCGATTGGAGCCGAGGTTCAGCTGGTCGGCGACGATCTGTTCGTGACCAGTCCGGAGCGGCTCCGGATGGGCATCGGCCGGGGGCTCGCCAATTCGATCCTGATCAAGGTCAACCAGATCGGGACGCTGACCGAGACGCTCGAGGCGGTCGAGACCGCGCACCGCGCCGGCTACACCTCCGTCATGTCGCACCGCTCCGGCGAGACCGAGGACACGACCATCGCCGACCTCGCCGTCGCCACCAATTGCGGACAGATCAAGACCGGCAGCCTCGCCCGCTCCGACCGCCTCGCCAAATATAACCAGCTGCTGCGCATCGAAGAGGAGCTGGGCGAGGCCGCCGTCTATGCCGGGCGAGCCGTCTTCGAAGGTCGGCGCGAACGCTTGCGCGGGGGTTGACCCCCGCCGCATCCGGGCTGGCCAAACCGCTGAAAAGGTGCGACACTCTCAGCGGCTTTGGCAGTTGCGGGGCGGTTGCCCGCGCAGGGAGAGGGTAGAATCACGATGCTGAAAATGGTTTTGACCGGCGCGGGCCTGGTCGCGACGGCGGCGGTAGCGGTGGCGCAGACTTCAGACGGTTCGGGCAAGGGCGCGACCACCCGCCACGGCCCGAGCGGCGCGCCCACCGAGGTCGTCTGCGTCCGCCAGCAGCAGATCGGCTCGCGCCTCGCGACGCGCCGGGTCTGCAGGACGCGCGCGGAATGGGAGCAGCACCAGGCCGAGTTCAAGCAGGAAGTCGAGCGCGCGCAGCAGCAGATGCAGACCGATTACGACGGCTAGCGCGGCCCTCCCTTCACGGCTGGCAAACCGGCGGGAAAGGTGCGACACTCCCGGCCGCTCCGGACCGATGCGGCCCGCGCCGCACCCGGAAAGGCATGGGAGCGAAAGCGATGCTGAAATTGGTTTTGATCGGCGCGAGCCTGGTCGCCACGGCGGCGGCGGCGCAGAATTCGGGCGGCTCGAGCAAGGGGCCGACCACCCGCCACGGCCCGAGCGGCGACCCGAGCGAGGTCGTGTGCGTGCGCCAGCAGGCGATCGGCTCCCGGCTCGCCACCCGCCGGGTCTGCCGCACGCGCGCCGAATGGGAGCAGCATCAGGCTGAATACAAACAGGAAGTCGAGCGCGCGCAGCAACAGATGGCGACTTCTTATAGCGATCCGACCTGAGCCCGCGCTTTCCTGCGGACTGGTCAATCCGGCGGGAATCTGACATAAGGCCGGCTTGTCGGGAGGTGCGTGCGGTTGCGCCGCATCGGAACAGGCATTGGAGTTCCAGCATGCTGAAATTGGCTTTGATTGGCGCGAGCCTCGTGGCGACCGCGGCGGCGGCGCAGAATGACGGTGGCGAGGGCAGGGGCCCGACGACGCGCGTAGGGCCCAGCCAGGATCCGAACGAGGTGGTGTGCGTGCGCCAGCAGGCGATCGGCTCCCGCCTCGCCACGCGCCGAGTCTGCCGCACCCGCGCGGAGTGGGAGCAGCACCAGCTCGAGTTCAAGCAGGAAATCGAGCGCGCCCAGCAGCAGATGCAGACGTCCGGCGGCGGTTAATCGGCGCGGTCGTGGAGGAAGGGCTCTTCGCAGCTCGCTACCCGCTGATCCCGGGCCGAGTGCCCGTCCTCATTATGATTGCGACGAAACGCGAAAAACGAACTCGGCTTCCATTCGGATCGATTCCATAGGGGATTGGGAGGGCATCGAGCTGGTCGTGTGGACCGGCGAAACCGAGATGTTCCTTACGGACGGGCGGCCGCGCCCACAAACTACGACCCCGTGTGCTAGTTTGTCGGCTCATATGATCGCCACTTTTGGCCCTGCCTTTGCGTGTCAGGATGCCCCGAAAGTCGGCTTTCGATGCGCATTCTGAAAAGATTCTGACACAGGATGATTCCACCGCCCGCTCAAGATGCGTGTCCCGCGCCCGCTAATCAAGTCGTGCCACGGCGATCGGGCCGGGTCGCATGGGGATGAGAAATGATCCGCAACAGCCTTTTCGCACGCGACGCTCACCGGCCCAGGGCCTTTGCCGTACCTGTTGTCGGCGAACAGCATTATCAGGAAGCGATCCGCGCGTGCCGGCCCGGCGAGCGCGTTTTCGTCTGTCACGAGCCGAACAACCGCTATGACGAGATGGCGCTGAAGGTGCAAACGTCCGAAGGTCATTGTATCGGCTACGTACCGAAGGACAGTTGGCTGCGCCCGGCGATTCACCACCGCGGCCAGGCGTGCACGGCGAGCATATTGGATATCCGCCTGACTAATCGGGGCATCCCGGATGTGGTGCTCGCGGTCGCGCTCGGCGCTCAACCGGAACAATAGGAATTCCCACCGGCGCGGCGACCGCCCGCGCCGGCCGCGTTGCGACGTCGGGAGCTTCCGCCGTGCACTTTGTTATGAATTCAGCTTGATAATCGGGAGTGTCCCGTATTTGATGCCTGCGGGGAGAGCCGCTTACTGCTTTTTCCTGAGCGCCCGGCTTCGGTTGCTTGCGGAAGTGGGTTCTTTGCTCGGGGTCGCGAGCAGGCCGTCTGGGGAGCCGCCGGAGAATCGGTGGGTTGGGGGAGTGGTAAGTGGCGAAGTTCGAGCTTGTGACGCTGGAGACGACGGGGGCGCAGGATGTCGCCTTCAGCCCCGATGAAACCTTGATCTACGTTTCCAAGGCAAACGGCAACATCGACGTTTTCAACGCGGAAACGCACGCAAAAGTCGCGACCTGGAACATTGGAAATAGTCTCGGAGCGATCAGCGTATCGGACGATGGATCCTTCCTCCTTGCCGTCGAGCACTACTCGGTGAACGGAAAGTCGGTGCTATATCGTGTCAATACTTCAACGGGGACGAAGCAGACATTTTCGATTTTAGGCGAGGCATTTTACGACGTCCAGGTTGCCGGCGATGCCATGGCGATCGTAAGCGGCGGCCCCGATAACATCAAAAAATTTGACCTGAAGACGCTGGTCTTTTCCAATCTCGACGGTTTCGAATACAGAAGTTACGCTCCGATGGCGGGCGATGGCCGCTATACTCTTATTGCCCCTCCAGCTTCCAATGGGCTGCTTTTTCTATACGACAATGTTATCGGAGCAATAAAAGCCGAGGGAGGAATCGATACAGCGACGTTCAGCAGCGATAATTGGGGCATCTACGCAATCAGCGAAAAAGCAGGTCGGGTACTCCAGTTTGCTTATTATGGGAGCTTCCGCGTTTACGACCTCAACATGAAGTATCTTCGGACGGTCGACACGGGAGGGCCTCTGGGTGGATTGGCGTTCGATGAGTCCGGAAAGTATGCGTTTGCCTACCGCGAAAATGGTCAGCTCGTGAAGTATAGTACCGCCACGTGGAATGTCGTCAGTCAGGTGGCGGTCGGGACGACCCCTTGGAATAATGAGTTTAGTTACGGGAACCAGGTTTTGACTGCCCTGGATGCGAGATACGTGACGCTTCTCGACGATGGGGCCGGCAGGCTCCAGCTCGTCGATTTCGCGGCGGGCGACGAGACTCTGGGCGGGACCAGCGGACCTGACGAGCTGGACGGGCGCGGCGGCGCGGACGTCCTCAATGGTGGCGACGGCGACGACCTTCTAAAGGGCGGCAGCGGCGGCGACACCATGCGCGGCGGGGCGGGCAACGATACCTACCGTGTCGACAACAACCTCGATCAGGTCATCGAGCTCACGGAGGCTGGCATCGACCGCGTCCTGAGCACGATCAGCTACGCGCTTCCCGACAATGTGGAGCATCTTTCCCTCGATGGACCCGGCGCCCTCGTCGGCACGGGCAACGCTCTCGCGAACAAGATTACCGGAAATGGAGCGGCCAACGTCATTTCGGGAGCCGCTGGGGCCGACCTGCTGGACGGTGGCGGCGGCAACGATACCATGCGCGGAGGGCTCGGCGACGACACCTATGTCGTCGACATGTGGACGAAACCGACGACGGCCAATCCAAATCCGCTCCGGGATTTGGTCGAAGAGGCGGCCGGCGAAGGAACTGACACTGTCAAAAGCTCGGTGACTTACGAACTTCCCGACAAGGTGGAGAACCTGGTTCTTCTTGGAACCTCCTCCATCGGCGGAAGCGGCAACGGCGGCGCCAACGCCATTACGGGCACCAACTCCGGCAATTTGCTTAAGGGACTGGGCGGAAACGATATTCTTACGGGCGATCCGCTTCGCACGTCCGGCGGGGCCGACAACCTCCAAGGCGGCGCGGGCAACGACCGCCTCTACGGCGGGCGCGGGAATGACATCCTCAGGGGCGATGACGCCGGTGGAGCCCGCGGTCTCGATCGCTTCTATTTCGATACTGTGCCCAATGCCACCAGCAACAGGGACGCGATCCAGGATTTCAATGTCGCCGACGACGCCATCTACCTCAAGAAGAGCGTCTTCTCCGGCATCGCGGCAACGGGTTCGCTCGCTACGGCGGCTTTCGCCAGGATCGACAATTACGACCCGGCGGCGCCGCCCGTTCGAACGGCCGCCGCGGCGGATGACCGGATCATTTATGACCAATTGAGCGGGAAGCTCTATTACGATGCCGACGGGGCGGGCGGCACCGTCACGGCCGTGCTGTTCGCGACAGTAAGCAACGGCACGACTCATCCGACGCTGACCAGCGCCGACTTCATTGTCTATTGAGACTGAGTGGTCTCCGACGGGGAATTCCGGCCTGAACGGACAGCTGATCGGGCGGCACGGACGAGGCGTGCCTACTGCGCGGGCGAGGAGCCCGAGCATTCCGGCCGACGCCCGGAAAAGCAAATACACCCGTCACCGAGTGCCGCGACCTGCACCCCGTTCGCTCCCGGACTGCGCAGGTAAGCCGCGCCGGTAGCTTTGCGGGCTGATCGGTTTTGCCGTTCTTGCTGACGAAGTTTAATCGTTTGGCTTCCTCGGGAGGCTCCGTCTAGCGTCGCCCGATCACAGCAAAAGGGAAGGATGGACCAGGCATGGACGCAAAGACCAGCGGCAGCCCGCTCAGCGATCCGGGGAAAGAACCGCAAGCCCTGCGCTCCCTGCTGGGGCGGACCAACCGCGACTGGTGGCCCAACCAGCTGTCGCTGGAGATCCTTCAGCAGGACGGGCTGCCGCTCAGCCCGTTCGGCCCCGATTTCGATTATGCCCGCGAATTCGAGTCGCTCGACTATCAGGCGGTCAAGCGCGACCTCCACGCCCTGATGACCGACAGCCAGCCCTGGTGGCCGGCCGATTACGGTCATTACGGCCCCTTCTTCATCCGCATGGCCTGGCACAGCGCCGGCACCTACCGGATCGGCGACGGACGCGGCGGCGCCTCGTCGGGCGGGCAGCGTTATGCCCCGCTCAACAGCTGGCCGGACAATGCCAATCTCGACAAGGCCCGCCGTCTGCTCTGGCCGGTCAAGCAGAAATACGGCGCCAAGCTCTCCTGGGCCGACCTGATGATCATGGCCGGCAACGTCGCCATCGAATCGATGGGCGGGCCGGTATTCGGCTTCGGCGGCGGCCGCGCCGACGTCTGGGAGCCCGAAAAGGACATTTACTGGGGCACCGAGGAGGAATGGCTCGGCGACAAGCGCTATAGCGAGGGCCGCGCGCTCGAGGACCCGCTTGCCGCCGTCCAGATGGGCCTCATCTACGTCAATCCCGAAGGGCCGAACGGCGAGCCCAATCCGGTCGCCTCCGGCCACGACATCATCGAAACGTTCGGCCGGATGGGCATGACGCCCCAGGAGACGGTGGCCCTTGTCGCCGGCGGCCATACGTTCGGCAAGTGCCACGGCGCGGGCGACGCTTCGAAGGTCGGCGCGGAGCCGGAAGGGTCCGACGTCGCCCAGCAAGGCCTCGGCTGGACCTGCGCCCACGGCTGCGGAATGGCCGACGACACCATCACCAGCGGCCTCGAAGGCGCCTGGACGCCGCAGCCCGTGCGCTGGGACAACGACTATTTCCGGCTCCTGTTCGACTATGAGTACGAGCTGGTGAAGAGCCCCGCCGGCGCGTGGCAGTGGCAGCCCAGGGACCAGCGCGAGGAAGACCTTGCGCCCGGCGCGCATAGCCCGGACCGGCGCGTCCCGACGATGATGACGACGGCCGACATGGCGCTCAAGATGCACCCCGAGCTGGAGCCGATCTCGCGGCGCTTCCGCGAGGATCCCGAGGCGTTCGCCGACGGCTTCGCGCGGGCCTGGTTCAAGCTGTGCCACCGCGACATGGGGCCGAAGTCGCGCTACCTCGGGCCCGAAGTGCCCGACGAGGATCTGATCTGGCAGGACCCGCTCCCGCCGGTCGATCATCCTCTGGTCGACACCGACGATGTCATCGGGCTGAAGCGGCGGATCCTCGATTCCGGCCTCAGCATCGCCGAGCTCGTCCAGACCGCCTGGGCCTCGGCGTCGACCTTCCGCGGGTCCGACCGAAGGGGCGGGGCCAACGGCGCACGCATCCGGCTCGCGCCGCAGCGGGACTGGGAAGCCAACGATCCGCAGCAGCTGGCGCGCGTCCTTCAGGTGCTGGAAGGAATCAAGGCGGATTTCGACGGCGTCCAGAGCGGCGGCAAGAAGATCAGCCTCGCCGACCTGATCGTCCTCGCCGGCTCGGCGGCGGTCGAGGAAGCCGCTCGGCAGGCGGGCCACGACGTCGAAGTGCCGTTCATGCCCGGGCGGACCGACGCCAGCGAGGCGCAGACCGACGCCGACAGCTTCGCCGTGCTCGAGCCCAAGGCCGACGGCTTTCGCAACTTCCTTCGTTCGGATTTCAATTTCCCAGTGCCGACCGAGGAATTGCTGCTCGACCGCGCGCGGCTGCTGCGGCTGAGCGTTCCGGAGATGACGGTGCTGGTCGGCGGGCTGCGCGTGCTCGGCGGCAACCAGGGCGGCTCGCCCCATGGCGTCTTCACCGACCGGCCGGGCGAGCTCAGCAACGACTTCTTCCGCAATCTGCTCGACATGGGCACGGCGTGGAAGGAGGATGAGGATGAGCGCGACGTCTTCATCGGCACCTGCCGGCGCAGCGGCGAGCAGAAATGGACGGCGACTCGGGTCGATCTGGTGTTCGGATCGAATTCCCAGCTGCGCGCGCAGGCCGAAGTCTACGCGTCCGACGACGCCGCCGAGAAGTTCGTACAGGACTTCGTGGCCGCCTGGGCCAAGGTGATGACCGCCGACCGCTTCGACCTCGCCCGGTCGACGAGGCATAATCCGGCGGGCTGAGCGGCGGCTAGGCGGTTGCGTCCGGTTCGGGGAGGGCGGCCGGCCGCTCGACCCTGAGGCAGGTGCCCTCGGCGCCGGTGACGACCATCGGGGTGCCCGCCGGCGCGTCGGGGCCGCGCGCCGACCAGACGCCGTCGCCGACCTTGACCCGGCCCTCGCCATGCTCGATCGCGGTGACGACCGTGACTCGCTGGCCGATCAGGCGCGCGATCCGGTCGTTCATCATCGGATCCGCGCTGGCCACCGGATTGCGCTCATAATAGCGCCGGCCGCTATAGACGGCCGACAAAGCCAGCAGGCCGAAAATGCCGAGCTGGAAGGGCAGGGCCATCGGCAGCAAGGCTGCCAGGATGCCGGTGATCGCCGCGGCCGCCGCCATCCAGATCAGGAAGATGCCGGGCAGGAAGATTTCCAGGATGCCGAGCAAAGCCGCGGCGAGCAGCCACCACCAATGGTCGTCGAGGCCGCCCAAGGTCACTGGCCTCCTTCGAACGGTCCGGGCCGGCGCGCGATCTCCGCCGCGACGATCCCTTCGGACTTGCCGAGCGCGTCGCGGGCGAGCTCGCCGATGCCTCCCAACGTCCCGATCAGGGCGGTGGCCTCGACCGGGAAGAGGATGGTCTTGGCGTTGGGCGAGGTGGCAAAGCCGCTGATTGCCTCGACATATTTCTGGGCGATGAAATAGTTGATCGCCTGGGTGTTGCCGCCGGCGATGGCGTCGGAGACCATCCGCGTCGCCTTGGCTTCGGCTTCGGCGGCGCGCTCGCGCGCCTCGGCGTCGCGGAAGGCGGCTTCGCGCCGGCCTTCGGCCTCGAGGATCTGCGCCTGCTTCTCACCCTCGGCGCGAAGGATGGCGGAAGCCCGGCTTCCTTCCGATTCGAGGATCACCGCGCGCTTCTCGCGCTCGGCCTTCATCTGCCGGCCCATGGCGTTGACGATGTCGGCCGGTGGACGGATGTCGCGGATCTCGACGCGGGTCAGCTTGACGCCCCAGGCCTCGGTCGCCTGGTCCACGACCGAGAGCAGACGGGCGTTGATCTCGTCGCGCTTGGAGAGGGTCTCGTCGAGGTCCATCGAGCCCATCACCGTGCGCAGGTTGGTCGTGGTGAGCTGCATGATGGCGACGTAGAGGTCGGAGACCTCGTAAGCGGCCTTCGCCGCGTCGAGCACCTGGAAGAAGACGACGCCGTCGGTCGAGACCATGGCGTTGTCCTTGGTGATGATCTCCTGGCCCGGGATATCGAGCACCTGCTCCATCATGTTCACCTTGCGCCCAACCCGGTAGAAGATGGCGGGGTAGAAGTTCATTCCCGGGCGCGCGACCGTCGTGAAGCGGCCGAAATATTCTATCGTATATTGATAGCCTTGACGGACGATCTTCACACTCGCGAACAGCCATAGCAGCACGAACAGCACCACTACCGACAGCACGGTCTCGATCATGGCATTCTCCCCTCGCCTTGGGCCTTCATCATGTAGATAAACAAAGACGGTTCCAAGCGGAATCGCCATGACGGGGAAGCCTCATGAGCCTTGCCGACCTTCGCCTGTGCCGCTCGCTGCTCTTCCTGCCGGCCTCCAACCCAAGAGCGATCGCCAAGGCGCGCGAGGTTGATGCGGACATGGTGATCCTCGACCTCGAGGATGCGGTAGCGGACGCCGACAAGGCGGACGCCCGTATCGCGGCGGTGGCGGCGGCGGCGGAGGGGTTCGGAGAGCGACCGACCGCGATCCGGGTCAATCCGACCCGGTCCGGCCATTATGGCGAGGACGTCGTCGCGGTACGGCGCGCCGCGGTCGATTATATCGTGCTGGCGAAGGCGGAGAGCGCGAAGCAGGTTGCTGACGCCGCGTGGCTGACCGGAAAGCCGGTGCTGGCGATGATCGAAACCCCGCAGGGCGTGCTCGACGCCGCGGCGGTCGCCCCGGCGACCCGGGGGCTGATCGCCGGCACCAACGATCTCGGCGTGGCGCTCGGCCTGCCGCCGCAGGCGGACCGGCGCGGTCTCACTTACGCACTCCAGCGGATCGTGCTCGCCGCGCGCGCCGCCGGCGTCGCGGCATTCGACGGCGTCTACAACAAGCTCGAGGCCGATCAGGGGCTGGGCCAGCAGTGCGAAGAGGGGCGGCTGTTCGGCTTCGACGGCAAGTCGGTAATCCACCCGGTCCAGGTCGACACGGTCAACCGCGCCTTCGGCCCCAGCGAGGACGAGCTGGAGGCGGCGCAGCGACTGGTCGCCGCCGCCACCGGCGGGGCCGAGCGACACGAAGGCCGGATGATCGAGGGCCTCCACGTCGAACAGGCGAGGGCGTTGATCGCCAAGGCGCGGCGGTAGGGGTCTCGATACCGCGGCCGCTCGGGCAGGCTTGCGAATCGCTTGCCAGCCTGAGGCCGCCTCCTTAAGCAGCGCCATGTTTTCGAGGGCAATCCGCGCCTCCGCCGCGCTCCTCCTTTTCCTCCCCGCCGCCGCGCCCGCCCAAAGCGATGCGCCGATTACGGCCCAGGACCTGCGGCGCCACGTCGAGGTTTTGGCCAGCGACCGCTTCGAGGGGCGCGAGCCGACCACCGAGGGCGAACGGCTGACCACCGCCTATATCGTCGAGCAATTCCGGGCGCGTGGGCTGGAGCCGGCGGCGCCGGGCGGCGGCTGGCTGCAGCCGGTGCCGCTGGTCCAGCGTTCGACCAGCGCCCACCGGGCGGGCTGGCGCGCGGCCGGGCGTCCGATCCCGTTCGAGAACACGCAGATCGCGCTCCAGGGCAATCGTCCGGACGTACGGATCGCCGACGCGCCGGTGGTGTTCGCCGGCCATGGCGCGCGCATCGCCGAGCGCGGCATCGACCAGCTCGCCGGCGCGGACCTGCGCGGCGCGGTCGTGCTCATCCTCTACGACTCGCCGGAGGTCGCGGGCTTCCCGTCCTTCGCCGAGCGCGTAGCAGCGGTCGGTCAGGCGGGGGCCGGAGCAGTAATCGCAATCACCGCCGCCGACGTCCAGTGGCGCAACGTCTCAGCCAATTATTCGCAACCTTCGGTGAAGCTCGCCGACCAGTTGTTGGCGCCAATCGTCGGGGCGATGCCGCTGCAGGCGGCGCAGCGGCTGATCGCCGCAGCAGGCGGCGACCTCGGGCGGCTTCTGAACGAGCAGCCCGGCTCGTCCTTCCGAAGCGTCCCGCTCCCGCTGCGCGCCGACCTCCAGGTGAGCACCGAAATATTGCCGCTGACCAGCAACAACGTCATCGGCCGCCTGCGCGGCAGCGGCGGCGGGCGCGAAGCGCTGCTGTTGCTCGGCCATTGGGACCATCTCGGCGTCTGCCGCGGCCCCGAGGAGCGCGACCGGATTTGCAACGGCGCCGTCGACAATGCCAGCGGTATCGCGGCGCTGATCGAGGTTGCCGGGCGGCTTTCCCGCGGGACGCGGCCGGTCCGGGACATCCTGTTCATGGCGACCACGGTCGAGGAGCGGGGGCTGCTCGGGGCGGAATATTTCACCCGCCATCCGGCGGTCCCGCTTCAGTCGATCGTCGCTGCGGTCAATCTCGATACGATGGCGATCGCCGGGGCGGGGCGGCCGATCGACTATAGCGGCCGCGGCAATGTCGCGCTCGATGCCGCGATAGCGGCCGCGGCCGCCGCTCAGGGCCGCGTCGTGGCTCCGGACGGGCCGGCGGCGCAATATGAACAGCGCAACGACGCCTGGGCGCTTGCCCATGCCGGCGTGCCGGCAGTCGGCCTCGTCGGCGGGGCGTTCAGCGATACCGAGCGCCTCAACGCCTTCCTGTTCGAACGCTACCACCGGCCGGAGGACGAAGTCGCGGCGATCGACCTCAGCGGCGCGGCGCAGGATTCCGACCTGCTGGTCGCGCTCGCCCGCCGCCTCGCCGACCCGGCACAATATCAGCGTCGCGGGGGTGGGCGGCCATGACCGACGGCATCGCCCTTGGCCTCACCTTCGACGACGTCCTGCTTCAGCCGGCGCAGTCGTCGGTGCTGCCGAGCCAGGCGGACACGCGCAGCCGGCTGACCAGGGAGATCGGGCTCAACATCCCGATCCTCTCCTCGGCGATGGACACCGTCACGGAGGCGGACATGGCGATTGTCATGGCGCAGATGGGCGGGATCGGCGTCCTCCACCGCAATCTCGAGGTCGAGGATCAGGCTGCCGCGGTGCGGGCGGTCAAGCGCTTCGAAAGCGGCATGGTGGTCAATCCCATCACGATGGCGCCGGACCAGACGCTTGCCGACGCGCTCGAGCTGATGGCGCGGCACAAGATTTCAGGCATCCCGGTCACCGAGAAAGACGGCCGCTTGGTCGGCATCGTCACCAATCGGGACGTCCGCTTCGCCGAGAACCCGGCGCAGCCGGTGGCGGAGCTGATGACCCGCGACGTCGTCACCGTCGGTCCCGGGGTCAGCCAGGAGGAAGCCAAGCGCCAGCTCCACCAGCGGCGGATCGAGAAACTGATCGTCGTCGACGAAGGGCGCCGCTGCGTCGGCCTCATCACGGTCAAGGATATCGAAAAGGCGGTCACCTATCCCGACGCGACCAAGGATTCGGGGGGGCGGCTTCGGGTCGCCGCCGCGACGACCGTGGGCGACAAGGGCTTCGAGCGGAGCGAGGCGCTGATCGACGCCGAATGCGACCTCATCGTCATCGATACCGCCCACGGCCATAATCGCGACGTCGCCGCGGCCGTCGAGCGCATCAAGCGCAGCTCCAATGCGGTCCAGGTGGTCGCCGGCAACGTGGCGACGCGTGAGGCGACGCGGGCGCTGATCGACGCCGGCGCCGACGCGGTGAAGGTCGGCATCGGGCCCGGTTCAATCTGCACCACCCGGATCGTCGCCGGCGTCGGCGTCCCGCAGCTGACGGCGATCATGGATTCGGCCGAGGAAGCGGCGAAGTCGGGTATCCCCGTGATCGGCGACGGCGGCATCCGCACTTCGGGCGACGTGGCCAAGGCGCTGGCCGGAGGCGCCTCGGCGGTGATGATCGGCTCGCTGCTGGCCGGGACCGAAGAGGCGCCCGGCGAGACGTTCCTCTACCAGGGCCGCGCCTATAAGAGCTATCGCGGCATGGGCTCGGTCGGCGCGATGGCACGCGGCTCGGCGGATCGTTATTTCCAGCAGGACATCAAGGATCAGCTCAAGCTGGTCCCCGAAGGGATAGAGGGCCAGGTCCCCTATAAGGGCCATGCCCGCGACGTCATCCACCAGCTGGTCGGCGGCGTGAAAGCGGCGATGGGCTATACCGGCGCCCCGACGATCGCCGAGCTTCAGAAGGCGCGGTTCGTCCGAATCACCAATGCCGGCCTTCGCGAAAGCCATGTCCACGACGTCGACATCACCCGCGAGGCGCCCAACTATCCGGTGCGATAGCTCGCAGGGCAGGTGTGCGGAGCCCTCTGTGCCGGGGGGAGTGGCCCGACCGTGACACCCCCGGCCCGGGTACAGGCGGCGATCGAGCTACTCGACCAGATCATTGGCGCTGCGCGGGAAGGCCGCGCGGCCGCGGACACGATCATCGCGCGCTACTTCAAGACGCGCCGCTATGCCGGATCGAACGACCGGCGCGCGGTCCGCGAGCTCGTGTTCCGAGCCGTGCGGCGCTTCGCGGAACCCATGTCCGGGCGTGCGGCGATGCTGGCCCTGGCCGGGGAAGACCCCGCGCTTCTCGCCTGCTTCGACGGCTCGCTGCACGGGCCGGAGCGGCCGCATGAAGTCGACGGCGTCGCCGCGCCGATGGCGGTCCAGCCCTGGCTGCGCGATCGTTTCGACCCGCTGATCGGGGACGACGAGCTGCCCGCGCTGCTCGAGCGGGCGCCGCTCGATCTGAGGGCCAATCGACTCAAGGGCAGCGTCCGTGAGGCGCTGCAAGCTTTCTCCGAAGCGCACCGCACGCCCCACTCCCCGCTCGGAATTCGCCTGCCGGAGGGAAGCCGGGTCGAAGATTCCGAGGCCTGGGCCTCCGGCCTGGTCGAAGTGCAGGATGAAGGGAGCCAGCTCGTCTGCCTCGGTTGCGGTGCGAGAGCGGGGATGCTGGTCGTGGACCTTTGCGCTGGGGCCGGCGGCAAGACTTTGGCGCTGGCGGCGGAGATGGCGAACGAGGGCCGCATCCTCGCCTGCGATACCGATCGGCCGCGTCTGTCGCGGATGCGCCCGCGGCTCGAACGGGCCGGCGTCACGATCGTCCAATCGAGGCTGCTCGATCCGGCCCGCGAGCGGGAGCAGCTGTCGCACGTCGGCGGCGGTGCCGACCTCGTGCTGGTCGACGCGCCCTGTTCGGGCACCGGCACCTGGCGCCGCAATCCGGAGACGCGCTGGCGCATCACGCCCCAGCGGCTCGAGCTGCTGACCGCGTTGCAGCGCCGGCTGCTCGACATCGGCGCGGAACTCGTCCGCCCGGGCGGACATTTGGTCTATGCCGTCTGCTCGCTGCTGGCGGAGGAGGGCAGGGATCAGGCGGCGGCGCTGAGCGGCCGTTCATCGCTGGTTCCGGAGCCGCTTCCTACGCCCGCGGGGCGCCCGGCCGGTACGGGGCTCATTCTCAGCCCGGCGCGGGACGGAACTGACGGCTTTTTCGTCGCGCGCTGGCGGGCCCCATGCTAGGTTCGCCGGCGACTGGGATGGAGTTTTGGATGCGCCTGATGCCGATTGCCCTTTCCGTCGCGATCGCGGCGGCCACGATGGCCAGCACCGGCTTCGGCCAGCGCCCCGACGATCAGGTCGACCCGCGCTCGGCGGCGCTGGTCGAGCAGGGCCGGCAGCTCGCCGCGGCCGGGCGCCACAACGAAGCGATCGACCTGCTCGAGACGGCCCTCGCCGTCGACCCGCGCAACCGCGGCGCCTACATCGCCCTCGCCCGCGTCGCGCAGGCGCAGCGGCTGCCGGGCAAGGCGATCGGCCTTTATGCCGACGCGCTTCGGCTCGAGCCGAACGACGTCAACGCGCTCGGCGGTCAGGGCGAGGCCTATGTCCAGCGCGGCGCCGTCGCGCGGGCCCAGGCGAACCTCACGCGGCTTCGCTCCTTGTGCGGCAATCCCTGTCCGCAGGCACAGCAGCTCGCCGCAACGATCCAGCGCGGACCGCCGGCCGAAGCGCTTGCCGCGCAGCGGCCCGAGCAGGGCGCGCCGCCGGCCGCCGAGCCGCGCCGCAATTAGGCCTCGATCTCCCGCGCCAGCGAAACGAAATCTGCGACGCTGAGCGTCTCGGCGCGCCGCTCGCCGTCAATGCCCAGCCGAGCAAGCCCCTCGAGCGCGCCCGGGAGGGACTGAAGCGAGCGCCGAAGCATCTTGCGGCGCTGGCCGAATGCCGCCGCCGTCAGCCTTTCCATGCCAGCGGCCGTGACGCCATCGGGCTGTTTTTCCGGCACGATGTGGACCACGGCCGACATGACCTTCGGGGGCGGGACGAAGGCGGAGCGGTGAACCTTCATCGCCAGCGCCGGGCGGGAGCGCCATTGGGCGAGGATCGAAAGGCGCCCGTAAGCGCCGCTGCCGGGAACGGCGGCGATCCGCTGCGCCACCTCGAGCTGGAACATCAAGGTGAGCGATCTCCACCAGGGCGGCCAGGCGTGGCCGCCGAGCCAGCGCACGAGCAGGGCCGTGCCGACATTGTAAGGAAGGTTGGCGACGACGTGCGCCGAGCCGATGTCGACCGGTTCGTCCACCGCCATGGCATCGCCTTCGAGAACGCGCAGGCGCTCCCCCGCACTTGCCTTCAACTCGTCGAGGGCCGTCAGGCAGCGCCGGTCGCGCTCGACGGCGACGACCTCCGCGCCGGCGCGGAGCAGCGCCCGCGTCAGGCCGCCTGGCCCAGGGCCCACTTCGTAGACGCGCTCGCCCTCCAGCGATCCCGGAACCGCCGCAATGCGATCGAGCAGCCGCTCGTCGAGGATGAAGTTCTGCCCCAGCGCCTTCGAAGCACTGAGGCCATGCCGCGCGATCACCTCGCGGAGGGGACGGAGCGAGTTCACGCCCCGGCGAGGCGGCGGGCGCACTCCCCGGCGGTTCGGATCGCCGCGATCATGGCGCGCGGATCGGCGATGTTGCGCCCGGCGATGTCGAAGGCGGTGCCGTGGTCCGGGGAGGCGCGCACGATCGGAAGGCCGAGCGTGACGTTGATGCCCTCGTCGAAGTGCAATGTCTTGAGCGGGATCAGCGCCTGGTCGTGATACATGCACAAGGCCAGGTCGTAGCGCCCACGGCGGCGCGGCTCGAACATGATGTCGGCCGAATGTGGGCCGCTGACCTCATGGCCTTCGTCGCGAAGGCGCTCGATCGCGGGCATGATCAGCTCGATCTCCTCGCGGCCCAGCGCGCCTTCCTCTCCCGCATGAGGGTTGAGGCCGGCGACGGCGATGCGCGGCCGCTCGATCCCGAATTGACGCTGCAGGCCGCGGATCGCCGCGCGCGCCTTGGCGGCGATGAGGTCCGCCGACAGTAGGTCCGGAACCTGTTTCAGCGCCACATGGGTGGTGACCGGCACGACGCGAAGGCTGGGCCCCGCGAGCATCATCGCCGTGAGGTCGCTCGCGACGCCGCAGCGCTCGGCGACGAACTCGGTCTGGCCCGGATGGGCGAAACCGACGGCGTAGAGCCTTGTCTTGGAGACGGGGCCGGTCACGAGGCCGGAGGCGGCGCCGGAACGGGCGAGGCCGACCGCCAGCTCGAGCGCATCAAGGGCGTTGCGGGCGCCGATCAGATCGAGACCCGCCGGCGGCGCGGTCGAATCGGCGATCCTCACGACCGGGAGCGCGTCATCGAAGGCGCCGGTCGCGTCGGCGGGGTCGTCGATGGTCGCGACGGGACCTCGCCAGACCGTCTCGATCGCGGCGACGTCGCCGACGGCGAAAAAGGGCGTAAGCCTTTCCTCCCGACGCCGCTCCCAGCTTTTCGCGACGACCTCCGGACCGATTCCCGCCGGGTCGCCCAAGGCGACCGCGAGGGGCGGAAGGTCAGCGATAATCTATCACCGCGTCGCGCCTGAGGTCGCGCAGGAAGCGCTGGGCGCGCCGGTTTACCCGTTCTTCGTTGAGCTGGGTGAGGACCTGGTCGTAATTGGGGCCGGTCGCCTCGGCGGGATCGTCGCGCCCGCACAGGATGAGGACGCTGATCCGCTCCTGCGAGCCGAAGGGCGGTGTGGCCTGTCCTACATTGAGGTTGAGAAGCATCGACTGGAGCTGCGGCGGCAGGTCGCGCACCCGCACCTGGTCGTTCGAGATCAACTCCGCGCTCAGCGCCTCGGCAACCTCGCGGGCGCGGCCGCAGCCGCCCATCGCCTGGGTGCGCTCGGCGAGCTGGCGTGCGCGCGTCTGCGCCTGGGATTCGCTCGTGCCGCCCGGCATCGTGACCGAAAGCTGCATCAGGCTCATCACGGCGTCGCGCGGATCGGCGACCAGGATCTGCCGCTTGTCGCCGACGGCGACGACCGAAAAGCCGCCCGGGACGGCGATCGGCTCGCTGATCGAGCCGACCGGCATCTGGGTGACCGCCCCGGCCAGCTCCGGCGGCAGCTGCTCGGCGCGCACCCAGCCCAGCTCGCCACCGGTCGCGGCCGTCGAAGCTTCCGAGAATTGGCGGGCATAAGCGGCGAAGGACGCGCCGTTGCGTATCTGCTCCGAGATGCGGGCCGCATTGGCCCGCGCCTCGGCGGCGGTCTCCGGAGTGGCGGAGATGAAGATTTCGGCGACGCGATATTCCGCGGTGCCCCGCGACGCGTTGAGCCGGTCGATGATCGCCTGCACCTCTTCCGGTCCCACCGTCACGAACGGCTCGATCCGGCGCCGCTGGAGCCGCGACCAGGCGATTTCGCCGCGGATCTGCCGCTTCATCGATCGGTCCGAAGCGCCGACCGTGCGCAGGAAGGCCGTGAAGGCCTCGGGGGTCTGGTTGAAGCTCTGGGCGACGCGGCCGTAATATTCGTTCACCTCGGCGTCGGTGACGGTGATCTCTTCCTGCGCCGCCGCCTGGATCTGCAGCGTCTCGTCGATCAGATTGCGGAGCACCTGGGCCCGCACCCGCTCGACTTCCTCGGGCGGAAGCGTCACGCGATTGGAGGCGAGCAGAAGCGCGAGCCGGTGGTCGATGTCGGTCTCGGTGATGACCTCGCCGTTGACGATAGCGGTCGCCTTGCGAACGCCCGGCTGCTGCTTGCCGACGAAGCGGATGTTGTCAGGGATGTTGAGGCTGCCGCTTCCCTGCTGAGCGCCCGTCTGGCCGCTCTGCGCCGCCGCCATCACCGACAGCAGCGCGGCAGCCGCCACGACCGCGGCTCTCGAGAAACCACCGAGCTTCATCATTCCTCCAATAAAAGCAGGACCCTACCCTGCGTGAAACTTGCTGAACGGCAGCTTACCGGCCGAGGTTCTTGAGCGCCACCCGGATGAGGAAGGTGTTGCCGCGCCGCGCATCCCCGGTGGTCTCATAGTCGCGCCGCCACGTCACGCCAAGCTCGATGCAATCGTCGTCATAGAGGATGCCGAGCCGGTGACGGACGGGATCGAAGCCGTCGGTGACCGCGAACGGATCCTCGTCGCGGTTGGTGAGGTCGACGACGGTCGAGCCGAACACCGACCAGTAGCGCGCGAAGGCGACGCGCCCGGCGAGGCGAAGCTCCTCACGGTCGCGCAGGTCCTCGATCAGAGGCTCGATGTCGCGGTCGAGTCGTAAATAGCCGACGGTGGCATAGGTCTGCCGGCCGCCGACGGTGGCGTCGATCTCGTTGCGCCGGATAGCGAACGTGTCCTTGTCGAGCCGGAAACGGTGAACGAAGCTCAAGCGCCGGCCGACGCGAAGGGTGGTCCGGCCGACGAAGTCCGAGAAACGGTCGGAAAGGCCGGTGCCGGGCGGAAGGATCGTTTCGCGGCTGCTGAGGCGGTAGCTCTGGCCGATATTGGTTCGGACCGAGACGCCTGGAAGGTCCGCCGCCCAGTCGGCGCCGTAGGTGATCCTGACGCCGTCCTCCCAGCGGTCGTGACCGGGGAAGCGGTTGAGCGCGAACAGGTTCGAATCCTCAAGTTCGACCGCGCGCGCATCCTCGTTCGGAATGTCCAGATTCTCGGTCGGCGGCGAGGCGACGAACTGAAGGCGCGGCGTCAGCCGGTGAGTCCCGCTCATGAACCGGCCGACCAGCGGCCAACGCAGGTCGACGGCGAGGGCGCCGATGAAGCGGCCGTTCCAGCCTTCCTCGCCGCGATAGATGGCGGTGTCGGTGAGAAGCGTGTCGTTGGCGTGATAGACATCGCCGCGGCCGAAGGCGGTCAGCGTCAGCTCCTGCCCGAGCGCCGTGATCGACCGCCGCTCCCACAGCGCGCTCGCGAAGGCGCGCTGCGTGTCCTGGCCGTCGGTACGAAGGATCGACAGGCTGTTGGCCTGGAGCTCGAAGCGGCCGCCGAGCCACGGATCGCGCAGCCGCCAGCGGGCGTCGATCGCCGGGAGCGCGACCGGCTGCTGGCCCGCGACGTCGGTGACGCGAAGGCCCTGGAAAGCCCAGCCGGCAAGCGAGATGTAGCTGTCCGAGGTGATCCGCTCGAAGTCGACCACCGAGCGCAGGCGGTCGTCCCGGGAAATGTCGTAGCGGCGCAGGAAGGTGCGGTCGGTGACGTAGCGGCCCGAGGCAGTGACGCTCCAGCGGGGGTTGAGCTGGAGGCGGCCATTGCCCTCTAAATAGCCGCGGATGCCGTCATCCTCCCGGGCGTCCGGATCCGCGAACAGGTCGAGCCGCTCGCCGTACGTGAGATAGCCGCGCACCCGGAAGGGCCCGAGCGAGGTCAGCTGGCGATACTCGGCCTCGAGCATCGGCAGCACGTCGCTATAGACGTGCGGCGTGATCGTGAAGTCGCGGTTCGGCGCCAGGCGGAGGTAGTAAGGGACGCTGAGCTCGAGTCCGTTGCGGCGGCTGATCCGCACCTCCGGGACGAGCACGCCGCTCCCGCCGCCCTCGCTTCCGTCGGGGTGGGAGAAGCGCGGCAGGCCGATGATCGGCGCTCCGAACAGGTTCAGCGTCGCCCCGGAATAGGTGATCCGGTGCCGCACCGGATCGTGCACCACCCGGACGGCATTGATCTGCCAGGTCGGATCGCGCGGGCAGCCATGCGCGTCGACGACGGCGCAAGGGCTGTAGGCGGCGCGATCGAGCGTCGTGTAGCCGTTTTCGCGCTGAGCCTGCGCCGCGGCGAGCCGCCCGCCATCCTCGAGCACCAGCAGGAGGTTCCGGACGACGCCGTCCCGCAGATTGTCCTCAAGCAGCACATTGTCGCCATAAGCGACGTCGCCGCCGGGGCTGATCACGCGGACGTTGCCGATCGCGCGCACTTCGCCGCTGACCCGGTTCCAGGTGACGGCGTCGGCGCGCAGGTGATAGCCTTCGCGGTTCATCCGCACCTCGCCCTCCGCCGAGACGGTCTCGGAATCCCGCTCATAGGTGAGCCGGTCGGCGCTGAAGGCGATCTCTTCGGCGGTTTGCGTCGGCGGCGGGTCGACGTCCTGGGCGAAGGCCGCGGCGGGCACGCTCAGCAACAGGGGCAGGGCGCCGCGGCAGATCCTCCTAAGCCTGTTCACTATCCCGCTGCCCCGGCGTCACGCTGACGGCCAGCCTATTGCACCTGCGCCCGCTCCCTGCAATGGCGGCAGCCGTCCCCCACAGGAGAAGCTTTAGGTGATCAAGGTCAGCTTCGTCGGCGAGCGCCCGGAGGGCGCCTATGCTCTGGCGATACCGGTGCGCAGCGAAGACATGCTCCACGACCGGCTGACCGGCCTCAACGACGCGGCCCGCAGCCTCGCCGTGCGCTCCGCCGAGGCGCAGCGCTTCGAGCGCGAAGTCGGCGCCATCGCGGAGACCTTCGTCGAGGACGGCAAGATCATCCGTCGGCTGCTGCTCGTCGGCTATGGGGCCAAGCAGGACGAGGTCGCGATCCACGAGCGCGTCGGCGGCGCGCTGACGGCACGGCTGCTTACCTCGGGCGAGGAACGGCTGGTAATCGACGCCGCCGGTCTCGACGCCCGCGCCGCCGCCCGCCTGGCCTTCGGCGCGGCCGCGCGGAGCTGGCGACATGACGTCTACCGCACCAAGCTCGGGCGCAAGCAAAAGCCGACCCTCAAGGAAGTCGTGGTGGTCGGGGCCGCCGGGGGCGCCGCCCAGGAATGGCCGCATGAGGAGGCGGTGCTCGCGGGGCTCGGCCTGACCCGAACTTTGGTGAGCGACCCGCCTAACCTGCTTTATCCCGAGACCTTCGTTGAGCGCTGCCGCGAGGCGCTGGAGCCCGCGGGGATCGAGTTCGAGGTGCTCGACGAAAAGGCGATGGGCGAGCTCGGCATGGGCGCGCTGCTCGGCGTCGGCCAGGGTTCGGCGCGGCCGTCGCGGCTGCTGGCGATGCGCTGGAACGGCGGCGCCAAGAATTCCCGCACGGTGGCGCTGATCGGCAAGGGCATTACCTTCGATACCGGCGGCATCTCGATCAAGCCCGCCCAGGGCATGGAATCGATGAAGTGGGACATGGGCGGTGCCGGCGCCGTCGCCGGCGCGATGCTGGCGCTGGCGACGCGCAAGGCGAAGGCGAACGTGGTGGGGGTGTGTGCGCTCGCCGAGAACATGCCGGACGGCAATGCGCAGCGGCCGGGGGACATCGTGACCTCGATGTCCGGTCAGACCATCGAGGTGATCAACACCGACGCCGAGGGGCGGCTCGTCCTCGCCGACGCCATGACCTGGACGCAACGCCAGTTCAAGCCCGAGGTGATGATCGACCTCGCGACGCTGACCGGCGCGATGATCGTCAGCCTGGGTCACGAATATGCCGGCATGTTCTCGAACGACGACGGCCTGGCCCAAAGGCTGCTGGCGGCGAGCGCGGCCAGCGGCGACAAATTGTGGCGACTGCCGATGGGCGAGGCCTATGACAAGATCATGGATTCCCAGATCGCCGACATGAAGAACAGCGCAGGGCGGGAAGGCGGCTCGATCACCGCCGCCTGCTTCCTCGGCCGCTTCGTCGAGGAAGGCGTCAAATGGGCGCATCTCGACGTCGCCGGCATGGTCTGGGCGGACAAAGGCAGCCACCTCTACGACAAGGGCGCGACCGGCTTCGGCGTGTC
Source organism: Allosphingosinicella sp. (assembly GCA_036386375.1). Taxonomy (GTDB): domain Bacteria; phylum Pseudomonadota; class Alphaproteobacteria; order Sphingomonadales; family Sphingomonadaceae; genus Allosphingosinicella. The sequence goes on along the minus strand of DASVVV010000028.1, from coordinate 23,814 downwards.
GCTCCTCGATCGCTACATCGCCGACAATCACGAAGGCTGACCGGCGACGCGCGGCTTGCCCTTGCTCGGGCCGCTCCTTAGAGGGGCCGCCACCTTCCCTTGGGACATGGAGCTTATTCGGCCATGGCGACCGAACGCACTTTCTCGATCATCAAGCCCGACGCGACACGGCGCAACCTCACCGGCGAGATCACGAAGATGCTGGAGGATGCCGGGCTGCGCGTGGTCGCCTCGAAGCGGATCCGGATGACGAAGGACCAGGCCGAGGGCTTTTATGCCGTCCATCGCGAGCGCCCCTTTTTCAACGACCTGGTGACGTTCATGACCTCCGGCCCGGTGGTCGTCCAGGTGCTGGAAGGCGAGAATGCCGTCGCCCGCAACCGCGAGGTGATGGGCGCCACCAACCCGGCCCAGGCCGAGGAGGGGACGATCCGCAAAACCCATGCCGAATCGATCGAGGCCAACAGCGTCCACGGCTCCGACAGCCCCGAGAACGCCCGCATCGAGATCGACTTCTTCTTCAAGCCGGAAGAGATTGTCGGTTAGCGCTCGGCCGCCGGCGCGCGGGAACGCCAAAGCGCGTCCAGCCGCGCCCGGGCCCTGCGGGGATCGACGCTTTCGATACGCGAAAGACCGAGCAGCCGGATGTCGCGGTCGCTGAGCAGGCCGCCGCCGGTCACCCGATAGCCGATATCGTAGAGCGCGGCGTCGCGATGAAGCGTGCCCCCGCGGTAGAAGGTGGTGACGATCGCGACCGGCAGCCTGCGGTCGCCGCGGCGGTCGTCCGCGCCCTGCTGGCGCGAGAGGGCGCGAAGCACCTTGCGCTCGAACCACCCGGCATCGATGCGGGCATCCGCCACCGTTTCGACCTGCGCCGCTTCCAGCGCCGGGGGAAAGGCGATGGTCTGGTTCTGGATCGTCTGCTCGGCATCGGCCGGCGCGAGCGTCAGGCGTCGGCCGGCGCGGTCCGGCCGTGCCCGCAAGAGCAATGTCTGGGCCTCTGACGCGGCTTCGCGTTTAGCCGCTTCCTTTTCCGCCACTTCGCCGGTTCGCTGCTGATAGTTGTTCCACAAGGTCAGAGCGGAAATCACCACCGCGACGACGGCCAGTATCTCCGCGAGCGTTATCCAGCGGCGGCGAACGGCGGCCGCTTCGGATTCGGGGACGGGCCGACGGCTGTCGCTCATCGGCCAGCCGCCGCCGCGGTCGCCCGCAGGGTCGCGCAGAAGGCCTCGAGCGCCACCGGATAGAGGGCGTGCTCCGCCTCGAGGACCCGCTCGGCGAGCGTGTCGGGATCGTCGCGCGGAAGGATGCGGACCTGAGATTGGGCGAGCACCGGGCCGGAATCGAGCTCGCTGGTGACGATATGGACCGAGCAGCCGGCATATTCGTCCCCGTTGATGAGCGCCCGCCGGTGGGTGTCGAGCCCTTTGTAAAGCGGCAGCAGGGACGGGTGGACGTTGAGGATTCGCCCCTCCCAGCGTTCGACGAATTCGCTCGACAGGAGCCGCATATAGCCCGCGAGCGCGATCACCTCGACGCCATGATCGCGCAGCGCCGCGTCGAGCTTCAGGTCGAAGTCGCGACGCTCCATCCCCTTGTGGCTCAGCGCCCAGGTGTCGAGACCGAGGCGGCGGGCGAGCACCAGACCGCGCGCTTCGGGCACGTTGGAGGCGACCAGCGCGATGTCGTAGGCGCGCGACGGGTCGCGCCGCTTGTGCTCGGCGAGCGCCAGCATGTTCGAGCCGCGGCCGGAGATGAGGACCCCGACGCCGACCTTGTCACCCATGGTGAGTCGCCGCCCAATCCGCTCGGCCGCCCCACGCCCCCGCTTGGCCGCGGACCGTGCACCCCCTGCGGCCCGGCCCGACCCGGCCAATTTGAAAGACGATCTCTCCAGCTTCTTCAAGAGCTTCGGAGACCATGCTCACATTTTCTTCGGAAACGACGAGGGCCATTCCGATGCCGCAGTTGAAAGTCCGCGCAAACTCTTCGGGTTCGATGTTCCCCTGTGCCTGGAGGAAGGCCATCAACCTGGGCTGCGGCCAGGCATCGGCGTCGATCGTCGCGTGGAGATCGGCAGGAAGCACGCGCGGGATGTTCTCGAGGAGGCCGCCGCCGGTGATGTGCGCGAGCGCGTGGATCCGGCCGGCCCGGATCTGCGGGAGCAGCGATTTCACATAGATCCGGGTCGGCTCGAGCAGGGCCTCGATCAGCAGCCGGTCGGAATCGAACAGCGCCGGCCGCTCGAGCTTCCAGTTCTTGTCGGCGGCCAGCCGGCGAACCAGCGAGAAGCCGTTCGAATGGCCTCCCGATGACGCAAGTCCGAGAATGACGTCGCCCGCCTCGACCGCGGCGCCGGTCAGCGCCTCGGCTCGCTCGACGGCGCCGACGCAAAAGCCGGCCAGGTCGTAGTCGCCCGGCGCATACATGCCCGGCATTTCGGCCGTCTCGCCGCCGATCAGCGCACAGCCGGCGATGCGGCAGCCCTCGGCGATCGAGGCGATGACTCGCTCGGCGACACCGCCATCGAGCTTCCCGGTTGCGAAATAATCGAGGAAGAAGAGCGGCTCGGCGCCCTGGACGATGAGATCGTTGGCGCACATGGCGACGAGGTCGATGCCGACGCCGTCGTGGCGGCCATGGTCGATGGCGAGCTTGAGCTTGGTGCCCACGCCGTCGTTGGCGGCGACCAGCAGCGGATCGCGATAGCCCGCCGCCTTGAGGTCGAAAAAGGCGCCGAACCCGCCCAGCGCGGCGTCGGCGCCGGGCCGAGCCGTCGCTTTGGCGAGCGGGGCGATCGCCTTCACCAGCGCGTTGCCGGCGGCAATGTCGACGCCGGCCCTGGCGTAGGTATAGGATTGAGGCTCGCTCACCCTTGGCCGCCTAGCCCAGAACCCGCTTGGATTTCCACGATCAACTCGCCAAAAGACGCCCGTGAAGCCGCTGCGCCGTTTCCTTCCCGTCGCCATTCCCGTCGCCGCCGCCCTCGTCGTGGCTGGCGCCGGCATCGTCTACGCCCAGCTCGAGGGCGCCGACCGCGGCATTCCCCCGATCGACAGCACCAGCAGCTTCGAGGTCGGCGGCATCGACGTCGACGTGACCGCGGAAAATGCGGAAAAAGCGCGGGTCGAAGGCTGGCGGCGGGCGCAGGCCGAAGGTTGGAAGATGCTGTGGGCGCGCACCACCGGCCGGCCGCCGGCGCAGGCGCCCAGCCTCTCCGAATCGGTGCTGAACGGCATCGTTTCCGGCGTCGTCATCGAAAACGAGCAGATCGGCCCGCGCCGCTACATCGCCCGCCTCGGCGTCCTGTTCGATCGCGCGCGCACCGGCCAGATGCTGGGCGTCGCCGGCCTCGTCCGCCGCTCCGCGCCCGTGCTCGTCATCCCGGTCATGGAGACCGGCTCGACCGCCTACAGCTTCGAATTCCGCAACGAATGGCAGCGCGCCTGGGCGCAGTTCCGCACCGCGGGCAGCCCCGTCGATTATGTGCGCACGTCCGGCACCGGCATCGATCCGCTCCTCCTCAACCTTTCGCAGGCGCGGCGGCGCGGGCGCGGCTGGTGGCGGATGATCCTCGACCAGTACGGCGCCGCCGACATCGTCATCCCCGAGGTCCGGCTGCGCCGCCTTTATCCGGGCGGGCCGGCGGTCGGCGTCTTCACCGCCCGCTTCGGGCCCGACGGTCAGGTGCTTGGCCGATTCGCGCTCAGGGCGGCGAACAGCGCCCAGCTGCCGCGGATGCTCGACGAGGGGGTTCGGCGCATGGACCTGATCTATACCCGCGCGCTCGACGCCGGCCTGCTTCAGCCCGATCCGACATTGGTGATCATCGAGCCGCCGCTGCCCCCGGAGCTGCTGGAAGAGCCGGAGCCGGCCCCGGACGTCCCCGACGACAGCGGCGTCGAGCCGGTCGTCCCCACCACCACCGCCACCACCGCGGTGTCCTATAACATCCAGGTCGAGACGCCCGACCCCGGCGCCGTCCAGCGCGCCGAAGTGTCGGTGAGCGGGGTGAGCGGCGTCACCTCGGCAATCACCACCAGCCTCGCGCTCGGCGGCACGTCGATCATGCGCGTGACCTATTCGGGCGACGTCGCCGCCCTTCAATCGGCGCTGCAGGCGCAGGGCTGGCAGGTCCAGGTCGTCGGTGGCAACACGCTCAGGATCTCGCGCTGAGGCGGAGCGGCAGGCGGTGACCCAGATCGCGCTGCCGTTCGAATGGCCGGTGGCGGAGAAAGAGGGCGATTTCCTCCTCGCCGAGAGCAACCGCGTCGCCTTCGAGCACCTTCGGCGATGGCCGACCTGGCCCGTGATGGCGACATTGCTGACCGGACCGAGAAAGTCCGGGCGCAGCCTGCTCGGGCGGATCTTCGTGCGCAAGACCGGCGGCCGGCTGTTCGACAATGCCGAAAGCCACGAGGAGGAGGACCTCTTCCACGCCTGGAACGACGCCCAGGCGCGCCGCAAGCCGCTGCTCATCGTCGCCGAGGCGCCGCCGCCGCGCTGGGAGGTGAGGCTGCCGGACCTGCGCTCGCGGCTGGCGGCGACGCCGCAGGTCGAGATCGGTCCGCCCGACGACGCCCTCATCGCCGCCCTGGTGACCAAGCTGCTCGGCGATCGGGGCATCGCCGCTCCGCCGGAAATCGCGGCCTATCTGGTGCCGAGGATCGAACGCAGCCATAGGGCCGTTCTGGCTGCCGTCGACATCCTCGATCGTGTCACGCTCTCGCGGCACAAGAGGATGACGGTCCCGCTGGCCAAGACGGCGCTCGCCGAGGCGGGGCTGATCGGAAGAGCGAAAGGATGAACCCGAACGCCATGGGCTCTGTCGCCGCCAGGCCTGCCAACGACGCCGACACGCTGCGCCGCGACGCGCCGCCGTCGATGCGCTATTTCAACCGCGAGCTTTCCTGGCTCGCCTTCAACCGGCGCGTGCTGGAGGAAGCCTGCAACGCCGCCCATCCCTTGCTCGAGCGGCTCCGCTTTCTTTCCATCTCCGGCAACAATCTCGACGAATTCTTCATGGTCCGCGTCGCCGGGCTGAAGGCGCAGCAGCTGCTCGGGGTCGAGGAGCCTTCCGCCGACGGCATGACGCCGGGCCAGCAGCTCGTCGACATCGCCGCCGAGGCGGACCGGCTCACGGCCAGCCAGCAGGGCGTGTGGACCGACCTGCGCGCGCTGCTTCGCGACGCCGGCGTCGCCGTGCTCGGCAGCGACGAGATCCAGGGCGAGGACGCGGCCTGGCTCGACCGCCATTTCCAGGACCACGTCTTCCCGGTGCTCACGCCGCAGGCCATCGATCCGGCCCATCCGTTTCCCTTCATCCCCAATAAGGGCTTCTCACTCATCTTCGACCTCAAGCGGATTGCCGACGGCGAGCCGATCCGCGAGTTGCTGATGGTCCCGGCGACGCTGCCGCGCTTCATCCGCATGCCCGGCGACGAAGCGCGCTTCGTCGCGATCGAGACCGCGATCCGGCGGCAAAGCGCGACCTTGTTCCCCGGCTACGAGCTGCTCGGCGGCGGCGCCTTCCGGATCATCCGCGACAGCGACATCGAGATCGAAGAGGAAGCCGAGGATCTGGTCCGCTTCTTCCGGACCGCGATCAAGCGCCGCCGGCGCGGCCGCGTCATCCGCCTCAAGCTCGAAGCCGACATGCCCGACGAGCTCGTCGCCCTGGTCCGCGAGGGCGTCGATGCGAGCGAGGCGCTGGTCTACGAATCGACCGGCTTTCTCGGCATCGCGGACCTCGCCTTGCTGGTCGAGGAGGACCGGCCCGACCTCAAGTTCCGAGCCTTCTCGCCGCGCTTCCCCGAGCGGATCCGCGAATATGACGGCGACTGCTTCGCCGCCATCTCGGCCAAGGACATCGTCGTTCATCACCCCTACGAGACGTTCGACGTCGTCCTCGCCTTCCTCCGCCAGGCGGCGAGCGACCCCGATGTCGTGGCGATCAAGCAGACGCTCTACCGTGCCGGCAAGCAGTCGGCGGTCGTTCGGGCGCTGATCGATGCGGCCGAGGCCGGCAAGTCGGTAACCGCCGTGGTGGAGCTAAAGGCGCGCTTCGACGAAGAGCAGAATCTGATGTGGGCGAGCGCGCTGGAGCGGGCCGGGGTCCAGGTTGTCTACGGCTTCATCGAGTGGAAGACGCACGCCAAGATGTCGATGGTGGTGCGCCGCGAAGGCACTGGCTACCGCACCTACTGCCACCTCGGCACCGGCAATTACCATCCGGTCACCGCCCGGATATACACGGACATCAGCTTCTTCACCGCCGATCCGCGGGTCGGGCGCGACGTGTCGCACGTCTTCAACTTCATCACCGGCTATATCGAGCCGCGCGGCCTCGAATTGCTGGCCATGTCGCCGACCCGGCTGCGCGACGCGCTCGGCGAGCTCATCGACGCCGAGATCGCGCATGCCGAGGCGGGGCGGCCTGGCGGCATCTGGGCGAAGATGAATTCGCTGGTCGATCCGGCGATCATCGACAAGCTCTACGAGGCGAGCCAGGCGGGCGTGGAGATCGACCTCGTCATACGCGGCATCTGCTGCCTTCGGCCCGGAGTCGACGGGCTTTCCGAGAATATCCGCGTCAAGTCGATCGTCGGGCGCTTCCTGGAACACAGCCGGATCTGGTGCTTCGGCAACGGCGCCGAGCTGCCGAACCGCGACGCTCTGGTCTATATCAGCTCGGCCGACTGGATGCCGCGCAACCTCGATCGACGGGTCGAGATCGCGGCGCCCGTCGAGAATGCGACGGTGAAGGCGCAGCTGCTCGACCAGGTGATGGTCGCCAACATGATCGACACCGAGCAGAGCTGGCGCCTCAAGCCCGACGGCGGTTACGAGCGGATCGAGCCGGGCGAGGGCGAGAAGCCCTTCAACCTTCACCGCTACTTCATGACCAATCCCTCGCTTTCCGGGCGCGGCGCGGCGCTGCGGTCGAGCGGCGCCTTTCCGAAAAAGCTCCAGCTGCCGCGAAACCCGCATTAGGCGCAAGTGTTCGCCGACGCCCCCATCGCGATCATCGACATCGGATCGAACTCGGTCCGCCTGGTCGTCTATTCGGGCGCCCGGCGTGCCCCTTCGGTGATCTTCAACGAGAAGGTGATGGCGGGCCTGGGCCGCGAGGTGGGCCGCAGCGGCCGGCTCGACGAAGAGGCACAGGAGCGGGCGCTGAAGGCGCTTGCCCGTTTCCAGCTCCTCACCCGGGAGATGGGCGTCGTGCTGATCCGGGTGGTGGCCACCGCGGCCGTGCGCGATGCCTCCAACGGCGAGTCCTTTCTTCGGCGCGTCCGAGCGCTTGGCCTTCGCCCGACCATCCTCGCCGGCGAGGAAGAAGCGCGGCTGGCCGGACTCGGCGTCATTTCGGGCATTCTCGATGCCGACGGCGTGGTCGGCGATCTCGGCGGCGGCAGCCTCGAGCTGGTCGAGGTTCGCGACCGCAAGCTCGGGCGCAGCGTCTCGCTCCCGTTCGGCGTCCTTCGCCTCGACGCGCTCGCGGCGAACGGGGAGGACGCCTTCGCCCGGACCGTCCGCGACGGCGTCGAAGGGGCGGGCTTCGCCGGCGCCGCCAAGGGCAGGGCCTTCTACTTGGTCGGCGGAAGCTGGCGGACACTCGCGCGGGTCGAGATGGCGCTCACCGGCCATCCGCTCCCGATCACCCATCAGCACAGCCTGCCGCCGCAGACCGCCGCCAAGCTGCCCGCCAGGCTACGCAAGGTGGACCAGGCCGAGCTGCGGGCGATCCCGTCGGTCACCTCGTCGCGCATCGCCACGCTCCCACGCGCGGCGCAGCTGCTCGCCTGCCTGGTCGACCTCACTCGCCCGGCCGAGCTGGTCGCCTCGACCTTCGGCATTCGCGAAGGCCTGCTCTACGACGAGCTGGACGCCAAAGTGCGCAGCCGCGACCCGCTCGTCGAAGCGGCGCGCGAGGCGGGCGCGGGGCTAGGCCGATTCGCCCAGCACGGCGAGCTGTTGGACGGCTGGATCGCGCCGTTGTTCGACGATCCGCCGCGCTTCGCCCGGCTGCGCCTCGCCGCTTGCCTGCTTGCCGATATCGCCTGGGCCGCTCACCCCGATTTCCGGGCCGAGCGCGGCATCGACATGGCGCTGCACGGCAATTGGGTGGCGATCGACGCGCGCGGCCGCGTCATGCTCGCCCAGGCGCTTCATTCGACCTTCGGCGGCAGCGGCCCCTTGCCCTATGCCGACGTAGCGGCGCTGTGCTCGGCCGAGGAGCTCAAACTCGCCTCGCTCTGGGGTTCGGCGATCCGCCTCGGCCAGCGGCTCAGCGGCGGCGTCGCCGCCGGCCTCGAGCGCAGCCGGCTCGAGCTCGACGACGGTGTCCTGCGGTTGACCGTAAGACGGAGCCACTCGGCGCTGTTGGGCGAACCGGTCGAACGCCGGCTCAAGGCCCTGGCCAACGGCTTGGGCGTGAGGGGCGAGGCGGCAATCGCCTAGCCGCAGCCGAAGCGCTCGGTCCGGCCCTCGGCATCGAGATGCGCGTTGAGGCGGTCCTCGCGAAAGTCCATCGTCACCATGTCCCCGGGCCGGATCCAGCGCAGCGCCCGAGCGCCGCTCAGCCGCAGCGCCTTGGCGCCGAGCTCGGCCGTCGCCGGCCGACCGACCAGGCTCTCGAGACCGTCGATGCTGCAGGCCCCGCCCGACCGCGGCTGTGGACCATCGGGAACGCTGGTGCAGGCCAGCGCCAGCAGCGGCAAAAGGACGAGGAGCGCTCTCATGCCGTCGCCTCCGGCTCGGTTCGGGTCATCACCAGCCGGCCGGCGCGGATCGCGAAAGCGAGCCGGCCCTCGACCAGGTCGAGCGCGTCGCGGCCGAATTCCTCGAACCGCCAGCCCTCGAGGATCGCAAGCCCCTCGCGGCGCCCGGCGGCGAGTTGCTCCAGCTCCTCGGACCGCGCCACCAGCCGCGGCGCGACATTGCTCTCGCGCGCCCTGATCTTGAGCAGCAGCTTGAGCAGGTCGGCGACCAGCGCGCCCTCCCGCCCGAGGCCGGGCGAGCGCTCCTCGCGCGGCGGCAGCTCGCTTGCGGAGAGCGGATCGGAATTGGCCAGCGCCTCCATCATGCGGGCGCCGATGTCGTTCGCCTTCCAGGCCGCCGAAAGTCCGCGCACCTGGCCCAGCGCGTCCTGGCCCGACGGCGGGTTCATCGCCAGATCAGCCATCGTCTCGTCCTTCATGATGCGCCCGCGCGGCAGATTCTTCGAGCGCGCCTCTAGCTCGCGCCAGGCGGCCAGCGCCTTGAGCCTGCCCAGCACTTCCGGCCGCCGGCTCTGGATCTTCACTTTCTTCCAGGCCTGGGCGGGATCGTTGACGTAATTGGCGGGGTCGGAAATCCGCTCCATCTCCTGGTCGAGCCACTCGCCGCGCCCGGTGCGCTTCAGCCGCTCCAGCATCTTCGGGAACAGCTCGGCCAAATGGGTCACGTCGCCGATCGCATAGTCGATCTGGCGCCGGTCGAGCGGGCGGCGCGCCCAGTCGGTGAAGCGCGCGCCCTTGTCGAGCGTCCGCCCGAGCAGCGACTCGACGAGGTTCGAATAGCCGACCTGCTCGCCCAGCCCGAGCGCCATTGCGGCGATCTGGGTATCGAACAAAGGGTGGGGCGTCCCGCCGGTGAGGTTGAAGATGATTTCGATATCCTGGCCGCCGGCATGGACGACCTTCAGCACATGCTCGTTATTGACGAGGAGGTTGAGCAGGGGGCTGAGGTCGATCCCTTCCGCTTTGGGGTCGATCGCCGCCGCTTCCTCCGGGCTCGCGACCTGGAACAGGCACAGGTCCGGCCAATAGGTGTTCTCGCGCATGAACTCGGTGTCGATCGCGACGAAGTCGCCCCGGGCGAGGCGCTCGCAGAGCTTTTCGAGGGAATCAGTATCGGTAATCAGAGGGTGGATACGCATTGGCCGCCCACATAGCGGCGGCCGGATCGCTTGACAAAGCGCGTTCAGTGCCGCGAAGCGCCGCCTCGGGAAATCACGGTCATTCCGGCGAAAGCCGGAATCCACCTTCTTCTTGCTGACGGCGCCAAAGGCAGGTGGATCCCGGCTTTCGCGGGATGACGAAGAAGGACAGATCACGATGCACGCCTATCGTACCCATAATTGCGGCGAGCTTCGCCAAAGCCATGTCGGCGAGGGCGTGAAGCTGTCGGGCTGGGTCCACCGCAAGCGCGATCACGGCAACCTCCTCTTCGTCGACCTGCGCGACCATTACGGCCTCACCCAGATCGTCGCCGACGTCGCCGACCCCGCTTTCCCGGCGCTTGAGGGGGTGCGGATCGAGTCGGTCATCACCGTAGAGGGCAAGGTCGTCCGCCGCGACGACGAGGTGGTGAACCCGAACCTCCCGACCGGCCGGATCGAAATCCACGCCGACGCGGTCGAGGTCCAGTCGGCCGCGCAGGAGCTGCCGCTCCCGGTCTTCGGCGAGCAGGAATATCCGGAGGAGATCCGCCTCCGCTACCGCTATCTCGATCTTCGCCGCGAGCGGCTGCACAACAACATCATCCTGCGCTCGAACGTGATCGCCTCGATCCGGCGGCGGATGATCGAGCAGGGCTTCACCGAATTCCAGACGCCGATCCTGACCGCCTCGAGCCCCGAGGGCGCGCGCGACTATCTCGTCCCGAGCCGCGTCCATCCCGGCAAATTCTACGCGCTTCCCCAGGCGCCGCAGATGTTCAAGCAGCTGATCATGGTCGCCGGGTTCGACCGCTATTTCCAGATCGCGCCCTGCTTCCGCGACGAGGATGCCCGCGCCGATCGCTCGCCCGGCGAGTTCTACCAGCTCGATTTCGAAATGAGCTTCGTCACGCAAGACGATGTTTTCCAAGCGATCGAGCCCGTCCTGGCCGGCGTGTTCGAAGAATTCGCCAACGGCAAGAGCGTGACTCCCGCCGGGCAGTTCCCGCGCATCCCCTATAAGGAGGCGATGCTCAAATACGGGTCCGACAAGCCCGACCTCAGGAACCCGCTCGAGATCAGCGACGTGACCGAGCATTTCCGCGGCGGCGGCTTCGGCCTCTTCGCGCGCATCGTCGAAGGCGGCGGGGTCGTGCGCGCCATTCCCGCGCCGCGGGCGGGCGAGCGGGCGCGAAGCTTCTTCGACGGCATGAACGATTGGGCGCGCTCGGAAGGGCATGCCGGCCTCGGCTATATCAACATCAAGAATGGCGAGCCTGGCGGGCCGATCGCCAAGAATCTCGGCGAAGAGGCGGCGGCGAAGCTGATCGCGGCGCTCGGCCTCGGCCCGGACGACGGCGTCTTCTTCGCGGCCGGCAAGGCGAACCAGGCGGCGAGGCTCGCCGGGGCCGCGCGCACGCGGGTCGCCGAGGAGCTCGGCCTGATCGAGCAGGGCGCCTACCGCTTCTGCTGGATCGTCGACTTTCCGATGTACGAATATGACGAGGAAGCGAAGCGGGTCGATTTCAGCCACAACCCGTTCTCGATGCCGCAGGGCGGCCTCGACGCGCTGGAGACAAAGGATCCGCTCGACATCCTGGCCTTCCAGTACGACATCGTCTGCAACGGGGTGGAGCTCTCGTCGGGCGCGATCCGCAACCATCGCCCGGAGATCATGTACAAGGCGTTCGAGATTGCCGGCTACAGCCGCGAGGACGTCGACACCAACTTCTCCGGCATGATCAACGCGTTCAAATTTGGCGCGCCGCCCCATGGCGGCTCGGCCCCCGGCATCGACCGCATCGTCATGCTGCTCGCCGACGAGCCGAACTTGAGGGAAGTGGTGCTCTTCCCGATGAACCAGCGCGCCGAGGATTTGATGATGGGTGCACCCGGCGAAGTGACCGCAAGGCAGCTGCGCGAGCTCCACATCCGCGTCGTCCCGCCTGCCGGCACCGCCGACAAGGACCCGGCACGGACCGTCGCTCTCGAATAGCGGCGGTGCTAAAGCACCCCACATGGCGATCAACCTGTGGGACTATGAAGCCGGGGCGCCGTTCAAGGGCGATTACCGCGAGACGCTCGGGGACCTGCAGGAGCGTGTCTCGCGCCTGTTCGTCGCCAATCACGTCCACCGCCGCTCGGCGATCATCGTCGTCGAGGGCTGGGACGCGAGCGGCAAAGGCGGGGCGATCCAGCGCATTACCGCCGAATGCGACCCGCGCCACTATGCCGTCTGGCCGATCGCCGCTCCCGACGAGGAGGAGCGGGCGCACCATTATCTGTGGCGCTTCTGGCGGCGGCTGCCGAAGGCGGGCGAGGTCGCGATCTTCGACCGCAGCTGGTACGGCCGGGTGCTCGTCGAGCGGGTAGAGGGCTTCGCGAAGGAGCGCGAGTGGCGGCGCGCCTATGACGAGATCAACGAGCTCGAATCGCAGCTCGCGGCGGACGGCGCCACCATCGCCAAGCTGTTCTTCCACGTCACCCAGGAGACCCAGGATGAGCGCCTGCGCGCCCGCCTCGAACATCCTTGGAAGCGCTGGAAGGTGAGCGAGGAGGATTTCCGCAACCGCGCCAGGCGCCCCGACTATCTCGCCGCGATCAAGGACATGTTCGCCGCCACCGACACGCGCTGGGCGCCCTGGACCGTCATCGACGGCAACGACAAGAAAGCGGCGCGGCTCGCCGCCTTGAGCGCCGTCGTCGAAGCGCTGGCCGCGGCTCTGCCCTCCGGGCCGCCGCCCGTCCGTCCCGAAACGGAACAGCTGACACAGCAATTCCTGCAAAAGCGCGGCTGAGCGTGCCCGCGCGTGATAAGAGCGCGCGATCCTCCCGACGAAGGAGCCGGCCATGCGACAGCGTCCCCTCGCGATCCTTGCGGCGAGCCTCGCGGCCATCGCGGTCGCCGGCTGCAGCTACGACCCCTATCAGGCCCGACCGCGCGGCCACGGCCCCGCCCGCCATGCCTATGACGGCGGCGAGTGGGACGTCCCGCGCGGCGGCTTTGCCGGCGGCCTGGAAGGCCCCGGCGTCTCCATCCTCGATCCGTGGCTCAAGGAGACGCGCGAGGGGCGCGCCATCGTGACGCTCGGCTTCCGCGAGGCGGCCCGCGGCTTCGTCAGCGACGACGTCGCCCACCGCGTCAACATCTGGTTCCGCCGCTACGCCGACACCGACGGCGACATGCGCATCACCGACCCGGAAATCCGCACGGCGTTGGTGGCGGCGGCAGCGCCTTACCTGCGCTGATCCAAGCGTTCGTCAGACATGCTCCGGCGCGAGCTGCGCCGGGGACCGGTCGCGGCGGCGGCGCATGGGCTTGCGCAGCCAGGCCCTGGCGAAGCGGACGCGGAAGATCCAGAACAGCATCGCCGCGAGCACCGCGACCGGCGGGATGAAGAGCAAGGGCGAGCCCTGGATCGCGACGGGCATATTGTCCTGCTGCCCGAGGAAGAAGGAGAAAGCGGCGATCAGGAAGGCCGTGCTCATCCGCCACAAATGGCGAGCGATGCGCTGCCGCCCGGTCAGCCGCCCGCGCAGGATGAAGCTGAGGTCGAGCCCGGCGGCAATGGCGGCGATCGCGGCGAAGGGGAGATGGACCGGCGCGGGCATCACATCGAGCCGGCCGTCGGGCGCGGCGAAGCCGGCCGCGGCGATGGCGAGAAAGGCGGCGAGGCAGGCGAGCGCAACCGCCAGGGCGCCTTTTTCGAACGCGCCTGCTTCGCCGCTCCGCCGCCGTGCCGCCGCCCAGGAGGTGGCGACGAGGTAGCCGGTGAAGAGGCCGATGGTCGCCGTGCCGCGCTCGGGCATCGCCAGAGCGACGATCGCACCGGTTCCGGCCATGACGAGCATCGCGACGAAAAAGGCATTGCCGGTGCGGGCGTGCAGCGGCGAGCCTTTGGGGGCGACGAACAAAGCCGCGGCGCCGGCGATCAGCGCGACGCTGCCGGCAAGGACATGGACGGGAATCAGCGGGTGCATCGGGCAGCTCCTTGCGCTTTGCTTTGCGGAAGCGTATTATCCGACTACGACACCTGGGCCCATGATCGGCGAGGACAAAGTCATGATCGCAGGTTGCATCGACCGCAAAAGCCGGGACGGATGCGAGGGCTGCGAGCGGCGCGATCCCTGCACGGCGCTGTTCCGCTTCCTCGGCCTGCGAAGACGGGCGGAATCCAGCGGTGCTCTGGGCGAAGACCGGCCCCGCACGGCGGCCAATCCGTTTACGGCCTTCTTGAGCGAGGTGGCCAAGGCGGAGGGGCGGGCGACGCCGGGCCCGAGCGCGTTCCGGGCTGAGGTCGAGCGGCGGATCGAGGCGCTGCTCCCGTCCGGCGCCGTGCGCATTGACGAGGTCGCGCGCGCGCTCGGCTATGGCCGGCAGACCTTGTACCGGCGGCTCAAGGCGGAGGGCCTGACCTTCGAGCAGCTGCTCGACGACCTTCGCCGCCGCCTGGCGCTCAAGCTGGTCCGCGACGAGGGCGTGCCGGTCAAGGAAGCGGCCTACCGGCTCGGCTTCTCCGATCCGGCCGCTTTCTCGCGCGCCTACAAGCGGTGGACCGGCGCCAGCCCGCGCGGGCCGAGGCGCCGCCCCGCTCAGCCGGGATAGTCGACCTTCAGAATTTCGAACTCGCGCTCGCCGGCCGGCAGAACGACCCTGCGCAAATCGCCGGCGGCGGCGCCGCGAATGGCCCGGGCGATCGGCGAGTACCAGCTGATCCGCCCGTGCCCCGCGTCCGCTTCGTCCTCGCCCACCAGGGTCACCGTCCGCTCATTCTCGTCCTCGTCGATCAGCGTGACGATGGCGCCGAACCAGATCCGGGCCTTGTCTGGCTGGGCGGCGGGGTCGGTGACCTTCGCTTCCTTCATCCGCCGGGAGAGGAAGTTGATGCGCCGGTCGACCTCGCGCAGGCGGCGTCTCCCATATTGGTAATCGGCATTTTCGGAGCGGTCGCCGTTCGCCGCCGCCCAGGCGATCGTCTCGAGCAGCTTGGGCCGCTCGACCCCGAACAGCGCCTCATATTCCTCGCGCAGCCGGCGATAGCCGGCCGGCGTGATGTAATTGGGGCGGTCGGTCATGTCGCTCCCGTCGTTGCAGTTCATCCGTCACTCCCGCGAAAGCGAGTCCAGCCGGAAGTCCGAAACGCCAACAGAAGGTGGATTCCCGCGTTCGCGGGAATGACGAAAAACGATCAGACCCGCGGGCGCTGGCCCAGATAGTAGGAAACGCGTCCTTGCGAGCGGCTGCCGTTCGGGCTCATCGCGTCATAGACCATCGTGTTCTCGATCACTCGCTGGACGTAGTTGCGGGTCTCGGCGAACGGAATCTCCTCGATCCAGCGCAGCACGTCGACGCCGGGGCTGCGCGGATCGCCGTTGCTCGCCACCCAGCGGTTCACATTTCCGCTGCCGGCATTGTAGGCGGCCGCCACCAGCACGGCATTGTTGCCCCAGCGGTCCATAAGCCCGGTGAGGTGATGGTTGCCGAGCAGGACGTTGTAGCTCGGATCCTGGGTCAGCCGCGACTGATCGAAGCCGACCCCAAGCCGCCGCGCTTCCTGCGCCGCCGTCGCCGGCATCAGCTGCATCAGCCCGCGCGCGCCGGCCGAGCTCACCGCCGCGCGGTCGAACGAGCTTTCCTGGCGCATGATGCCGTGGGCGAACGCCCAGTTGCGCAGGTAAGCGGGCGGGATCGACACGGTCGGGAAAGCGGCCCGCGAATAGAAGGTCGCGCCGTTGCTGCGCGCCTCGCGCGCGGCCCAGACGCCGAGGTCGAGCCGGTTGATCTGGCGTCCGAGCTCCGCCGCGACAGCGCGCTCCCGGTCGGTCTCGAGCGACGAGGCCAGCGCACGGATGAACAGGGTCTGGTTGCTGCGGTCCCCCACCGAGCCGAGATACTGGACGGCCTGAGCCAGCGGACGAGCGAGCAGCCGCGCCCGCTCGTCGGGCGTCGCCGGCATCACTTGGGGCGGCGGGGGAATCTGGCGCCCGAGCCGCTCCATCGCCAGCTGGCCGTAAAACTGGTCGGGGCTGTTGGCCGCCTGCTGGAGCCAGTTGTTCGCCTGCTGGGCCTGGCCGGCGGCGGAAGCGGCGCGCGCGGCCCAGAAGAAGCCTTTGGCGCGGGTCTGCGGCGACTGCGCGGCGCGCCCATATTTGTCGAACATGCGGGCCGCGTCGGCGAGCCGGTTGCCGCGCATCGCCGCCATGCCGGCGAGCCAGGTGAGGTTGGTATATTCGTCGCGCTCGCCGTAGGAACGGCGGCTGACGTCGGTGCCCGGCGGGAAGATGTCGTCGACCTGGCTCGCAATCTCATAGGCCATCGTCCACTGGCGGTCGTTGGCGGCGCCGCGGGCGAGGGCGACCATCGTCTCCATGAACTTTTCGGGATTGGCCGGCGGGCTGGCGAACTGGTGGCGGCGGGCCATCAGCTGGCGCGCGCCGAGCGGATCGCCGTTGTTGCGAAGCCAGGTCGCCTTGTCGATGACGAGGCCGGGATCGGCGTTGAACGCGGGGCCGAGCGAGTCGACGCGGCTGCGGGCGTCTGGCATCCGCATCTGGAGGGCGAGCCGCGCCTGGTAGAGCGGCCGCCGCGCGGGCGAGGCCCAGACGATCGCCCGCTGCGCGCTTTGCGTGTCGCCGCTGGCGAGGAGCGCGTCCATGCGCCGGTCATGGTCCTGCGGCGTCAGCATGCTGCCGAAGGTCGCGAGCAGACGCTGCTCGTCCGGAAGCGGGAGCACGCCGCCGGTCCAGGCGCTGCGAGCCGCCGCCTGCGCTTCCTGCGCGCGACCCGAGGCCTGCAGAGCGAAGGCGTGGCGGGCATGGCCGGTCGGGGTGAGCGCCGGATAAGCGGCGAAATAGCGGATCACGTTGGCGGGCGAATCGGCCGGCGCGATCTGGCGCTCGGCGGCGCGCTGCATCGCCGCCTCCCCGGGCCAGCCGCGATGGCCGAGAAGGAAGGAGGCATAGGCCCAGAAGGGATGATTGTCGCTCTGCCTCAGGCTGTTCCAGCGCGCGACGCTGGAGGCAATGGCGCTGGACGGCGCCGACTGGACGCTGCTCGTGACGATCGGAACCAGCGACGCCTGCTGCACTTTGGCGGCGGGGGCCGGCGGCGCGGCGATCCTTACCGGCGCAACGCTGCCCGCGGCGACGGCCGCGACGGACGCTCCCATGAGGAGCAGCAGGCCCGCTCTCTTCTGCATGCTGGACAGGATGACGCCCCCCTCCTTATCAGACCCTGAACATCCGACCCGGATGTCCCCTCCAGAGGATGCTATGGCGATGCCGGAGGGCGAGGTGAAGGAGCCGTGCATGTTCGAAGGGTCGTTCCCCGCTCTGGTGACCCCATTTCGCGACGAAGCGTTTGACGAGGGCGCTTATCGCGACTTCGTCGACTGGCAGATAAGCGAAGGAAGTCATGGGCTTGTGCCGTGCGGCACAACCGGCGAATCAGCGACCCTGAAACCGCACGAGCACCGCCGAGCAATCGAGATCTGCGTCGAATCGGCGGCCGGGCGCGTGAAGGTGATCGCCGGCTGCGGCGCCAACGACACGGCCCATGCCATCGCTCTCACGCGCTCGGCCAAGGCGGCCGGCGCCGATGCCGCGCTTCACGTGCCGCCTTATTACAACCGCCCCAACCAGGACGGCATCTACGCCCATCTCGCCGCCGTCGCCGAGGCGGTCGACATCCCGATCGTCCTCTACAACGTGCCGTCGCGAACGATCACTGACATATCGGTCGAGACGATGGCGCGGCTCGCCAGGATGGCCAACGTCGTCGCCGTCAAGGACGCCACCGGCAACCTCGCCCGAATCACCGCCCAGCGCCTCGCCTGCGGCGAGGATTTCGTCCAACTTTCCGGCAATGACGACATGGCGCTGGGCTTCAACGCGATGGGCGGACGGGGTTGCATCTCGGTTACGGCGAACGTCGCGCCGCGGCTGTGCGCCGATTTCCAGAATGCTTGTCTTTCAGGCGCTTGGGATGCAGCGGTGAGACTCCAGGACAAGCTCTACCTGCTCCACGCCGCTTTGTTCAGCGACGCCTCCCCCGGCCCGGTCAAATATGCCGTCAACAAGCTCCGCCCCGGCTTCCCCGCCGACCTGCGCCTGCCGATGACCCCGCCCTCGGAAGCCAGCCGCCGCGCGGTCGACGCGGCGCTCGAACATGCGGGGCTGGCATGACCAATCTCAGCGTCATCCCGGCGAAAGCTCGGATCTCACTTCTACTTTTCCGAGCAGCAGCGAAAGAAAGAGGGATTCCAGCTTTCGCTGCCATAACGGGAATGTTCTGCGCTCCGGCGGCTCGCTGATGGTCCGCCCCCGTCACGCCAGCTTCGACAAGAAGAAGGTCGTCGCCGAGAATCGGCGCGCCCGTTTCGATTATGCGATCGACGAGGTGTTCGAGGCCGGCATCGCGCTGACCGGCACCGAGGTGAAGAGCCTGCGCTTCGGCGAGGGCTCGATCGCGGAAAGCTATGCCGAGGTGAAGGATGGCGAGGTCTGGCTGGTCAACTCGAACGTCCCCGAGTTCAGCCACGGCAACCGCTTCAACCATGAGCCCAAGCGGCCGCGCAAGCTGCTGCTCAACAACCGCGAGATCGAGAAATTGTTCGGCGCCGTCGCCCGCCACGGGATGACGCTGGTGCCGCTTTCCATCTATTTCAACTCGCGCGGCCGTGCGAAGGTGGAGCTGGCGCTGGCACGCGGACGCAAGCTTCACGACAAGCGCGAATATGAAAAGGAAAAGGACTGGAAGAAGGAGCAGGGGCGCCTGCTTCGCCAGCACGGGTAGCGGCACGGGCCAATGATCGAGCGGATCAGGAGATGGATGGCGCGCAATGCGCCGCGGCGCGAGGAGCTGGCGAAGAGCCGCTGGCTGAAGCCGTTCGGCACGCGCATGATGAACAGCGAATTCTGGCGCTTCACCCGCCGCTCGGTCCCGCGGGGAGTCGCGGCCGGGCTCTTCGTCGGCGTGTTCCTGCTGATCCCCGGGGTCCAGATCGTCGGCTCGGCTCTGCTTTCGATCCCCCTCCGCGCCAACATCCCGGTCGCCGCCGCGATGACCTTCCTCACCAATCCGGCGACCACCCCGTTTCTGATCCTGGCCTCGCTCGAGATCGGAAGCTTCCTCGGCTTCCGCACCGACATCAACAGCTTCTACGCGCTTCGCGACAGCGGCGCCGGCGTCGGCGAATGGCTCGCCTGGCTGTTCTCGGATGCCGCGCCGGCTCTGGTCAGCGGCCTCTTCATCATCGGCGCCGCCTCGGCCTTTCTCGGCTATCTCGTCGCGGTCCTGATCTGGCGCTGGTGGACCGGGCGCAAGTGGCGGCGTCGCGCCCGGCGCGGCGAGGCGGGCTGATGGCGTCGCTCGCTCCGCGCGGCACCGGGCGGGACCTGCTTCCGTTCATCGCCGCCGCTCTGGCTTCGGCAGCGCTGCTCTTGTGGGCAGTCGGCGATCGGACCTTCGCCGCCATTTTTTTCGCCGCGCTGACCGGCGCGGGCGGGGTGTTGCTGCTGGCCACCCGGAGGGTCGCCGCCCCCGCGCTCCCGCTCGCGGACAAAGGCCTGGAGCCGGTGGATCTGCGGCTGCTGCGGGCGGCGCTGGATGCCGGCGGCGGCGAAGCGGCGCTCGCGCTCACCGACGGCGACGGCCGGCTGGTCTGCGCCGGCGCGACCTGGAGCCGCTGGTTCGGCGGCGGCGCCGCGCCGGCCGAGCTGGCCGAGGACGATGCGGCGCGCCAACGGCTGGAGGAAGCCTGCCGAACCGCTCGCCGCGAAGGCTCGGTTGCCTTGGCCGACCTGGACGTCGGCGGCCGGCGCGTGCGCGGCGAAGTCCGGCAGGCCGGGAGCCACCTGGTCTGGCGGCTCGTCCGGGCCGACGGGCCGGATGTCACGGCCGAAGCCGCGCGCCTGCTGACCGGCGAGCCGGGCGCCCGCCTCGCCGAAGCGGGGCTGATGCTGGTCCTGGCCGAAGCCGACGGGCGCATCGGCGCCGCCAATCCGCTCTTCGTCCAACGCGCCGCCCGCGAGGAAAGCGAGCCGGTCGTCGGCACCGGCCTGGTCGATCATCTCGCCGCGACCGACAGCGGCCAGTTCCAGCTCGCCGCCGAAGGCAAGGCCGGCCCGCCGCTGCGGATCGTCCAGATCCCCGCCGGCGACGAAGCCGGCTCGCCCTCCTTGTTCCTGATGCTCGACGACGTGCCGGGCGCGCGCCTCGCCGGCGACGAGAACGCCCACATCCATGCTCTGCTCGACAGCCTGCCGCTCGGCCTTGCGCTGGCCGACACGGACGGCCGCTTCGCCTTCCTCAACAAGGCCTTCCGCAAGGCCGCCGGCCTGTCCCCCGACGAGCGGCCGGCCTGGCCCGGCGACCTCGTCGTCGACGAGGACAAGGCCGCCGTCTCCGACGCGGTGCGCCGCTTCGCCCGCGGCCGCGGCCATTCCGGCGACCTCGCCGTGCGGCTGCGCGCCAATCCGGAGGAGCCGGTGGCGATGAGCGTCGCCGGGGCGCGCGGCCTCGGCACCGCCGCCGTGCTCCTCAGCCTCAAGGACAATAGCGAGGAGGCGCGACTCAAACGCGAGATCGCCCAGGCGACCAAGATGCAGGCGGTCGGTCAGCTCGCCGGCGGCGTCGCCCACGATTTCAACAATATCCTGACCGCGATCCTGGGCACCTGCGATCTGATGCTGATGCGCCATTCGCCGGGCGATTCCGATTATGACGACATCCAGCAGATCCGCTCCAACTCGAACCGCGCCGCCAATCTGACCCGCCAGCTGCTCGCTTTTTCGCGCCAGCAGACGCTCCGCCCGCAGGTGCTCCAGCTGCCCGACGTCGTCGCCGAGGTCTCGCATCTGCTCACCCGGCTGCTCGGCGAGCGGATCAAGCTCCAGGTCAAGCACGGCCGCGGCCTCGGCGCGGTCCGGGCCGATCCCGGCCAGCTCGAGCAGGTGATCGTCAACCTCGCGGTGAACGCCCGCGACGCGATGGTTGCCAAGAATGCCGAGGGCGGCGGCACGCTGACCTTGCAGACCTATGCGGTCTCCGCTGACGATGTGCGCCGCATGGGAACCGATATCCTGCCCGCCGGCGACTATACCGCGCTCAAGGTCGCCGACACCGGCACCGGCATCCCGCCCCACATCATCGGCAAGATTTTCGAGCCCTTCTTCACCACCAAGGAGGTAGGGAAGGGCACCGGCCTCGGTCTTTCCACCGTTTACGGCATCGTCAAGCAATCGGGCGGCTTCATCTTCGCCGATTCGCAGGTCGGAAAGGGGACCGCCTTCACCATCTACTTGCCGGTCCACCGCGCCCAGCCCGGCGAGGCGGCGGCGAGGGCCAAGGGGAAGGAAAAGGCCGGCGAATTGTGGGGCAGCGGCACGGTCCTCCTGGTCGAGGACGAGGCGATGGTGCGCACCGTCGCTGAGCGCGCGCTCACCCGCCACGGCTATTCGGTGCTGGTCGCGGAGAATGGCGAGGCGGCGCTTGAAATCCTCGAGCGGGAGGGCAAGGTGGACCTGCTCATCTCCGACGTCGTCATGCCGACGATGGACGGCCCGACCACGGTGCGCGCCGCGCGCAAGCTCCACCCGGAGCTGCCGATCCTGTTCATCTCCGGCTATGCCGAGGAGCAATTGCGCAAGTCGATCGACATCCCTCACGTCTCCTTCCTCGCCAAGCCTTTCTCGGTCCAGCAGCTGGCGGAAACGGTCCGCGACGTTCTCGCGGCGAAATAGGGGACAGTCGAAAAACGAGGACAGCATACATTTTCCCGGCGGTGCCCGACGGCGCGGCACCCGGGCCGCGCGAAAATGTATACTGTCCCCGTTCAATGGCTGCCGGCCCTGGCTCGCACCGCCCCCGAAAATATCTTTTCCTTTAACCGTCAGCCGCTAAGGCGGGCGCCATGCCGGGCAAGAGGTCGATCCTGATCGTCGAGGATGAGCCGCTCATCGCGATGATGCTGGAGGATTTCCTCGAGACGCTCGGCCACGACGTCGTCGGCACCTGCGAATCCGTCGAGGAGGCGATGGTCCGGGTCGATGCCGGCGGCTTCGATGTCGCCATCATCGACGTCCAGCTGAAGGACGGCAAGAAGGTGTGGCCGGTCGCCGACCGGCTCGCCGAGGAGGGCACGCCGTTCGTGCTCGCCACCGGCGGCCATGTCGATCCGCCGCCCGAGCAGCATGCCGGCGCACCGATCCTCTCCAAGCCCTATACGATCGAGGCCATCGAACCCGCCTTGGCCCAGGCCTGCGGCGGCTGAAGCACCCGCCCGGGGCTTGCCTCGTGGAAGGCGGCGGCCAATCAGGGACAGTCGCGAGTGACTGTCCCCCGTCGCACGCGCAAGAACATCCCTCCCCCTTGAGGGGGAGGGTAGGGCGGGGGTGTCGGGCGTGGCCGGTTTCTTCCGGAGTCAGAGCCCTCTGACCCTGATCCTCTCCGCGCCGGGAGAGGGATTCTTCGAAACTGGCCAGCCGACGCCTCTATCTCAGCACATGCGTCCTAAGCGAGCGCCCTTCGCGATCGTAAATCGTCAACTGCGGCTCCCCGCGGCCGCGCATCTGCACCCGCAGCCGCTGGTTGCCGCCGCCGTCGGTGAGCTTGACGAAGCCCTCTTCGCCGTCGCGGATCGCACCGATCGTCACCGCCTCGCGATAGACGCCCGGCTCGCTGCGGTGGAACGCGCCCATGCCGGCGAAGCGCTCGCCGGCCGACATGACCGCGCCTTCGCCGGTCTTCGGCCAGTCGACCGTCACCGCCGCGGTGCCGTCGTCGAGCACGCCATAACCGCCGCGCTCGACGCCGTCGCGGTCGTGGATCAGGATGCCGGCGCCGGGCACGCGCCGCGGCTGCGGGCCCGCTGCCAGCATCGGGTCCGGATAGGCCCCGAAGGTGAGCCGGTCGGCGCCGTTCTCGTCGAGATAGACCAGGCCGGTGAGCGGATCGCGCCGGTCGCGCCCGGTCACCGCCGGCGTCGGCGCGCCCATGACGATCCGCGGCCGCCCCTGCGCATCCTCGATGATCAGCCCCTTGAGCCGCAGCACCTGCGGCGGCGACGCCTGGGCGATCGCCCCCTCGGTCGTCGCGGCGCCGGCCGCCAGCACGGCCGCGGCCGCGCTGGCGATCAGGCCGATGCGGTACTTTTTCGCCTGCCTTTCGAGCTTGTCGATCCGTTCCTGCAGGATCGAAGCGGTCACAGACATGTCTGCTCCTCTTTCTCATTCCTGGACAATGACGCCGCGCGAAGCCGATTCGGCCCCCCGGCGGCGCCTTCTGATGCCACAAATGTAGCAGGCCTGGCAAGAGGTGGCGGACGGTCAGTCGCGACTGTCCGGACTGGCGCCGGACGGCGGCTCTCCGACCGGCGGACGTCCGCGATATTCCTCGCTGCGCCAGACGAAGTGGATCTTGTTGCCGTCGGGATCGCGGACATAGGCGCCGTAATAATCGGGCCGCCACGAGCGCAGGCCGGGCGCGCCGTCATCGGTTCCGCCGGCGGCGAGCGCGGCCGCATAAGCTTCGTCGACGGCCCCGCGGGTCTCGGCGAGGAAGGCCGCCATCCAGCCATTGCCGGTCGACGCCGCCGCTCCGTCGAACGGCTGGCCGACCCAGAGCATCGGATAATATTCGCCGGGCCGGCGCCACATCGCCCAGCTCGGCCAGGGGCTGTGGCCGCGCTGGAGGCCGAGCGGCGCCAGCACCGCGTCATAGAAGCGTACCGCGCGGTCAAGGTCGTTGGTGCCGATGGTGATGTGGCTGAACATCGAAGGCTTCCTTCCGAGCGGGCGATGAGCCGCCCTCGGCTCCGGCCTCCCATCATGCCACAAGCCGCGGACAATGGCAGCCGAGGGCGAGCGCGGCTAAGCGGGATCCATGTGGT
>DASVVV010000027.1:0-63121 GCA_036386375.1 Allosphingosinicella sp. | reverse complement strand
GGCAGTTGAGGTGACGGGCGATGCAGCTGTCGCCGCAGGCCTTGCCGTTGGTGCAGATCCGGCAGCAGGAGCGCTGGGCTCCGGCCGCGAAGTCGCCGCCGCAGTCGGAGATGGACAGCGGCACCAGCGTCAGCCCCGCTGTGGCGGCGAAGATTGCGATGGACTTGATCATGGCCCCTCCCCGCGCAGAGGCTGAGCATCGGCGAGGCGTCGGTCACGCGGTTCTGCATCCGAATCGGCGCCGGATCGGATGAAGCGGGGCGACGGTCAGTTTCCGGAAAAGGGGGACAGGGACTTTCATGCGCCGCGGTCCGGGGGCTCTCGCGGCGGTGTTCAAAGTGACTGTCCTTCGTCCTATTCGGGCCGTTCCTGGAGGAGCCGGGACAAAGTCCAGCCTTCCGCCGCGCCGTCGCCGTTGACGACGTCGTCAAGATACCAGCGCTCGCCGACGCGGACGAAGCGGAAGCGGTTCACAACCGCCGTCCCGTAATTGCTGAACCGGGCGACGACGGTGCGCCGGTCCCGCCCCTCCTGCTCTTCGGCGAGCTGGACGTCGACGGGGCCCCAGTCCTGGGCGTTCATCCACCAGTCGAAATCGAGCGAGCCGACCAGATCGTCATGCTGCCGGGTCCAGTTCTCATAGGCCTCGAACAGCCGGCGCAGCCGCTCGCTATAGGCGAAGGCGGGTTCCTCGGGCGGCGCATCGGGATCGGCGTTATACGCCTCGTAGGTGGTTTCGACGAACGCTCGCGGGTCCTCGACGCCGCGTTCTGCACTCGCCGCGGGCGCCGGCGCCGGCGCCGCGGGGTTGGCGGGGGCGGCGCGGGCCGTGCCGTTCGCCGGGGCGGGCATTCCGTCGCCGCGGGCATCGCCGTTCGAAGTCCCGCAAGCGCCGAGCAACGCCGCCAACATCGCCACGATCTTCATCATCGCTCTCCCAAGGCTGCGCCTTTGTCTCCTATCCTAATCGCCGCGAGTCCAGCCCGCGCCGCTTGACCGGCCGATGCCGCGCGGCTTCAGTGTCGCGCCGTTCAAGGGGATTTCAGCCGATGCGCCAGCTCGCCGCCTTTGCCGCTCTCGGCCTGATCCTCGCCTGCGCGCCGGAGGCGGCCGAGCAGCCGGAGCCCTCGCCACGCTACACTTTCTGGCGGCCGGCGCCGGTCGAGGGCGCGCGCGAGCCTTCCGACGTGGTGGCGCAAAGCGCCCCCGCCGACTGGCGCCCGGTGGAGCCCGAAAACCTCCTCGTCATGACGCTCGCGGACGGCGGGATCGTCCATATCGAGCTGGCGCCGGACTTCGCTCCGGTTCACGTCGCCAACGTGCGCGCCTTCGCGCGCGGGGGCTGGTGGAACAATGCGACGATCTACCGTGTGCAGGACAATTACGTCGCCCAATGGGGCAATGGCGACGCCGAGGTGCCGCTCCCCGCGGGCGTGGTGCGTACGCCGCCCGCCGAATACGACCGACCTCTCGCGGGGCTGACGACGCGCCCGCTCGGCTTTCCCGACAGCTATGCGCCGCTGGCCGGCCATTCCGGCGGCTGGCCGGTCGCCTGGGATCCCGAAAGCGGCCGCGCCTGGCTCACCCATTGCTACGGCTCGGTCGGGGTCGGCCGCGACCTCTCGCCCGACACCGGCACCGGCGGCGAGCTCTACGCGGTGATCGGCCATTCCCCGCGCCACCTCGACCGCAACATCGCCACCGTCGGCCGGGTGATCGACGGCATCGCCCATCTCTCGGCCCGCCCGCGCGGCACCGGCAATCTCGGCTTTTACGAGACGGAGCGGGGCGAGCGGCCGATCGCGATCCGCTCGGTCCGCCTCGCCAGCGAGCTGCCGGCCGCCGAGCGTCCGCAATTCGAAGTGATGCGAAGCGACAGCGAAGCCTTCTCCGCCTACGTCACCGGCCGCGCCAATCGCGGCGGCACCTTCTTCATCGCGCCGGCGGGCGGCATCGACCTGTGCAACGTCAACGTGCCGGTGCGCCGCCGGCCGGCGCCGGGCGGCTAGGGACAGAATTCCGGGCGGAGCGCTTGTCATCTCTCAACCGCGAGCGCCCGTTCGATCGGCTGGCGATACCTCTTACTTAACGTATGTGTTGAAAAATGACATCAGGAAAGACCGACAACCGTCCTAACATGTGCTGGTTCAAGCAGTTCCGGTATCAGCGCGCCGCAAATAGAGATAATTCGGATCGAAGCCGGCCACGCTGCTAAGGCCTTTTCACGTCCCGCACGCGGAGGGTGCGCTGGCCGAGATTTATCAGATTCTCGCCGCGAGACGCGATGCTGAAGCCTTTCGAAACGGACCAGGGGAAGATCATCAAGCCGCCTGCGCGCCGGGCTGTTCGAAGTGGAGATAGTTGGGGGTGAACAGACCCGCCTCCTTCAGCCGGGGCAGATCGAGGATCGTCAGCCTGCGGCCGCGTATGTCGATCAGCGCGGCCCCGCGAAGCAGCTGAAGGGTGCGGTTGACGTGCACCGAGGTGAGGCCCGCGGCCTCCGCGAGATCGTTCTGGGTGAGCGGCCAATCGCAACTGCCGTTCTCGGCGAGGTCAACGGATTCCAGCCGGAAATAGACCTCGCACATGATGTGGGCGAGCCGCTCGTGCGCCGTGCGCTGGCCGACATTGAGGACCCATTCGCGCGCGATGGCGGCGTTGACCAGGTCGTTGCGCCACAGCGCCCGCGCCAGGGTCGGGCTCTGCGCCGCCAGCGCTTCCAGCTCGGCCGGCGGTATCTCGGCGCAGCGCAGCCGGGTGATCGCGCCGATGCTGTGGTCCATCCGCCGAAGCAGGAACACGCGCGAATCCTCGAGCGCTCCCGGCAGCATGAAGGCGAGGACCTGGCGCCGCCCGTCGGGCAGCGACTTGTAGCGGCAGGCCCAGCCGTCAAGCAGCAGGTGGACGTGCCTGGGTTCGTCCCCTTCGCGGATGAGGTCGCGCCGGGGCTCGACCTCGCGCACGGAGCGCCGCGCGAGCTGGTCCAGCAGCGCCCGGTCCCGAGGGGTCAGCTCGGCAAAGGCGTCGAGATGAAGTTTCAGGCGCCACCCCCGGAGATTCTCGTGTCTGCCAAGTCAGTTAACGCGCAGGCGAGCGCTGAACTTTTAAATGGGTTAAAGTCCGCCACCTTAATTTGTGCGAGCGCGCGCGCTCCGCCTTGCCGGACGGGTTGATTAGGTAGCGTCTAGCGGCCGGGCGTGCGCGGCCGCACCTCGGCGATGCTCGCGCCGGTTACCAGCCACACCCGTTCCGGGCCGCCGGTGGCGACCAGCAACGGGCGCCCGGCGAGCATCGCGGTCAGCACATGGATCTCGGTCGGCGTCGGATCGAGCAGATGCGTAACCCCGATCGGGCGCGGCGGCTGTCCGGCCGCGGCGGGCGGCAGCTCGGCATCGAGGCAGGCATTGGTGAAGCCGCGCATCTCGGCGACGCTCCCGTTCGCCATGACGGTCGTGCGGAAATGGCCGCCGAGCGGGATGCGGCCGCGCTGCACTGCCGGCGTCACTTGATAGACGACGACGGGGGCGTCGGCATTCGCGGGCGGGACGACGAGATAGTTGAACTGGTCGCCGCCGCAGGGCCGATGCTCCTGCCCGGCCGCGACCGCGCGCGCCGCGGCCATCCTCGCTTCGGTCGGGCCGAGCGGCGGCCGGTCCGCGCCGGTATAGACGTTGCGCGACGTCACCCGCCCGCCGAGCACGTTGGCGCGGTAGACCGCGCGCGGGCCCGCATCGGTGTCGGCGTAGAAGGTGACCGTCATCGCATTGCCTTCGGGCAAAGCGAGCCAGCCGGCGATGCCGGCGCCTTCCGGATCGGCCACGCGGCTCAGCATGTCCTGGGTCGCGATCATGCCCGCGCGCGCGATGGCGGCGAGCAGCCGCCCGCGCTCGACATGGCGGCGGAGTTGGGCCTGCTCCGCGGCGGTGAGCGGCGGCGCCGGGGTCGAGGGGGCGGCCGCCGGCGCCTCGGTGGCCGGGGCCTCGGGCTGGTCCTGCAGCGCGTCGACGGTGCCTTGCAGCCCTTCGAGGCCCTGCACCTCCGGCGGCTGCGCCGGGGCCTGCGGCGCCGGCGCTTCCGTCGCTGAAGGTGCCGGCTCCTCCACCTGCGCGGCCGCCTCCTGCTTCGCGACGGCCTCCTGCGCGTCTTCCTGCGCGGCCGCGGCCGCGACCAAGAGCGCGGCGGCGGCGCAGGTGAACAAAGGCTTCGAAAAACGCATCGGACGCAATCCCTTACTGGTCGCGCATGGCATGGACCGGCCGTCAATAGCGATCAAGGGCCGCAAAAAACGGGGGCAGTCTACATTTTCAGCCCCCCCGCGCCTCAGGACGCATCGAAAATGTATACTGTCCCCGTTTTCTAGAGCGCGATGGCGACGGTCTTGAGCTCGGTATAGGCTTCGATGCCGTAGCGGCCCTGCTCGCGGCCGAAGCCCGATTGCTTGTAGCCGCCGAACGGCAGCGCCACGTCGGCCGCCGACGCGCAATTGCCCCACACCATCCCCGCCTTCAGCTTGGCGGCGAGCTTGTGCATCGCCGAGACGTCGCGGGTCCAGATCGAGGCGGCGAGGCCGTAGGTGGTGTCGTTCGCCTGCCGCGCCACCTCGTCGAGATCGTCATAGCGGGTGGCGGCGAGCACAGGCCCGAAAATCTCCTCGCGCACCACCTTCATCTCCGGCTTGACGTCGACGAGAATAGTCGGGTTGACGAAATAGCCTTCACCGCCGGGCGCGTCGCCGCCGCACAGCACCGAGGCGCCCTCCTTTCGCCCCGCCTCGATGTAAGAGAGGACGCGCTCATGCTGCTCGGTCGAGACGAGCGGGCCCATGCGCGTGTCGGGCGCGAGGCTTGGGCCGACCTTCCATTGCTGGGCGTTCGCCGCCACCGCCTCCAGCAGCCGGTCGAAAATGTCGCGGTGCGCGAACAGCCGCGAGCCGGCGATGCAGACCTGGCCGGAATTGGCGAAGATCGAGGTGGCGGCGCCGCGCGCCGTCTTGTCGACGTCGACGTCGGGAAGGACGATGACCGGCGATTTGCCGCCCAGCTCCAGCGTCACCCGCTTCAGCGTGTCGGTCGCGTTGCGGTTGATGATCTTGCCGACCTCGGTCGAGCCGGTGAAGGCGACCTTGTCGACTTGCGGGTGGCGGACGAGGCGGTCGCCGGCGGTCTCGCCCATGCCGGTGACGATGTTGACGACGCCGGCCGGGATGCCGCTCTCCGCGATCAGGTCGCCGAGGCGGAGCGCCGTCAACGGCGTCTGCTCGGCGGGCTTAAGGACGATCGTGCAGCCGGCGGCCAGCGCGGGCGCGATCTTCTGCACGGCCATCATCAGCGGGAAGTTCCACGGCACGATCTGGGCGCAGACGCCGACCGGCTCGCGGCGGACATAAGCGTGCATCGCGCCGGCGGGCGACCCGGCCGGCTCGACATGCTCGCCGACGATCTTGGTCGCCCAGCCGGCCATGTAGCGCAGGGTCATGACGCAGGCGGGGATGTCGAGCCGCTCGCTCATCGATTTGGGCTTGCCGTTGTCGATCGATTCGAGCTCGGCCAGCTCGGCCAGGTTCGCCTCGATAAGGTCCGCGAGCCGCTCCATCAATCGCTGCCGCTTGTACGGCGGCATCCCGCTCCAGCGGCCGTCGTCGAAGGCAGTGCGGGCGGCAGCGACGGCGCGGTCGACGTCGGCCTCCGAAGCGTCGGCGATGCGCGCGATCTCACGCCCCGTCGAGGGATCGAAGACCGCGATGGTCGCGCCGTGGGAGGAGCCGGCCCACGCACCGTCGATGAACAGCCGGGGCCCGCGCTTCAGGAAGGCCTGGACGGCGTCGCTGTAAGCGGGCTGGGCGGAAATGCGGCTCATCTCGTTCATGGCTCGAGTCTCCTTCGCGCGCGCTATAGACCCACTCCCGCGGCGGGCGAAGGGATCATCTTGATAGATTTGAAACCGGAGCCAGCGGCCTGAAAGACGGCGAATTCTGCCTGGAATATCTGCGAAGTCGCCTCATCCCGGCGCGGGTATCCGACATGGGCTGGCGAAGGTGACCGCGGCGGCGGGCCGCCTTCATCGCCCGCTTCGCGGCTTCGCGCGATCCCTATAAAAGCCCCTCCATCGCTGGCGGGGCTTCTTGGATCCCTGTCCCCGTGGGGAGAGGGAGGGTGAGGGTGTCGTCGGTCAGAGGCCATTCTCGGCCGCGGAACCCCCGTCTTCACGATCCTCCCCGCCGGGGCGGGAGACAATCAGTCGTCGTCCCGCGTCAAGAACGCCGGAGCGAATTCGGGCTCGGGCCCGCCTTCGTCGCTGCGTTCCCTCCGGGGCGGGCGGTCGCCGCCGCCCTCGCGCGGGCCGCGATCCCGATCGCCTTCACCGCGAGGGCCGCGATCGCCGCCGCCTTCGCCGCGCGGACCTCGATCCCGGTCCCCACCGCCCTCGCGGCGCGGGCCGCGGTCGCGACCGCCGCCGTCACGGCGCGGGCCTCGACCGCGGTCGCCGCCGCCGTCACGCCGCGGGCCGCGGTCGCCGCGGCCTTCGCCGCGCGGACCGCGGTCCTCGCGCGGCGGCCTGGTGTCCTCCAGCTCGGCGCCGGTCTCCTGGTCGACGACGCGCATCGACAGGCGGACCTTGCCGCGCGGGTCGATCTCCAGGACCTTGACCTTGACCTCCTGGCCTTCCTCGAGCGCGTCGCGGACATTCTCGACCCGCTCGTTCCTGATCTCGGAGACGTGGACCAGGCCGTCGCGGCCGCCCATGAAGTTCACGAACGCGCCGAAATCGACGATGTTGACGACCTTGCCCTGGTAGACCCGGCCTACCTCCGGCTCCTCGACGATGCCGGCGATCCACTGGCGCGCAGCCTCGATCTGGCTGAGGTCGGACGAGCTGATCTTGATCACGCCCTCGTCGTCCACGTCGACCTTGGCGCCGGTGGTGGCGACGATCTCGCGGATGATCTTGCCGCCGGTGCCGATGATGTCGCGGATCTTCTCCTTGGGGATTTGCATCGTCTCGATCCTGGGCGCGTGAGCGCTGAGCTCCTCGCGCGTATGGTCGAGCGCCTTGGCCATTTCGCCGAGGATGTGGGTGCGGCCGTCCTTCGCCTGGGCGAGCGCATTCCTCATGATCTCCTCGGTGATGCCGCGGATCTTGATGTCCATCTGGAGCGCGGTGATGCCCGCTTCGGTGCCGGCGACCTTGAAGTCCATGTCGCCGAGATGGTCCTCGTCGCCGAGGATGTCGGAAATGACCGCGAAGTCCTCGCCCTCGAGGATCAGGCCCATGGCGATGCCCGCCACCGCCCGCCTGAGCGGCACGCCGGCGTCCATCAGCGCGAGGCTGGCCCCGCACACGGTCGCCATCGACGAGGAGCCGTTTGACTCGGTGATGTCGGAGAGGACCCGCACCGTATAGGGGAATTCCTCATGGCTCGGCAGCATCGGGTGGATCGCCCGCCAGGCGAGCTTGCCGTGGCCCGTCTCGCGCCGCGAGGGGGCCCCGAACCGCCCCACTTCGCCGACCGAATAAGGCGGGAAATTATAGTGGAGCATGAAGCGCTGGTAGGAGAGGCCGTCGAGGCCGTCGATCATCTGCTCGGCGTCCTTGGTGCCGAGCGTGGTGGTGACGATCGCCTGGGTCTCGCCGCGGGTGAAGAGCGCGGAGCCGTGGGCGCGCGGCAGGAAGCCGACCATCGCCTCGATCGGGCGGACCGTCTTGGTGTCGCGGCCGTCGATGCGGCGGCCTTCCTTCAGGATCGCGGTCCGGACGATCTCGGCTTCGAGCTTCTTGCCGAGCTTGGTGGCTTTGAGCTTCTCGGCCGGTTCGGCATTCTCATAGGCTTCCTTGAGCGGTGTCTTGGCGGCCGCGAGTGCGGCGACGCGCTCGGCCTTGCCGACGATCCTGTAGGCCTGTTCGAGGCCGGAGCCGGCAAGGCCGCGAAGCTTCTCCAGCACCGCGCCGGAGGTGGAGTCCTCAGGCAGCTCCCAAGGCTCCTTGGCGGCCTGTTCGGCGAGGCGGATGATGGCGTCGATGACGGGCTTGCTAGCCTCGTGGGCGTACATGACCGCGCCCAGCATCACTTCCTCGCTGAGCTCCTTGGCTTCCGATTCGACCATCAGCACGGCGTCGCGCGTTCCCGCCACGACCAGGTCGAGCTCGCCCTCACGGACTTGGTCCATGCTCGGGTTGAGCTGGTATTCACCCGCTTTGTAGCCGACGCGCGCGCCGGCGATCGGCCCCATGAACGGCACGCCCGAAAGCGTCAGCGCCGCACTCGCCGCGATCATCGCCACGATGTCCGGCTCGTTCTCGCCGTCATAGCTGAACACATGGGCGATCACGAGGATCTCGTTATAGAAACCTTCGGGGAAGAGCGGCCGTATCGGTCTGTCGATCAGGCGGCTGGTCAGCGTTTCCTTTTCGGTGGCGCCGCGCTCGCGCTTGAAGAAGCCGCCCGGAATGCGTCCGGCGGCCGAGAATTTCTCCTGATAGTGGACGGTCAGCGGGAAGAAGTCCTGCCCCTCCTTGACCGACTTGGCGGCGGTGACCGCGCACAGGACGACGGTGTCGCCCAAAGTGGCCAGAACGGCGCCGTCGGCCTGACGGGCGACGCGGCCGGTTTCGAGG
The DNA here is from genome assembly GCA_036386375.1 of Allosphingosinicella sp. GTDB lineage: Bacteria > Pseudomonadota > Alphaproteobacteria > Sphingomonadales > Sphingomonadaceae > Allosphingosinicella. The sequence continues at coordinate 54,508 of DASVVV010000027.1, read as the reverse complement.
GTCAGCGTCTTGCCGCCCCATTCGATCGATACTTTCTTGGTGTCGAACATGTCTTTTCCTTACGTCCGGCCGCCCGATGCGGCCGGGGCCTCTGTGCGGGCGCACTGCCCGCCTGCTTGAGCCCGAATGGCCCGGTTCCGCCGCCCACCGGATTGCAGGCGCGCGAATATGCGAAGCGGCCCGAACGGGACCGCTCCCGAATTACTTGCGAAGGCCCAGCTTCGCGATCAGGGCGCTGTAGCGCGCCTCGTCCTTGCCCTTGAGATAATCGAGCAGGGAGCGGCGCTTGTTGACCAGCATCAGCAGCCCGCGCCGCGAGTGATTGTCCTTGGCGTGGGTCTTGAAATGCTCGGTCAGGTTGGTGATCCGCTCGGTGAGGATCGCGACCTGCACCTCCGGCGAACCGGTGTCGCCCGAAGCCCGGGCATTGTCCTGAATCAGTTCCTGCTTGCGCTCGGCTGTGACCGACATCGTGCATCCTTTCAAACGTCAGAGGGTGAAGCCGCGCACCACGCGAAGTTCTCCTTCGCAAAGCTCCACGAGCGCAACCGGAACATCGCGGTCGGTCGCAAGGTGGAGGCCCGGCGTTGCGGCGATCCCGGCCAATTTGCGCCCCTGGCGGAGCGCCCTTGCCTGGTCGGGAGTGACGGAAAGAGCCGGGATGTCGTCCAGCCCTGCCGCCAGCGGCAAGAGGGTATTTTCAAGGCTGCCGCCCTTAGCGGCTTCGCCCAGTTTGTCCAGTGAAATCGCCCCATCCAGGCCGAACGGGCCCGCACGCGTCCGTCGCAACGTGATGACATGGCCGACTGTATCAAGCGCGTGAGCGATGTCACGGGCGAGGGACCTAATGTAGGTGCCCTTCGAAACGGTGGCTGAAAGCGTCACCGCCGCCACTTGCCCGTCGTCACCCTGAACTCGTTTCAGGGCCCAGGCTGACGACCGCTCGGACGCATCCCGACTGGATGCCGAAACGAGTTCAGCATGACGGATTGCGAGTCCATGCACGGTCACGGAACGACTCTTCAGCTCCACCGCCGCCCCCGCTCGCGCCAGATCGTACGCCCGCTTCCCGTCCACCTTCACCGCCGAATAAGCCGGCGGCACCTGCTCGACCTCGCCGGTGAAGCGCACCAGCACCGCTTGCACCTCCGCCATCGTCGGCCGCCGCGCCGACCGCGCCACCACCTCCCCTTCAAGGTCGAGCGTGTCCGTCTCCTCGCCGAAGCGGATCGTGAATTCATAGTCCTTGTCGGCATTGAGCGCGCGCCCGCACAGCTTGGTCGCCTCGCCGAGCGCCACCGGCAGCACCCCGCTCGCCAGGGGATCGAGCGTGCCGCCATGCCCGACCTTTACCTTCGGATAGCCGCCCTCGCGCACCGCCCGCTTCAACGCCGACACGACCTGGGTGGAGCCAAGCCCCACCGGCTTGTCGACGATCAGCCAGCCGTGGAGGGCCACTCGTCCGCCAGGATCGAGAAAAGCGCGGTATCGCGGACGTGGCCGGTCCAGGTGATGCGGTCCGCGCGCAGCACGCCTTCGCGGACGGCGCCGATCTTCGCGAGCGCCGCCTGGCTGCGGCCGTTGCGGACGTCGACGCGAAACTCGATGCGCCGGAAGCCGCAGTCGATCGCCCTCCGGATCATCAGGTCCTTGACGATGCGGTTGAAGCCGGTCCCCCGAAGGGCCGGCACATAATAAGTGTTGCCGATCTCGAGCACCGCCCGTTCTTCGTCGATGCCCAGATAGCAGCTCATCCCCGCCGCCTCGGCGCCCGCGAACAGGGCGAATGGCCTCCCATCGGCCCGAGCGGTCAGCCGGTCGAAGCTCGCATCAAAATGCTCCGGATCGTAGGAGATCGAATAGATCGGCCAGATGTCGGGATCCTCGGCGCAGGCCGCCTTGAGCTCGAGCCGGTGCTCCGCGCGCATCGGCTCCAGTCTCGTGGCGCCCGCCTGCATCGGTGCGCCCAGTCGGTCGAGATCCAGCATCTTCAGGGGAGGCGGGCGAGGATGCCGCCGGGGTCGAATTCGAGCCCGTCGCCGATCTCGTCGAGCGTTGGCAGCGGCCCGGCCGGAATCCGGCTCCAGCGCACCTGCTCGTCGTCGCGTTCGATATTCCCGCTCGCGCTTCGCACCCGCCGGGTAAGGAAGTTGATGCTGACCTCCCGGGTCTCGCCGCTGGCGCGCTGGACATTGTCCCAGTCGAACCCGATCAACCGCAGCGCGCCGTCCTGCCAGCGGAAGGTGAAGGCGGTCCCGCCCGAATCCCAGCCCCCGGCGCTGGCGAAGCGGATCAGCGACAGCTTCAGCGTGCCGCGCTCGATCTTCAGCGCCTCGCCCTCGGGATCGAAGGGGTCGTCGAGCACCGGCTCGGTGTGGCGCGGGATCAGCCTGTGATTCTGCGCGACGAGGCGGTAGCCCCCGCGCCGCTCCGCCAACGCGACCGCCAGCATCCGCGGATTGGTATCGAACCGGTCGGGGCCGAAGCCCGCATTGTCGATGACGTTGGCCGGATCCTGCTCGCGCAGCACGAACGCGAGATCGTCGGCTCCGTCGCCGTTAAGGTCGCCCTCCTCGAGCGCATCGATCCGCCACCCCGCAGGCACGAACGCTTCGGCCGAGGCGGCGCTTACCGGCAAAGCCGGATAGTCGACCGGCGGGATCGCAAGCTCCTGAGCGGTCGCGGGAGCGGGGACAAGCAACAAGGCGGCGACCGGTCCTGTGAAGCGACGCATCCTTTTTCCTCCTACGCGAAGAGACCAAGCTATAGGGGATCAGCCCTGCGATCCACCCTCCAGGTCCTGCTTTACCTTGGGGTCACGCAGCAGCGCATCGATGCGGCCGCCCTCGTCAAAGCTATCGTCCGGCAGGAATTTGAGGTCGGCGGCATATTTGGTGTTTACCCGCCGTGCCACCTCGGCTTTGAGAAAGCGCACGTTGCGCTTCAGCGCCTTCAGTACCTCGGCCTCGTCCGCACCGAGCAGCGGCTTCACGAACACGGTGGCGTGGCGCAGGTCCGGCGACATTCGCACCTCCGTCACCGAGACGCTGTGGCTGGCCAGCGTCTCGTCATGGACGTCGCCGCGCATCAGCACTTCGGACAGAGCATGGCGCACCTGCTCGCCAACGCGCAGCAGCCGGACCGAGCGGCCTTCGGGGGTTTCCGTGCGGCGCATCAGCCGATCGGCACCGGGATCGCGCTCGAAGTGGCGCGGGCGAGCAGCCGGCCGTCGCCGTCGAACAGCTCGCCCTCGAGGAACACCACCGAGCGGCCGCGGCGAACGACACGGCCGCGGCCGACCACCCGGCCCGGATGGACCGGCCGGATGAAGCTGACATTGAGGTCGATCGAGCGCGGCATTTCGGTGCCGCCCGACATGCTGACCAGCGCCGGCCCCATCGTGTCGTCGAGCATCGCGGCGACGAAGCCGCCCTGCACGGTCCCCTGCGGGTTCAGCATGCGCCCGTCCGGGTGAAAGGCGATCTCGATCGTCCCTTCCTCGGGACTCTCGGCCACCAGTTCCCAGCCGAGCAGCTCGGCGGCCGGCGGCGCCGGATTGTTCGCGAAGAAGCTTCCCGACACGGTTCGTCCCTTAAAGGGTCCGCTCGCGCTCCTCGACCTCGAAGACCTCGAGATGGTCGCCCGGCTTGATGTCGTTGGTGTCGCCGAGGAGCACGCCGCATTCGAGGCCGGCGCGCACTTCGGCGATGTCGTCCTTGAACCGGCGCAGCGACGAGATCGTCGTCTTGGATACGATGACGTCCTCGCGGGTGAGTCGGGCATGGACGCCCTTCCTGATGACGCCTTCGAGCACCAGCAGGCCCGCGGCCTTGTCCTTCTTGCCGGCCGGGAAGACCTCCTTGACCTCGGCGCGGCCGAGCACGGTCTCGACGATCTCCGGCCCGAGCTGGCCGCCCATCGCCTGCCGCACCCAGTCGGTCAGGTGGTAGATGACGTCATAATAGCGGAATTCGACCCCCTGCCGCTCGGCGATCTCGCGCGCCTTGGCATTGGGGCGGACGTTGAAGCCGATGATCGGCGCGCCTGAGGCGCCCGCCAGCACGACGTCGCTCTCGGTGATGCCGCCGACGGCCGCGTGCAGCACGCGCGCCCGAATGTCCTCGGTCGAGATGCGCGCCAGCGCGCCGACGATCGCCTCGACCGATCCCTGCACATCGGCTTTCACCACGAGCGGGAATTCCATCGTCGTGCTCGCCTTCGAAGCGAACATATTTTCGAGGTTGACCGGGGCGCTGGTGGTGCGCTTGCGGTCGAGCAGGCTCTGGCGGTAGGCGGCGACCTCGCGGGCGCGGCTCTCGTTCTCGACGACGGTGAGGACGTCGCCCGCGGCGGGAACGCCGGAAAGGCCCAGCACCTCGACGGGGAAGCTCGGCGCGGCCTCCTTCACCTGGCGGCCCTTGTCGTCGATCATCGCCCGGACCTTGCCCGAGATCGGGCCGGCCACGAATACGTCGCCGACGCGCAGCGTGCCGCGTTGGATCAGCACGGTCGCCAGCGGGCCGCGGCCCTTGTCGAGCCTGGCCTCGACTACAGCGCCTTCGGCCGGGCGCTCCGGATTGGCCTTCAGCTCGAGGATCTCGGCCTGCAGCTGGATCGATTCCAGCAGCTTGTCGAGGTTGGTCTTCTTTAGAGCCGAAACTTCGACGTCCTGAACGTCGCCGCCCATGTCCTCGACGACGATCTCGTGCTGGAGCAGCTCCTCGCGCACCTTCTGCGGGTTGGCCCCGGGCTTGTCGATCTTGTTGATCGCGACGATCATCGGGACGCCCGCCGCCTTGGTGTGGTTGATCGCCTCGACCGTCTGCGGCTTGAGGCCGTCGTCGGCGGCCACCACCAGGATGACGATGTCGGTGACGTTGGCTCCGCGCGCGCGCATCTCGGTGAAGGCCTCGTGGCCCGGCGTGTCGAGGAAGGTGACCTTCGACTTGTCGGGCAGGCCGACCTGATAGGCGCCGATATGCTGGGTGATGCCGCCGGCCTCGCCGGAAACGACGTCGGCGCCGCGAATGGCGTCGAGCAGGCTGGTCTTGCCATGGTCGACATGGCCCATGATCGTGACCACCGGCGGGCGCGGCTGCAGGCTCTCCGGCGGATCGACATCGTCCTCAGTCTGGATGTCGACGTCGCTGTCGCTGACGCGCTTGATGTTGTGGCCGAATTCCGTGACGAGCAGCTCGGCCGTGTCCTGATCGATCGTCTGGTTGACGGTGACAGGCATGCCCATCTTGAAGAGCGCCTTGACGAGGTCGGCGGCGCGCTCGGCCATCCGGTTGGCGAGCTCCTGGACGGTCAGCGCCTCGGGCACGACGACGTCGCGCACCTGCTTGGCCGACGGGCCGGCCGCCATATGGGCGCGCTTTTCCTTCTCGCGCGCGCGGCGCAGCGCCGCCAGGCTGCGGGCGCGGGCGTCCCCCTCGTCGTCGAGGGCGCGGGTGACGGTGAGCTTGCCGCGCTCGCGGCGATGCTCCTCGCGGCCGCGGCCGGGGCGCGCCGGCTCGGGGCGCTTGGGCACGGCATGGCCGTGCTTCGGACGGGCGTGGCCCGGACGGCCGCGGTCGTCCTCGATGTCGGCCGACGGAGCGGGGGCGGCGGCTTCGGCAGGCGCCGGCGCCGGCGCTTCGGTGGCTCGGCGCACTTCTTCCTCGGACTGACGCTTGGCCTCGTCCTCGGCGCGGCGATTTTCCTCGGCGCGGCGCTTTTCGTCCTCGGTCGCGGCCAGCGCCTGCTTGTCCTCGCGGCGGCGCGCTTCCTCGAGCGCGGCGAGGCGCGATTCCTCGGCCTCGCGAAGCAGCCGCTCCTGGCGCTCGCGGCGCGTGGAGGCGTCGTCGACCGGGGCCGCGCGCGGCGCGGCCGGGGGGGCCGGCTGCGGCGCACGCGCGACCGGAGCCGCCGGCGTCGGCGTCGGCTCGATCCTGGGCGCCTCGGTCTCACCGGGCCGGCCGAGGATTCGCCTCTTCTTCACCTCGACCACGACGGTGTTCGACCGCCCGTGGCTGAAGCTCTGCTTCACCTTGCCCGTCTCGATCGTGCGCTTGAGGCCCAGCGGCGCGCGCGCTCCGAGTTTCGGCTTGTCCGTCGTCTCGCTCATTCCCGTCCTTCGTCCACAATCGCCTGGCGCGCAGCCGGCTCAGCCGCCGGAGCGGCCTCTAGACCAGCCTCACGTCCGATAAAAGCGCCCCACCGGCCAATGGCGGAGGCGACGCGCGCCGCCGCAGGCCGATCGACCAGGGCGACATGTACCACATTGTCGCGGCCGAGCGCCAACGACAATATGGCCCGGCCTTCCGGAAAAACCAGTCCCTGGCGGCCGCTTCCCTCGGTATCGGAGCCGACCCGCCAGGCTTGGTCGAGCCGGCGCCGGCCGTCGCTCGAGGCGTCGGCGGCATGGATGAGCAGCTCGACCTGGCCGGATCGCGCCGCCGCCTCGATCTTCTCCGCTCCGACGATCAGGTTGCCGGCGCGCGCCTCCAGGCCGAGCCGGTCGAGCGCCGCCTGGCGAAGCGCCGCCTCGACCCGTTCGGGCAGGTCGTCGGCGACGTTCACCTCGTTGGTCTTGAAGGCTCGCATGAGCGCGCCGCGCAGCTTGCCCTTCCGCTGGGCCGCGGCGAGCTCGGCCTTGCCGAGACCGATCCACGCCCCCCGTCCCGGCGCCTTGGCGCGCACGTCGGGCAGGACCGCACCCTCGGGAGAAAGCGCCAGGCGGATGAGCTCGCCCCGGGCGGCAAGCCCGCCGCTCAGGATGCACTTGCGCTCGGGCGTGTGCGCTGGGCGCTCTAGCGTATCATTGCGAGGATTCCGCAACCGCGTCCTCCCCGTCTGCAGCCGTGCTCGCCTCGTCTTCGAACCAGTGGGCGCGGGCGGCCATGATGATCTCGTTGCCCTGCTCTTCGGTCAGGCCATATTCGGCGAGGATGCCGCCTTTGTCCTCCGGCCGGATGTTCTCGGCCCGGCGCCGCGGCTCGATCCGCCGCTTGGCGACCAGCTCGTCGGTGGCGAGGTCGGCGAGGTCGTCGAGCGTCTTGATGCCCGCCTTGCCCAAAGTGACGAGCATCTGCTCGGTCAGATAGGGCATTTCGGCAAGCTCGTCCTCGACGTCGAGCGCGCGCCTCTCCTCGCGGGCCGCCGCCTCGCGGCGCTCGAGCGCCTCGGCGGCACGGTTCTGAAGCTCGGCGGCGAGCTCCTCGTCGAAGCCCTCGATCCCGGACAGCTCCTCGGCCTCGACATAGGCCACTTCCTCGAGCGCTCCGAAGCCTTCGGCGACGAGCAGCTGGGCCAGCGTCTCGTCGACGTCCAGCTCCTCCTGGAACATGGTCGAGCGCTCGACGAACTCGCGCTGGCGCTTCTCGCTAGCGTCCGCCTCGGTCATGATGTCGATCGCCGAATTGGTCAGCTGCGAGGCGAGCCGCACGTTCTGGCCGCGCCGGCCGATCGCCAGGCTGAGCTGGTCGTCGGGCACCACCACCTCGATCCGCGCTTCCTCCTCGTCGATGACGACCCGGCTCACCGTCGCCGGCTGAAGCGCGTTGACGACGAAGGTGGCGAGGTCCTGGCTCCACGGGATGATATCGATCTTCTCGCCCTGCAGCTCCTGGACGACGGCCTGGACCCGCGATCCCTTCATTCCGACGCAGGCGCCGACCGGGTCGATCGAGCTGTCGTGGGACAGAACGCCGATCTTTGCCCGGCTGCCGGGATCGCGCGCCGCCGCCTTGATCTCGATGATGGCGTCGTAAATCTCGGGCACCTCCTGCGCGAACAGCTTCTTCATGAAGTCGGGATGGGCGCGGCTGAGGAAGATCTGCGGCCCCCTATTCTCTCGGCGCACGTTCAGGATCAGCGAGCGGACCCGATCGCCGACGCGCAAAATCTCGCGCGGGATCTGCTGGTCGCGGCGGATGACGCCCTCGGCGCGGCCGAGGTCGACGACGACATGGCCGAACTCGACGCGCTTGACGACGCCTGTGATGATCTCGCCGACCCGGTCCTTGAACTCCTCGAACTGGCGTTCGCGCTCGGCGTCGCGGACCTTCTGGAAGATGACCTGCTTGGCGGCCTGGGCGGCGATGCGGCCGAACTCGATCGGCGGCAGCGGGTCGACGATGAAGTCGCCGACCTTCGCGCCGGGCTGCAGCTTCTGCCCGTCCTCCAGGCTGACCTGCTTGAAATAATCCTCGACCTCTTCGACGACCTCGACGACGCGCCACAGGCGAAGGTCGCCGCTGGTGGGGTCGAGCTTGGCGCGGATCTCGTTCTCGGCGCCGTAGCGGGCGCGGGCGGCGCGCTGGATCGCATCTTCCATCGCCTCGATGACGATGCCGCGATCGATCAGTTTCTCGCGCGCAACGGCGTCGGCGATGGCGATCAGCTCGGCCTTGTTGGCGGAGACGGCGCCGGGAGCGCCCTCGGTTGCGGCAGTGGCCATGTTCAGTCCTGTTCCTCTACTTCGAATATCCGGTCGGCGCCTTCCGCGGACAGCGGCGCGGTCGCCTTGATGAGTGCGTCGGTCAAGACGAGCTTGGCTGAATGGAGGCCGCCGAAGGGCAGGCGGGTTTCGCCCAGTCCGGCGACGTCGATCAGCACGTCGCCGCCCTCGGTCCCGGTAAGAGCGCCGGAGAACTGCTTGCGGCCGTCGACCTTCTCCTTGAGGACGATCCTCGCCTCATGGCCTTTCCAGTCCTCGAAATCCTTGACGCGCGTGAGCGGCCGGTCGATGCCGGGCGAGCTCACCTCGAGCCGGTAGCTGCCGGGAATCGGATCGAGTCCTTCCGCCTCCAGCGCGTCGAGCCGCTCGGACAGCCGCCGCGACAGCCGCTCGCAATCCTCGAGCGTCAGCTGGCGCGTGTCGGGGCGCTCGGCCATCACCTGTAGCGTCGGATCGTCGCGCCCGCCGATCATCATCACGCGCACCAGGGCGAGGCCCTCGGCCTCCACCACGGGCTCGATGATCCTCGACAGCGCGGCGGCATCCGCCATTCCCGGCACCTTTCGAATAACCAAACCTTCCCCGGCGCCGGCCCCGCCCCCGGGGCCGACCTCAACTTCGTTACCGATGTCGAGAAAGGCAGACGCTATATAGGCTCGCCCCGCGACGGGAGCAAGCCGCGAATGGCGCCGCCGCTTCGGTTCAGCGGAGGTCGTCGGCTCCCGCATCGCCGATCATAGTCGGGCTTCCTCCGTCCCGCTCGAAGTCGAGCAGATCCCCGGGGCGGCGGCAGCTTTCAACGCCAGCCCGTTTGATCGTGCCCGAAACCGCATCGGTGGGCACGTCCGCCAGCGTTATGCTTGCGCCGGCGCCGTTAACCGGCCGCAGAGGTGACTGGCCTAAACAGCAAGCGTCAGGAGACACGGAAAGATGAAGTTCATTCTGCTCGAATCGCGCGGCGGCAACTATCTGGTGGTCGCGGAGAACGTCGCCTGGCTGCGCTCCCACGAGAACGGCCAGACCAAGGTCGGCGTCGTCGGCGGCGATTCGCTGCTCGTCTCCGGCACGATCGAGGAAACCGCCGCGACGATCCTGGCGGGCTAGCGGCGCCTCGCGGCCTGGGCGGCTTCGCGCGGTCGATTTCCGCCTTCGCGGGAATGACGACAGGGCGGGATTATTCGTCCTTCTCGTCGCCCTCGATCATCCCGGTTGCGCTTGGCGGCTTTGCGTGAGGCGGCAAATCGCCTACCAGACCCGCTCCACCCCGAACGCGTCGAACAGCGTGTCGCTGGAGACGATCGGCACGCCCTCGATCCGCGACTGCGCGATCAGCAGCCGGTCGAACGGGTCCTTGTGCGAGCGGTCGAGCTTGCCGGCTTCGACCGCGTGGGCGATCGAAATCGGCAGAGGCAAGGCATCGCACGCGGCGATTTCTTCCTCGAAATTCGCGGCGAGCGCTGCCGCATCGCGGAGCTTGCCAAGGCGATGCTTGAGGCAGATTTCATAGGCCGATACCGCGCTTACCAGCTTCACGTCGGCCGCCGAGATCGCCGCGCGTGCCCTGTGCGACAGGCTGGCGGAGTCGCCCAGCGCCCAAATCAGGGCGTGCGTGTCGAGGAGCAGTCTCAAACCGGCTTGTCGGTATAGAGATCGAGACCGAGATAAGCGTCCGGCAGCGGCTCAGCCGCATCCGGGCAGTCGCCCAGGCGGCCCTTGAGTGCGCCCAGCAACGGCTTCTTCTTCGGCGGGATCGCCGGAATCAGCTTGATCACCGGCTCCTTGTTGCGCGCGACCACGATCTCCTCGCCGGCGAGCACGCGCTCGATCAACCGCGAGAGATGCGTTTTCGCTTCGTGGACGCTGACGGTGGTCATGACGCGTGATTAGTCTATCTGTTGACTAAGTTCAAGCGACACTGGCACCCCGGCCCCTCCACCACGCCTTCTCCGTTACCAGGGAGGAGCTACGCCGCTTCCGCCTTCCGGCTCGCCCGCTTGCGTTCGTGCGGGTCCAGATAGCGTTTGCGGATGCGGATCACCTTGGGCGTCACTTCGACCAGCTCGTCGTCCTGGATGTAAGCGATCGCCTGCTCCAGCGTCATCCGGCGCGGGGGCGTCAGGCGGATGCCTTCGTCCTTGCCCGAGGCGCGGAAGTTGGTGAGCTGCTTCGATTTGAGCGGGTTGACCTCGAGGTCCTGGGGCTTGGCATTCTCGCCGATCACCATGCCCTCGTAGAGCTTCTCGCCGGGCGAGATGAACAATGACCCTCGCTCCTCGAGCGCGTTGAGCGCGTAAGCGACCGCCTCGCCCTGCTCCATCGAGATGAGGACGCCGTTCTGCCGGCCCTGGATGGGCCCTTTGTACGGGCCGTAGCGCTCGAACAGACGGTTCATGATGCCGGTGCCGCGCGTGTCCGACAGGAACTCGCCATGATAGCCGATCAGGCCCCGCGAAGGGGCGGAGAAAGTCAGGCGGGTCTTGCCGCCGCCGGAGGGGCGCATGTCGGTCATCTCGCCCTTGCGCTGCGCCATCTTCTCGACGACCGTGCCGGCATGCTCGTCGTCGACGTCGATGACGACCGTCTCATAAGGCTCCTCGCGGCCACTGGGGCCGTCGCGGTAGAGGACGCGCGGGCGGCTGATCGACAGTTCGAAGCCTTCGCGGCGCATCGTCTCGATGAGGACGCCGAGCTGCAATTCGCCGCGGCCGGCGACCTCGAAAGCGTCGCGGTCGGCGCTCTCGGTGACGCGGATGGCGACATTGCCCTCCGCCTCCCGCAGCAGCCGCTCGCGGATCACCCGGCTCTGCACCTTGTCGCCGTCGCGCCCGGCATAGGGGCTGTCGTTGACGGCGAAGCTCATCGCCAGCGTCGGCGGGTCGATCGGGCGGGCGCGCAACGGCTGCGTCAGGCCGGGGTCGGCGATGGTGTTTGAGACGGTGGCTTTGGTGAGGCCGGCAATGGCGACGATGTCGCCGGCCTGGGCGGTCTCGACCGGCACGCGCTCCAGGCCCCGAAAGGCGAACACCTTGGTCGCCCGGCCCTCCTCGACGGCATTGCCTTCGACATCGATCGCCTTGATCGGCATGTTGATCTCGAGGCTGCCGCTCTCGATCCGGCCGGTCAGGATCCGCCCGAGGAACGGGTCGCGGTCGAGCAAGGTGACGAGCATCTTGAACGGCCCCTCGGCGTCGAGCCGCGGCGGCGGCACGTGGGAGACGATTGTCTCGAACAAGGGCGTCAGGTCGCCGGAGCGGACGTCGTCGCTCGCCCCCGCATAGCCTGCGCGGCCGGAGGCGTAGAGGGTGGGGAAATCGAGCTGCTCGTCATTGGCTTCGAGCGCGAGGAACAGCTCGAACACCTCGTCGAGGACTTCGGCGGGGCGAGCGTCGGGGCGGTCGATCTTGTTGACGACGACGATCGGGCGGAGGCCCAGGCTCAGCGCCTTGCCGGTGACGAACTTGGTCTGCGGCATCGGCCCCTCGGCCGCGTCGACCAGCAGGATGACGCCGTCGACCATCGAAAGGATCCGTTCCACCTCCGCGCCGAAATCGGCGTGGCCGGGCGTGTCGACGATGTTGATGTGCGTCGTCTCGCCGCCATGCGCCCATTCCACCGACGTGCATTTGGCGAGGATGGTGATCCCGCGCTCTTTCTCCAGATCGTTGGAATCCATCGCCCTTTCCTCGACGCGCTGATTGTCGCGGAAGGTGCCGGACTGCCTGAACAGCTGGTCGACAAGGGTCGTCTTGCCGTGATCGACGTGGGCGATGATCGCCACGTTCCTGAGGCTCATCTCGGGTCAACTCTCGAACGGGGGGAAGGATCAATCGCCGATATAGCGCTCATGCTGCACCGCAACAAGGCGGGCTCATCGGACAAGCTTTTCCAGCGGGTCCAGCGCGGCGGAAAGCAAGCGTTGCTCGCTCGCCTCCAGCGTCTCCAGTCGCGCCAGGAGAGAGCGGAGCCGCCGTTGCCTTCCGGCCTCCATCACGGCCCTTCCCTGCTCCGTGGCGGCGATGCGGACGCTGCGGCGGTCCCGGGGTTCGGCTTCGCGCGTCACGAGGCCGGCCTGAACCAGCGCATCGACGATCCGGCTCATCGTCGGCGGCTTCACCTGCTCGGCGGCGGCGAGCTCCGCAAGCGCGGTCGGCCCGCCGAACACGATGACTGACAGCGCGGAGAGGCGGGGCGCGGAAAGGCCGCTGCCATCATCTTCTTGCCGCAACGTACGCAGCAGCCGGATCGACGCGGCGTGAAGGCGCGTCGACAGGTCGCGCAGATCGGTTTCGTCCATCCTTGAGCCTGTTAGTTCGCTATGCTAATTATTAGCTTCATTACCGAAACTAGCAGCAGAAGGAGCTTCCGCCAAATGCCGTCCATCCAGCCGACTCGTATCGCCCAGGTCGCTATCCCCGTGCACGACCTGGCGCGGGCGAAGCATTTTTACGGCGAACGGCTCGGCCTCGCCCATCTGTTCGACGCGCCGCCCGGGCTTTCCTTCTTCCAGTGCGGCGAGACGCGGCTGATGCTGAGCCAGCCGGAAGGACCGGAGACGGCGGCGAGCTCGATCCTTTATTACGCCGTGGCCGGCGCCGCCGAGGCGCAGCGCGCTTTGGCCTCGCACGGCATCGTCTTCGAGGAAGACGCCCGCTGCATCGCCCGGGTCGGCGCGCGCGACGTGTGGCTGGCCGTCTGCCGCGACAGCGAGGGCAATCTCATCGGCCTGATGAGCGAGCAATCAGCCGCAGGTTGAGCGGGTCCGTCCGCCTTCCAGATAGGTCGTCCTTTCCGGCGGGATCGGTGGCAGCTCGGTCCAGACGAAGCGGCCCCGCGACGTCGCCGACAAATCCACTTCCTCGGCATAGGTCGCCCACGCCTGGACGGGATAGAAATCGCGGTCGCGCGAACCGCTCGACTGCCGGACCTCGGCATAGATGAGGCGCCCGGCGGGATCGATCAGCGCCCGAAGCACGATCGGACGCGGCTCGGCCGGTTCGTCGGAGACCATCATTGGATCATATTCACTGCCCATCCGATCCTGGATGCGCCGGGCGTCCTCGGGGGCGAAGGGCACGGTCGGCGCGTCGCGGAAATGACGGAGCTGCGAAGCGACGAACCGGCAGCCGCCCTCGAAATCGTCGACCGCGCCGGCGAAGAGGATGCGTAGCGCCTGCGCCCGCTCCTCGGGCGTTCGGGCCCGCGCCGCCGCCTGGCGCCCGACGCGGAGCAGGAGGCGCTGCTGGTCGTCGTCGAGGCTGAACATGCCGAGGCGGAACATCGGCGCGAACGCCCGCCGGTAATCGGGCGGCATATGCTCGCCGTCGGTAAGCACTTCGGCATAGCGCTCGAAGGCCACCGCCTGATCGAACAAGCGGAGCGCCTCTTCGGGGTTGTATCCGGCGACGTCGCGGCGCAGCCTGAGCTCGGCGAGCATTCGCTGCTGGCGGGTCGCATGCGGGTTGCGCGCCGCCCGTCCCTCGAGCAGCGCGACCGTCTCCGGCCGTGCCAGCCACGCCTGCTGCTGCGCCGCGGTCCATCGCGGCAGATGAAGGTCCTCATAAGCGAACAGCCACTGGATCCGACCGAGCCGGTCCGCCAGGGCGCGGTCCGCCGGCATGCCCAGCCCCTCCTCGGCCGCCAGCCGCGCCAACTCGAGAAAACCGATCGACACGTCCGGCCGCTCCGGATCGCCGACCTGCGTGCGCACGCGCTCAGCCGCCGCGGCGGCGATGCCGGGACAGAGCGCGGGGTCGGCCCGCAGCATCAGGCCGAGCTGGCGAAGAACGTAGCCGGTGGGATCGGGGACGTGCATCGCCCTCGCGCTCGCGCGCGCGCCGGGCGGCATCTGCGCGCTCGGGCAGGAAGCCGTCAGCGCCGTCAATTCGTCGGCCGTCGCCCAGCCGATCCTTTCCTCCTGCGCCTCGGCCGGCCCCGCCGCGGCGGCCAAGCCCAGGATGAGAGCAGCGGCTACTCCTCGCATGGCTCGTTCCTCCTCCGGAACGGTCGTCTTGGCGGCGACCGGCTGAGCCGCGGATGAACGGCCGTTGCGACTCCCGCACCAGCGCTTTAACGGCGGCGCGAAGGAGATCATCATGCTGAACCGCCGCGCTTTTCTCGCCAGTTCCAGCGCCTTCGGCCTGGTCGCCCTCGCCGGCTGCGCCACCGGGCCGCGCCAGTCGCTCGCCGAGCGCGACGAGGCGCTCGACCGAATGCTGGAAGGGTGGTTCTTCGAGGATCTGCGGGACGCGCCGACCTTCGCCACGAACCTCGGCCTCGACGTCGGCGAGCTGGCGCCGCTGCGCGCCCAGCTCGGCGACGCCTCGCTCGCCAAGGCCGACGAGGAACGGGCCGAGGCCGTGGCGCGCCATCGCCAGTTGCAGGCGTTCGGGAGGCGCGGACTCAGCGCGGAAGGCCAGCTCAATTTCGACATCGCCGAATTCCGCCAGTCGGTGGCTGCCGAAGGCGCGCGCTTCCGCTATGGCAGCGCCGGCGGGCGGCCCAACCCCTATCTGGTGACTCAGCTCGGCGGCTCCTATTACAGCGTCCCCGACTTCCTCGACACGCAGCATCCGGTCCGCACGCGCGAGGATGCCGACGCGTATTTGGCGCGCGTCGAGCAATTCGCCCGCAATCTGAACCAGGAAGCCGAGCGGATCCGCCACGACGCGTCGGTCGGCGTCGTCCCGCCGGACTTCGTGCTCGACAAGGCGATCGGCAATCTCGAGCGGATGCACGCCACCCCGCCCTCCGAGACGACCCTGGTCCGCTCGCTCGTCCGCCGCGCCGGCGAGGCCGGGCTCGGCGACTATGCACCGCAGGCGCTTCGCCTCGTCGCCGGGCCGGTCGCCCAGGGGCTGGAAAGCCAGATCGCGGCTTTGCGCTCAGTGCGGCCGCGGGCCACCCACGATGCCGGCGTCTGGAAGCTCCCCGCCGGCGAAGCCTATTACCAATATGGCATTCGCGCCAACACCACCACGACCATGACCGGCGAGGAGATGCACCAGACCGGGCTTGCCCAGGTCGCGGAGCTCCACGCCCAGCTCGATACCTTGCTGCAGGCACAGGGCTATACGCGGGGCAGTGTCGGCGAGCGGATCAACGCCCTCAACCGCGAGGAGCGCTTCCTCTATCCCAACACCGACGCGGGCCGCGCCGAGCTGCTCGCCTCGCTCAACCGGCAGGTGCAGGAGATCCAGCCGCTGCTGCCGCGAGTGTTCAACACGTTGCCGCGCGCCGCCGTCGAGATCCGCCGGGTCCCGGTCGACATCGAGGCGGGCGCCCCCGGCGGCTATTATCAGGGCGCCTCCCTCGACGGCTCGCGGCCCGGCGCTTATTATATAAACCTCAAGGACACTCACGAATGGCCGAAGCTAGGCTTGCCGACCTTGACCTATCACGAGGCGGTCCCCGGCCATCATTTCCAGGTGACGATCGCGCGCGAGCAGGGGGAGCTTCCGCTCTATCGCCGCGCCGGCGGCTTCTCCGCCTATAACGAGGGCTGGGCGCTCTACGCCGAGCGCGTGGCGGACGAGCTCGGAGTCTATGAGGACGATCCGTTCGGGCGCATCGGCTACCTCCAATCCTATCTGTTCCGCGCCGTCCGGCTGGTCGTCGACAGCGGCCTTCACCACAAGCGCTGGAGCCGCGAGCAGGCGATCCGTTACATGGTTGAAAATGCCGCCGAGCCGGAAGGGTCGGCAGTGCGCGAGATCGAGCGCTACAGCGTCTGGCCGGGCCAGGCGCTCGCGTATAAGACCGGCCAGACGGTCATCGCGGGCCTGCGCGACGAAGCCGAGCGGCGGATGGGCGGCCGCTTCGACATCAAGGCTTTCCACGACGCCGTCCTCCTCGGCGGCTCGATGCCGCTGACGGTCCTCCAGCGGCGCGTACGGGAGTGGATGGCTAGCTGAGCCACCAGCGGAGGGCGTAAGCGACCGCCGCGACGCTCGCCACGCTCGCCGCCCACAGACCGGCGAACCAGGCCAGGCGCCGCGCCACCTAGTGATAGCCCTCCTCGCCGACCTTGCCGCGGAACACCCAATAGGACCAGGCGGTGTAGGCGAGGATGAGCGGGATCAGGACCGCCGCGCCGACCAGCATGAAGAGCTGGCTCTCATAGGGCGCGGCCGCCTGCCAGATGGTGACGCGCCCCGGGATCACGTCCGGCCAGATCGAGATGGCCAGCCCGATCATCGACAGGGCGAACAGCAGCAGCGTCAGCGCGAACGGCGCCCAGTCGCGCGTGCCGCCGAGGCTGCGCCACAGTGCGATAGCGGTGCCGGCGACGAGCAGCGGCATCGGGATGGCCACGATGAGGCCCGGAAAGTCGAACCAGCGCACGAAATATTGCGGTTCGAGCAGCGGCGTCGCCAGGCTGACCGCGGCGATCGCGAGCAGCAGCGCGGGCCCCAGTCGGCGCGCGAAGCGGCGGGCATCCGCCTGGATCGCGCCTTCGGTCTTCCAGATCAGCCAGCCCGCGCCGAGCAGCGCATAGCCGATGACGAGCCCGGCGCCGGTAAGCAGGCTGAACGGCGTCAGCCATTCCCACCAGGCGCCGGCATAAGCGCGGCCCTCGACGCTGATCCCCTGAAGCAGCGCGCCGAGCGTCACCCCTTGCGCCAACGTGGCGGCGAGCGAGCCGAGGCAGAAGCCGGCGTCCCAATATTTGCGGTGGCCGGGATCGCGCCAGCGAAACTCGAAGGCGACGCCGCGGAAGACGAGGCCCAGCAGCATCGCGATCAACGGCGCGTAGAGGGCCGGCAGAACAATCGCATAAGCGAGCGGGAAGGCGGCGAGCAGGCCGCCGCCGCCGAGCACCAGCCAGGTCTCGTTGCCGTCCCAGACGGGCGCGATCGCGTTCATTGCCTGGTCGCGCTCCTTGCCGACCCGGAACAGCGGGAAGAGCATGCCGATGCCGAGGTCGAACCCGTCCATCACGACGTAAGCGGCGACCGCAAAGGCGATGATGAAGGCCCAGACGATCGTGAGGTCCATCAACCCCTCCACGTCATCCCAGCGCAAGCTGGGATCCCACTGTCTGCAGCCGGTGCGCGACTGTTAGAAGAGGGATTCCAGCTTTCGCTGGAATGACGGGTATCGGCCATCACTCCGCCTCCTCCTCTCGGTCCGGGCGCGGGTCGGCGCCGCGGCGGCCGACCGAGGCGGCCGCAGTGATGCCGGCGGTGCGGATCGGGGCGTGCGCCGGCTCCGCTTCGCCGACGTGGGGGACGTGCGCCATCAGCTTGAGGATATACCAGGTACCCATCGCGAAGACGGTGAAATAGACGATCACGAACGCGATCAGCGAGCCCGTCACGCCCGGCGCGGCGATCGGCGACACCGCGTCGCGCGTCCGCAACAGGCCGTATATCACCCAGGGCTGGCGGCCGACCTCGGTGGTAACCCAGCCGGCGATCACCGCCACGAACCCCGCCGGCCCCATCGTCACGGCGAAAAGGTGCAGCGGCCGCCAGTCGTAGAGCCGCCGCCGCGCCCGCGCGAGCAGGCTCCACGTGCCCAGCAGGATCATCAGCAGCGCGAGCCCGACCATCACCCGGAACGACCAGAAGATGATCGCCACCGGCGGCCGTTGGTCGCGCGGCACCGTCTTCAGCCCCGCGACCGGCGCGTTCCAATCGTGGTGGAGGATCAGCGACGACAGATGCGGGATCGCGACGGCGCCGTGCACCGCCTCCCGCTCCGCATCCGGCCAACCGAACAGGATCAGCGGCGCCCCGTCCGGATAGCTTTCGAAATGCCCCTCCATCGCCATCACCTTGGCGGGCTGGTGGCTGAGTGTGTTGAGCCCGTGGAAGTCGCCGACCACCGCCTGCACCGGCGCCACCAAAGCCGCCATCCACATCGCCATCGAGAACATCTTGCGCACCTCGGGCGTCCCCCGGCCCTTGAGCAGATGCCACGCCCCGACGCCGCCGACGACCAAAGCGGTAGTGAGATAGGCGGCGATCACGGTGTGGACGAGTCGGTAGGGGAAGCTCGGCGTGAAGATGATCTCGAGCCAGCCGCCGGCCGGAACGAACTGGCCGGCCGCGTTGAGCGCCCAGCCGCGCGGCGTCTGCATCCAGCTGTTCACGCTGAGGATCCAGAAAGCGGAGATCGCCGTCCCCACCGCGACCATGCAGGTGGCGGCGAAGTGCAGCTTCTTCCCCACCTTGTCGAGCCCGAACAGCATCACCCCGAGGAAGCCCGCCTCGAGGAAGAAGGCGGTCAGCACCTCATAGGCCATGAGCGGCCCGACGATCGGCCCGGCGCGGTCGGAAAAGACCGACCAGTTGGTGCCGAACTGGTAGGACATGACGATGCCGGAGACGACGCCCATCGCGAACGCCATGGCGAAGATCTTCAGCCAATATCGGAACAGGTTGAGATAGACGTCGCGCCCGGTCCGCAGCCAAAGCCCCTCCAGCACCGCCAGGTAGGAGGCGAGGCCGATCGAAAAGGCCGGGAAGATGAAGTGAAAGCTGACCGTAAAGGCGAATTGCGCGCGCGCGAGCAGCAGTGCGGTGTCGGCGTCCGGCACTCGGGCGACCCTCCCTCCGGCG
The DNA here is from genome assembly GCA_036386375.1 of Allosphingosinicella sp. Classification (GTDB taxonomy): domain Bacteria; phylum Pseudomonadota; class Alphaproteobacteria; order Sphingomonadales; family Sphingomonadaceae; genus Allosphingosinicella. The sequence continues at coordinate 35,503 of DASVVV010000027.1, read as the reverse complement.
GTCGCGCCGCGCTATAGCCGCATCCCCGCCGCCTTCGAAAGGGCCCTGGGCATGCGCGCGCTGCTCACCTTCCTGCTGATGTTCGCCACCGCCCCGCTGGCGGCGCAGGACGCGGCCATTCTGCTGCGCCCGGCGCAGGTCTTCGACGGCGTCGATCCGCGCCCGCACCGCGGCTGGAGCGTGCTGGTGCGGGGCGAGCGGATCGAGGCGGCCGGGCCGGACGTCGCCGCTCCCGCCGGAGCGCGCGTCGTCGACCTTCCCGGCACGACGCTGCTGCCCGGCCTGATCGAAGGCCATTCGCACCTCTTCCTCCACCCCTATGACGAGACGAGCTGGGACGATCAGGTGCTGCGCGAGCCGCTGGCGCTTCGCACCGCCCGCGCCGTCGCCCATGCCCGCGCCACCCTGATGGCCGGTTTCACCACGGTGCGCGATCTCGGCACCGAAGGCGCGGGCTATGCCGATGTCGGACTTCGCGACGCCATCGCCCAGGGCATCGTGCCGGGACCGCGCATGCTGGTGGCGACCCGCGCGCTGGTCGCGACCGGCAGCTACGGCCCGCGCACCTTCGATCCGCAAGCCCCGCTGCTCGGTGCCGAGGAGGCGGACGGCTCCGGCCTCGTCGCCGCCACGCGCCGGCAGATCGGCGGCGGCGCCGATGTCGTCAAATATTATGCCGACTATCGCTGGCGCCCTGGGGAGCCGAGCCGCCCGACCTTCACCGTGGAGGAAATGCGCGCCGCGACCGAGGCCGCCCACGCGGCCGGCCGAACCGTCGCCGCCCATGCCGCCACGCCCGACGGCATGCGCAACGCCATCCTCGCCGGCGTCGACACGATCGAGCACGGCTATGAAGGCACGCCCGCAACCTTTCGGCTGATGCGCGAGCGCGGCGTCGCCCTATGTCCGACGCTGGCTGCGACCGACGCCGTCGCCCGCTACCGCGGCTGGAACGGCGAGGCGCCCGAGCCGGAAAGCGTCCGCGACAGCCGCGCCAGCTTCGCCGCCGCGCTCGGCGCCGGCGTCACCATCTGCATGGGCGGCGACGTCGGCGTCTACGCCCATGGCGACAATGCCCGCGAGATGGAACTGATGGTCCGCTACGGAATGCGCCCCGCCGATGTGCTGATCGCCGCCACCTCCGGCAACGCGCGCATCTTCCACCTCGAGGATCGCGGCGAGATCCGCCGGGGCCTTCTCGCGGATCTCGTCGCCGTGGGGGGCGATCCGACCCAAGACATCGCCGCGGTGCGCGCCGTGCGGCTGGTGATGAAAGGCGGCTCGGTGGTGCGCGGGCCGGAATGACCCCGCGTCCGGGTCGCGGCGGGTGCTTTCGGGAGTGTCATTCTTGTGAAAGCGGCAATCACGTAAGGCTGGATGCCCCGCGTGGATTCGAACCACGATTGACGGATTCAGAGTCCGTAGTCTTACCATTAGACGACGGGGCAGCGCGGGCCGCGAAATAGGAGCCGGCCCGCAGCCGGTCAAGCGCGCCGCTCGGCGCCCGGCGCAGCTGAAGAGCGACGCGTGCGCCGATGAGATCGACACCTCCGACCTATGGGAACATCGGCAATGCTGGACCATCGATTAGTGGGAGCGGGCCATCCACGCCGGATATGAGGGCGGGGATGCGCAAATCCCCCTGGAACGAAGCTCGGTCGAAGGCGATGGAGACGGAGATCCAGGCGACGATGAGGAAACCGGAGACGGGTCGAGGGCGGCGCCGGGCCGTTTCGATCAAGGCCGTGTCGGCTTCGACGAATCGCTTGATCCATTCGGGTCCCGTTCATAAAACTGCTGCCACAAATGTAGCACGTCCCGCCAGAGGACGCTCTCAGGGAGAATTAGATGAGGCCGCTTCATCGGATCGCCAGCCGGCCTGTTCTGCTTCCCTTCGCCCTTGTCTTCGCCGCTGCTCCCGCTTTCGCGCAGGACGCCGACGAAGCCGAGGAGACGCCGCCGGCGCCGGTCGCCACCGATGGCGCGGCCGCCGGCACCGGGCGGACCTACACGCCGGCCGACTTCGCCCGCTTCGCGCCGCGCAACGCGCTCGACATGCTGAACAACGTCCCCGGCTTCGCCATCGTCGAAAGTGACAGCGAGCGCCGCGGCCTCGGCCAGGCGACCGGCAACGTCCTGGTCAACGGCGAGCGCTGGGCCGGCAAGTCGACGGACATCCTCACCGAGCTGAGGCGGATCAGCGCCGCCAACGTCGAGCGGATCGAGATCGTCGATGCGGCAACCCTCAACATCTCAGGGCTGAGCGGCCAGGTCGCCAATGTCGTCACTCGCTCGCAGGGCCTGTCGGGCAATTTCCAGTGGCGACCGCAAGTCCGTGCGCGGCGCACGCCGCCGCGGCTTCTCGACGGCGAGGTTTCGCTGAACGGAGCGCTCGGCGGCACGCAATATAGTTTGAGCCTGCGCAACCAGAGCAGCCGCAACGGCAATGCCGGCCCGGAGCTCGTGTTCACGCCGGCCGGCGACATCCTCGACACGCGCGACGAGGTGCTGTTCGTCAATCAGGAGACGCCGCGACTCGCCGGCTCGATCCGCCGCAACTTCGCCGACGGTTCGATCCTCAACGCCAATGCCGCCTTCGGCCTGTTCATCAACGACGTCGGCGAGGATTCACTGCGCTCCGGCCCGGGCCAACCGGACCGGGTGCGCATCCTGCGCGAGCGCGAGCGGGAATATAATTACGAGCTCGGCGGCGACTACGAGTTCGCTCTGATCGGGGGCCGGCTCAAGTTCATCGGCCTCAGGCGCTTCGAGCACAGCCCCTATCGCCAGACGCTGACCCAGAGCTTCGCCGACGGCCGCCCGACGCAGGGCGACCGCTTCACCCAGACCGCCGACGAGACCGAGACCATCGTCCGCAGCGAATATCGCTGGCAGGGCGGCCGCAACGACTGGCAGGTCAGCGTCGAAGGCGCGGTCAACCAGCTCGACGTCGAAAATGGCCTCTTCTCGCTCAATCCGGCCGGCGAGTTCGTGCCCGTGCCCTTCCCCAATTCGGCCGCGACGGTACGCGAGCGCCGCGCGGAAGCGATCCTCACCTACGGTCGGCCGCTCGCCTCGAACCTGACGCTTCAGGCGGCCGCCGGCGGCGAATATTCGAACCTCGTCCAGGAAGGCGCCGGCGGCCTCAACCGTACCTTCTACCGGCCGAAAGGCTTCCTCAACCTCGCCTGGCAGCCGCAGCCGGGGCTCGACATCAGCGCCCGCATCGAGCGCGCCGTCGGGCAATTGAACTTCTTCGACTTCGTCGCCTCGGCCAATGTCAGCGGCGGCACCACGAATGCCGGTAACGCCAACCTGGTGCCGCCGCAAAGCTGGGACGCGCAAATCCAGGCGACCCAGAATCTCGGCGCTTGGGGCACCGCCACCGCGCGCTTCTACGGCCGGCTGATCACCGACGTCGTCGACATCATCCCGGTCGGCGCCAACGGCCAGTCGCCCGGCAATCTCGAGGGCACCGCGACCCTTTACGGCCTGCAATGGACGAGCACATTCAACTTCGATCCGATCGGCTGGCGCGGTGCGAAGCTCGACATGAACCTGCAGTTCCAGCGCCACTCGCTGCGCGACCCGCTCACCCTGCTGCGGCGGCCGTTCAACGAGACGATGACCCGCCAGATCGAGGCGACGTTGCGCCACGACATTCCGGGCAGCGACTGGGCTTGGGGCGCCACCGTCTTCCAATACCGCCAGTCGGCCGGCTTCCGGCTCGACCAGCGCTTCCAGTTCCTCGACACGCCGGGCAGCCTCGGCGCCTTCGTCGAGCATAAGGACGTGCTCGGGCTGACGGTGCGGGCGAGCGTCGACAACCTGCTCGGCACCAACGAGAGCTTCACTCGCACCTTCTTCGACGGCCGGCGCAACGCGACCAACAGCAACATCCTCTTCACCGAGGATCGCGACCGCTTCTACGGCCCGGTCTTCACGCTGACGATCAGCGGGACGATCTAGCCGGGCAGGAACTCGCTCCGCTCCAGCCCCTCCGCCGCGAGCGCTTCCGCCACCGCCGGGCGCAAGAGCAGGCGCTCGACGACACCGGTCCAGTGCGGGCAGCTTTGACGCATGTCGAGCCCGATGCGATTGCCCCAGCGGTAGAAGGGCAGCGAATAGATGTCGGCGAGGCTGAAGCGCTCGCCGACCAGCCACGGGCCGGCCAGCCGTTCCTCGACCTCACCGTTCATCCTAACGATCGTCACCCGCCCCTGCTCGACCAGCGGCGCGCTGTCGCTGCCTTCCGGGAGGAAACGCTCCGGCCGCCACAGCTGGGCATAAGCGATGTGAAGGCTGCTGCTGAACCAGGCCAGCCATTCGAGCGTCCGCGCCAGATCCGTCGCGCCGGCACCCGGCAGGAGGTCCGCTTCAGGCTTCAGCGAGGCGATATAGACGAGCAGGGCCGGCGCCTCGGTATAAATCCGCCCCTCCACCTCCAGCGCCGGAACGCGTGCGCGCGGGTTAATGCGCAGATATTCGGGGGAAAGGTTCTCGCCTTCGCGCAGATTGACGCGCACCGGCTCGAAATCGGCGCCGACCTCGCGCAGCGCCACGTGCGGGGCGAGCGAACAGGCGCCGGCGGAGAAAAAGAGCTTCATCGGGCGCGACTCCTCGCCCCGACCATGCCCGCCGGCGCCGCGGCGGCGCAATCGTCAATCGAAGAAATTGGCGTTGCCGCCGATCAGCGGCGCGTGAGGCGATAGTCGGCCGAGGCGAAGCGTGGCAGCTGGCGGGTGCGCAGGTCGGGCTCGGGCAGCACCACCTCGCTGCCGCGGATCAGCTGGGGGCCGGCGTCGCCGCGGCGGCACTGGGCGACCACCGCCGGATAGAGGATGTCGTCGCGGCGGAGAAGCTCGTCCTCGGTGGCGGCGAGGCACTGCGCCTCGCTCGCGTAGCGCTGCTCGACGACTGCCACCTGCTGGCACGCGGCCTCGCTTTCGCCGCAGCCCAGGATCGCCATCACGTAAAACAGGGGTTCCATCGCCCGCTCCTCTGCGCCCTCAACCGACTGGAACTCCAACAGTTCCTGACGTTTCGCCTCCGTTACGCGGGCGCCCCATCCCTGCCGCGACATCTCGCGGCGTTAGCGATGTTGTGCCGGCTGCCCGTTTCGTGCTCGTGCCGCGGAAGCGCCAATCGTGTTTCAATTGTTTCAAACGGCGTCGAACCGTTGCCATGGCGATGGGCCCGACGGGCTCCTATCTAGGCCGCGATGGCGGCGGACGATCTAGGCAATCATACGGAGGCGGGCGCGGGCTGGGGGACGCTCCGGCGCTTCCTTCCCTATTTGTGGCCGGCCGGCGAGACGGCGCTGAAAGCGCGGGTCGTCGCGGCCGTGCTTCTGGTGCTGGCGGCGAAGGCGGCGACGCTGACCATGCCCTTCGCCTACAAGGCCGCCGTCGACCGCATGTCGGGCGGCATGAACGAGGCCGCCGGGCTGATCATAGCGCTGGTGATCGCTTATGCCGGGGCCCGCTTCGGCGGCGTGCTGTTCGACAATCTCAGGAACGCGATCTTCGAGCGCGTCGGCCAGGATGCCGCGCGGCGGCTGGCGATCAACGTCTTCCGGCACATCCACGCCTTGTCGCTGCGCTTCCACCTTGAGCGGCGCACCGGCGCGCTCACCAAGATCGTCGAGCGCGGCACCAAGAGCATCGACATGATGCTCTATTTCCTCCTCTTCAACATCGCGCCGACGATCATCGAGCTGGTCGCCATCTGCATCATCTTCGGGGTAAAGTTCGGCGCCGGGCTGGTCGTGGCGACGCTGGTGATGGTGGTCGCCTATATCTGGTTCACCCGGGTCGTCACCGAATGGCGCGCCAAGCTGCAGCGCGAGATGAACGAGGTCGACAATCAGGCGATCGCGCGCGCCGTCGACTCGCTGCTGAACTACGAGACCGTCAAATATTTCAGCGCCGAGGACCGCGAGGCGCAGCGCTACGGCCAGGCCGCGCAGGCCTTCGCCCATGCGGCGGTGCGCAACGAAACGTCGCTCGCCTGGCTCAACATCGGCCAGTCGCTGATCACCAACCTGATGATGGCCGGCGCAATGGCCTATACGGTCTGGGGCTGGAGCCGGGGCGACTTCACCACCGGCGACGTCGTCTTCGTCAACACCTTCCTCGCGCAGCTCTTCCGGCCGCTGGACATGCTCGGCTGGGTCTATCGCACCATCCGCCAGGGGCTGATCGACATGGAGGCGATGTTCGGCGTCATCGACACGCCCGCCGAGATCCGCGACGTCCCGGGCGCGCCCGACCTCAAGGTCCATGCCGGCCATGTCCGCTTCGAGAATGTCCGCTTCGGCTACGAACCCGAGCGCGAGATCCTCAAAGGGATCGACCTCGAAGTGAAGCCGGGGACGATGACGGCCGTGGTCGGCCCGTCCGGCGCCGGCAAGTCGACGCTGTCGCGGCTCCTGTTCCGCTTCTACGACCCGACGGGCGGGCGGATCACCATCGACGGCCAGGATATCGGCGGGGTCACGCAGGCCAGCCTTCGGCGCGCGCTAGGCATCGTTCCGCAAGACACCGTCCTGTTCAACGACACGATCGGCTACAATATCGGGTACGGCAGGGACGGCGCCACGCGCGCCGAAATCGAAGGCGCGGCGAAGGGCGCGGCGATCCACGATTTCATCCTGGAGCTGCCGCTCAAGTATGACAGCCTCGTCGGGGAGCGCGGGCTCAAGCTTTCCGGTGGCGAGAAGCAGCGCGTGGCGATCGCCCGCACCCTCCTCAAGGACCCGCCGATCCTGATCCTCGACGAGGCGACCAGCGCGCTCGACAGCCGCACCGAGGCGGCGATCCAGGAGACGCTCCAGGCGGTGGAGCGCGGCCGCACCACCATCGTCATCGCGCACCGCCTCTCGACCGTCGTCGACGCCGACCAGATCCTGGTTCTCGTCGAAGGCCGCGTCGCCGAGCGCGGCACCCACGCCCAGCTCCTGCGCAAGGGCGGCCTCTACGCCGACATGTGGACCCGCCAGCAGGCCGAGCGCGAAGCCGAAGAGGAAGCCCAGGCGGCGGAATGACTAAGTGCCGATGCCCTGGTCCGGCGCAGGATAGGTGACCTTGCCGTTCGCGACCTGCACCCCGGGCGTCATCGTCGCCGCCGTGATGCGGTCGTCCATCAAATGGAGGACCTCGCGGCCGCGCGCGAGCAGGTGATCGGCCACGATGCGGCGATGGCACCGCCACCACACCGCTTCGGCGCACATCATCGCTGTGGGTCGCTCATCCGCGAGCCGGAGGAGCTCGTCCAGCCCCGCCTCGAACTCCGGACCGAGCGCATAATCGGCATAATTGTGGAAGCTGCCGTTCCGCCACAGCGCGTTCGTCTCGGGCGGCACGCCCGGCGACGGGCCGCGCAGGCCGCCCAGGCGGGCGATGCGGACGTAACCGATCTGACGCCCGTGGAGCGCGTCGCCAAGGACGTCGCCGCCATATTGCGGGTTGCGGCGCGACTTCGGGACGGTTCGGATGTCCGCCACCCGCCCGACGCGGCCGGCGCGCAGCAGGTCGATGAACTCGTCGATCGACCGCGTCGAATGGCCGACGGTGTAGATCGGAAAGCCTGCCGCCTCGCTCACGCGCCTCAAACCGATCCCGGTGTCTTCGGTTCAAAGCAGGGGGCGGTGACATCCTTTCCTTCTAAACCTGTTCATGATATGTTCGAAAAATGCGTTATGAGACTGTTCGCATCCCGATCCGCGAAGAAGCCGGTTTCGAGGCCGGCGAAGCGGCTCACGAGTACGAACCTTGGGACCATTCGGCCGGACCCGCCGAGTCCCGCCTTGGCGGCGGGGACGAAGCTGGTAAGGCCGGGCTCGTGTCCGCTCCGCCGCTCGAGATCCTTCGCCGCACCTTCGGCTTCCAGCATTTCCGAGGCGTCCAGGAGCAGGTGATCGGCCGGGTCATGGCCGGCGAGCACACGCTGGCGGTGATGCCGACCGGGGCGGGCAAGTCGCTCTGCTATCAGGTGCCGGCGCTGGCGCGCCCCGGCACGGCTCTGGTGATCTCGCCGCTCATCGCCTTGATGCACGACCAGATCCGCGCCGCCGAAGCGTTCGGCATACGCGCCGCCGCCCTCACCTCCGCCGACGGCAATCGCGACGAGACGGTGGCGCGACTTAGGCGCGGCGAACTCGACCTTATCTATGTCGCGCCCGAGCGGGCGACCGGCGAGGGCTTCCGCAACCTCTTGGCGCGCACGCCGCTGGCGCTGATCGCGATCGACGAAGCCCATTGCGTCAGCGAGTGGGGCCATGATTTCCGCCCCGATTACCGCCTGCTGCGGCCGCTGCTGGACGATTTTCGCGGCGTTCCGCGGCTCGCGCTGACCGCCACGGCGGACAAGCGCACCCGCTCCGACATCCTCGCCCAGCTCGGCATCGCCCCGGACGGGCTGATCGTCGCCGGGTTCGACCGGCCGAACATCCGCTACCATGCCCGCCCCCGCGACGGTATCGCCGCGCAACTCAAGGCGCTGCTCGCCGAGCAGCCGGGCCCCGGCATCGTCTACGCGATGAGCCGCGACAAGACCGAGAAGCTGGCCGAGCAGCTCGCCGCCACCGGCCGTCCCGTGCTCCCTTATCATGCCGGGCTCGAGCCGCCGGTGCGGGCGCGCAACCAGGCCGCCTTCGTCAAATCCGAGGAGATGGTGATGGTCGCGACCATCGCCTTCGGCATGGGCATCGACAAGCCGGACGTGCGCTTCGTCGCCCATGCCGGAATCCCCAAGTCGATCGAGGCTTATTATCAGGAGACCGGCCGGGCCGGGCGCGACGGCGAGCCGGCGGAGGCCTGGCTGTTCTGGGGCGCGGAGGATTTCGCCCGCGCGCGGCGGAGGATCGAGACCGAGGTCGAGCCGGACCGCCGTTCCGGCGAGCGCGAGCGGCTGAACGCGCTTGCCACCCTGGTCGAAAGCTCGGCCTGCCGGCGCGCCATCCTGCTGCGCCATTTCGGCGACGATCCGCCGGAGCGGTGCGGCAATTGCGACAATTGCCTGAACCCGCCGAAGGCGCTCGACGCCACCACGGTCGCGCGGAAATTGCTCTCCGCCGCCTTCCGCACCGAGATGCGCTTCGGCATCGGCCATCTCACCGACGTCCTGGCCGGCCGCGAAACCGACAAGGTGCACGGCTTCGGCCATCACCGGCTTAGCGTCTTTGGCATTGCCGACGAGGAGGAGCTGGCTCTGGTCAAGCCGGTGGCGCGGGCGCTGATGGCGCGCGACGCGCTTCGGGCCGACGATTTTGGCGGCCTCTCCTTCGGCCCCGCCGCCAAGCCGATCCTGAAGGGCGAGGCCAGCGTCGAAGTCGTGCTGCCGCCCAAGCGCGCCCGCCGCGGCCGCGGCGACACGAAGGAATATCCCCACGACCCGCTGTTCGAGGCGTTGCGCGCGCGCCGGCGCGAGCTTGCCGCGGAAGCCGGCGTGCCGCCCTATGTCGTCTTTCACGACAGCACGCTTCGCGAAATGGCCGAGCTCAAGCCGTCCAGCCTTGCCGCGATCGCCCGCATCTCCGGCGTCGGCGGCGCCAAGCTGGAGCGCTATGGCACGGCCTTCGTCGACGTGATCCGGAGTTTCGAATGAAGGCGCTCGACGACCGCGTGCTGGTGGCCGGGCAGATCCGGCCCGGCGATATGGCGGCAATCGCCGCCGCCGGCGTGACGCTGGTGGTCAATAACCGGCCCGACGGCGAGGAGCCGGGACAGCCTCCGGCCGCCGACATCGAGGCGGCGGCACGAGCGGCGGGGCTGGACTATCGCTTCATTCCGATCGCCGGCGGCCTTCAAGCCGAAGCTGTCGAAGCGACGGCGCAGGCGCTGGAGGCCGCGGACGGAAAATCGCTCCTCTTCTGCGGCTCCGGCACCCGTTCAACTTATCTATGGGCGCTGGCGCGGGCGAGAAGGGGCGCCGATGCCGGGCCGCTGCTGAGCGCGGCCGCCGCGGCGGGCTATGACCTCAGGCCGCTCCTTCCGCGCCTTCGCTGACGATGCGCCGAGCCGCATCGAGGTCGCTGTCGTCGACCATCAGCCGGGTCGGAATGAGGAAGCCGACCGCTTCGAGCGCCGTATCGAAGTCGAAGAGAAAGCTCGGTATGCCCTCCGCCTCGAGCCGCCCGCGCACGACCCCGGCCTCGAAGCCGTTGTAGAATCGGCCGAGCTCGACCAGCGCCATTACCAGGGCACCACTTCGCCCGCCGCCAGCTCCATCGCCGTCGGCTTGCGGCCGAGCACGGCGTTGCGGTGCGGAAAGCGGCCGAACTTCTCGATCACCTCGTGATGCTTGCGCGCATAGCCGAGCTGCTCGTCGTCGCCGAGCGCGGTGAACAGCAGCAGCGACTGGACTTGGTCCTTGAGCGCCTCGCTGTGCTGGAAGGGCATGTAGAGGAAGCCGCGCCGCTCGGGCGCCATGCCGTCGTCATAACCGCGCTCGACCGCGCCCTTGGCGATGGGGAGCGCGAGATGGTCGGTGGCGAACTGGTCGGCATGGCCGCGGAACATGTTGCGCGGGAACTGGTCGAACAGGATGATTGCGGCGAGCGCGGTGTCGGCGTCGCCGAGAAAGTCCTCGACCTGCCGCCGGCTCTGCCGCGCCCATTCGATCGCGAACCGCTCTTTGACCTCGGCGTCGAACTGCGGTGATCCGCGCCACCAATCCTCCTTCGTGCGGGCGAACCAGAAATCGATCACCTGCCTCACCCAACCTCTGGCGGGTTCCGGCGCGACCGCGTTCACGCCGCCGTGCCGCCGACGGTCAGCCCTTCGATCAGCAATGTCGGCTGCCCGACGCCCGCCGGGACCGACTGGCCGGCCTTGCCGCAGACGCCGACGCCCTCGTCGAGCTCGAGATCATCGCCGATCCCGGCCACCTTCGTCAGCACCGTCGGGCCGTCGCCGATCAGGGTCGCGCCCTTGATCGGCGCGCCGAGCCTTCCGTCCTCTATCTTATAGGCCTCGGTGCAGGAGAAGACGAACTTGCCGCTGGTGATGTCGACCTGGCCGCCGCCGAAGCTCTTGGCGTAGATGCCGTTCTTCGCGCGCGCCAGGATCTCGCCCGGATGGTCCTTGCCGGCGAGCATGAAGGTGTTGGTCATGCGCGGCATCGGCGCGTGCGCGAAATTCTCGCGCCGGCCGTTGCCGGTCGGAGCGACGCCCATCAGCCGCGCATTGAGGCGGTCGTGAATATAGCCTTTGAGGATTCCGTCCTCGATCAGGACGTTGCGCTGGGTGGGCGTGCCCTCGTCGTCGATGGTCAGCGAGCCGCGCCGCTGGCCGATCGCGCCGTCGTCGACGACGGTGACGCCCGCCGCCGCCACCCGTTCGCCGATCCGGCCGGAGAAAGCGGACGTGCCCTTGCGGTTGAAGTCGCCCTCGAGCCCGTGGCCGATCGCCTCATGGAGCAGGACGCCGGGCCAGCCCGGGCCGAGCACCACCGTCATCTCGCCCGCCGGCGCCGCCACCGATTCGAGGTTCACCAGCGCCTGGGCGAGCGCGAGGTCGATCGCCCGCTCGGCCGTCTCGGGCTTGAACAGCTCGTCGTAGAGGTAGCGCCCGCCAAGGCCGTGATAGCCGCTTTCGCGCCGCCCGTTCTGCTCGACGACTATCTGGACGTTGAGGCGCACCAGCGGCCGCACGTCATGGGCGACGAAGCCGTCCGCGCGGACGATGTCGATCACGCTCCAGCTTCCCGACAGCGCGACCGACACCTGCGCGACGCGCGGGTCGCGGGCACGGGCGGCGGCGTCGATCTGCTGGCACAGCGCGACCTTCCGGGCAAACGGGATCAGGCCGAGCGGATCGTCATCCGTATAGAGCTTGGCGTTGGTCCGCCGCGGCGGCCCGGGCCTGGCGCCCTTCGCGGGATCGAGCACGGCCATCGTCTCGGCGGCGCGACGGATCGCCGCCTCGCTGATCTCGTTCGCCTGGGCGAAGGCGGTGGTTTCGCCCGAGACGCCGCGCAGCCCGAATCCGGCCTGGGTGTTGAAGTCGGCGCTCTTCAGCCGCCTGTCGTCGAACGAGAAGCTCTCCGACGCGATATATTGAAGGTAGAGCTCGCCGTCGTCGCAGCCCTTGAGCGCAGCGGCCGTGAGGCGAAGCGCCGCCTCGGGGTCGAGCCCGTCGGGGCGGTAAAGGAAGCGGCGGGGGTCGGGTGCAATGGTCATGCCCCGATATAGGCGGCTCAGCCCTCGCGTACACCCTCGTCCGCAGGTCCGCCCTTCAAGATGAAGCGCTTGTCGCAATAGCCGCAATCGACATAGCCCTTCTCGTCGATCTGCAGATAAACGCGCGGATGGCCCAGCGCCGGCGAAATGTCGGTGGTGCCGTCGCAGGCGACGCGCGGGCTGTCGGTATAAGCGATTTCAGGCGTGTAGGGGTCGGTTGCGGCCATCGCGGCGGCTCTAGCGCCGACCGCTTGCAGCGACAATCGCCTAGATCGCGCCCGGTCCTCCGCCCGCGGCGATCGCCAGCAGCGTCGCGCCGAGCGCCGACAGGATCAGCGCGGTGCGCGACAGGCCGAGAAAGTGGAGCTGCACGAACATGGCCGCGAGGATCCGCCGCCGCGGTTAAGCTTTGCTTCCCGGCCCCGGTTAACGCCGCTATTCGAGCCCGCATGGCCGAGGCGGCAATCTCGATTAGCGAGCTCCGGAAGACCTATGCCGGCGGCAAGCGCGCGCTCGACGGCATCACCCTCGACGTCCCCCGCGGCGGCATCTTCGGCCTGCTCGGCCCGAACGGGGCGGGCAAGTCGACGCTGATCAACATTCTCGCCGGCCTCGTCACGAAGAGCGGCGGCGCCGCCTCGATCTGGGGCTTCGACATCGACCGCCATCCGCGCAACGCCAAGCGCTCGATCGGCGTCGTTCCGCAGGAGATATTGTTCGATCCCTTCTTCACGCCGAAAGAGGCGCTCGAGATCCAGGCGGGGCTCTACGGCATCCCGAAGGCCGAGCGGCGGACGGCGGAGCTGCTGCGCGCGGTGCGGCTCGAGGATAAAGCCGACGCTTATTCGCGCACCTTGTCGGGCGGCATGAAGCGGCGGCTGCTGGTCGCCAAGGCGATGGTCCACTCCCCGCCGATCCTGGTCCTCGACGAGCCGACCGCCGGCGTCGACGTCGAGCTTCGCCAGCAGCTGTGGGACTATGTCCGGAGCCTCCACGCGCAGGGCGTCACCATCGTCCTCACCACCCATTATCTCGAGGAAGCCGAGCAGCTTTGCGACCGCATCGCGATCATCAATCACGGCCGGGTCATCGCCAACGAAGCGACTCGGGTGCTGGTCGGAATGGCGCAGGAGAAGGTGGTCGAAGTGACGGTGGACCGCGACATCGAGCAGCATGCGCTCGACGCGCCCTGCTTCGACAAGATCGAGGTTTCCGGCGAGCGGACCTTGGCGATCACTTACCAGAAGGATCGGGTGAATGCCGGCGAGGTGCTGGCCGCGCTCCAGCGCGAGGGCCTCGGCATCGTCGACGTCTCGACCCGGGAGGCGGACCTCGAGGACGTCTTCCTCAACCTCACCCGCGCCACCGGCGCGAATGGCTGAGCAGGCCTATGACGTCATCGTCCTCGGCTCCGGCGCGGCGGGGCTCAGCGCGGCGCTGAATCTCGCGCCGGAGCTCAAGGTGGCGGTGCTGGCGAAGGGGGAGATCAGCGCCGGATCGACCGCCTATGCCCAAGGCGGAATCGCCGCCGTGCTCGAGGCGGGCGACACGTTCGAGAGCCATATCGAGGACACGATCTCCGCCGGCGCCGGCCTCAACGACCGCCGCACCGTCGAGTTCGTCGTCGAGAACGCGCCGGCGGCGATCGAGCGGCTGGCCGAGCTCGGCGTCCCATTCACGCCCGGCGACAAGGACCGCTGGCATTTGACCCGCGAGGGCGGGCACAGCCATCGGCGGGTCGTTCATGTCGCCGACGCGACCGGCCGCGCCGTCCAGCAGGCGCTGGAGAAGGCGGCGGCCGGGCACCCCAACATCACTCTGGTCCCGAACATGGCCGCAATCGACCTCGCCAGCGGCCGGCACGCCGAGGGGGCATCCAACGAGAAACGCGTCTGGGGCGTTTATGCGCTGGACAGGGGCAGCGGCCGGGTCTCGCTGTTCACCGGCCGCGCCACCATCCTCGCCACCGGCGGCGCCAGCCGCGCCTGGCTCTATTCGACCAATCCGCGCGGAAGCACGGGCGACGGCATCGCCATGGCCTGGCGCGCCGGCTGCCGCGTCGCGAACATGGAATTCGCGCAGTTCCACCCGACCTGCCTGTTCAACCCACGGGTCAAGAATTTCCTCATCACGGAGGCGATGCGCGGCGAGGGGGCGAGGCTGAAGCTCCCCACCAGCGGGCGCCGCTTCATGAAGCGCTTCGATTCGCGCGGCGAGCTGGCGCCGCGCGATATCGTCGCCCGCGCCATCGACCACGAGCTCAAGCGCCTCGGCCTGGACTACGTCCATCTCGACATCAGCCATCGCGATCCGGACTTCGTCCGCTCCCACTTCCCCAATATCGCCGCGCGGCTGGCTGAGCCGGACGTCGGCATCGACATCACCCGCGAGCCGATCCCGGTCGTCCCGGCCGCCCATTACACCTGCGGCGGCGTGATGGTGGACCTGGACGGCCGCAGCGACCTCGAAGGCCTTTACGCGGCCGGCGAGGTGACCATGTCGGGCCTTCACGGCGCCAACCGGCTGGCCTCCAACTCGGTGCTGGAATGCCTCGTCTTCGGCCTCGCGGCGGCTCGTCACGTCAACGAGCACCTCGCCGACCTGACGCCGCCGCCGCCGATGCGCCCGTGGGACGAGACGCGCGTGACCGATTCCGACGAGGAGGTCGTCGTCCACCACAATTGGCAGGAAATACGCCGCTTCATGTGGGATTATGTCGGGATCGTCCGCACCACCAAGCGGCTTCAGCGCGCGCTCGCCCGAATTGCCCTGCTGCGCCAGGAGATTGACGATTATTACCGCCACTTCCGCGTGACGCCCGACCTGATCGAGCTAAGGAACCTCGTCGTGGTCGCCGACCTAATCGTCCGATCCGCGCTCGAACGCAAAGAGAGCCGGGGCCTGCATTACACGCTCGATTATCCCGACATGCTCCCGGAAGCGAAGGATACGGTGCTGGCGCCCTAGCGGGCGAGGAATTGGGTCAGCGCCGCCTGGAAGCGGCCGGGCTGGTCGAGCATGACCATGTGGCCGCTGTCGTCGATCCGCACCAGCCGCGCCCCGCGCGCGCCGGCATAAGCGCCCGCAAAGGTGCGGTCGACGGCGCGGCGACCCTCGGCATTGGGCGAGGCGTAGACGATTGTGAGCGGAACCCGGATGCGCGCGAGCTGCGGGGCCAGGTCCATGACCGCCAGCTCCTGGGTGGCGCGGCCGACCACATCGGGGTCGCTGCGGCGGGTGCTCGCGTCCGGCGGGCTGAAGGCGGTGAGGAGCGATCCGAACAGGCGCCGGCCGCCGGGCGAATCCATCATGTCGCGAAGCCGCTCGGCCAGCGGGCCGAAATCGCTGGCGGTGCCGCCGAACAGCCCGGCGGGCTGCGGCAGCATGTCGACGACCATCACCTTGCCGGCCAGCGCCGGATGGCGGGCGGCGACGATCATCGCCAGCGTACCGCCCATCGAGTGGCCGACGATCGCCGGCCGGTCGAGCCGTCGATCGGCGATATAGCGGGCGATCTCGTCCGCCAGCGGCGCCACCACGGCGCCGCGCGCGTTGCCGCGCACGGGCGCGCCGGCAAAGCCGGCGACGTGGATCAGGTGATAGCGATAGCCGGGCACCGCGGCGACGGTTCTCGCCCAGACCGAGGGGCCGGAGGTGAGGCCGGGGATCAGGATCACGTCGGGTCCGCGGCCCCGCACTTCGACCGAAAAGCGCGTCGGTTCGAACGCCGGCACGGCGCCGACCGCCGCGGGCGTGCAGGCGGCGACGCCGAGCGCCAGCGCGCCGGCGAGGAAAAAGCGGCGGTTCATCGGAAAAGCCTTATGGCGGGCCGGTTTAACGCAACCTGACCCGCGCGCCCGTCGGCGCTCCGACTCAGCCGCCCCAGTCGAACAGCGAGTTATACTGCCGAAAGCCCTTTTCCTCGGCGAGAGTGACGAGCTCCTTCTCGCTCATCACCTGGGTGCCGACGACATATTGGCCGCGGAATTCCTTGCCCTCGATGATCCGGTGATAGACCGGGCGATGGGTCTTGCGCAGGAACTGCGCCGCCTCGCTGGCAAGGCCGGGGCTGAGCGACGGCACGTGCTGCTTGGGCAAGGCGGCGGTCGCGAACGGCCGGATCGAGGCCGTGCAGCCGGTTTCCTTGCGCCAGCGCGTGATCGTCTTCTCGCCGACGCCGTATTTTTCGGCGAGCTGGCGATTGGTTTTGATCGGCGCGTGATCGGTGAAATCGGGGGGACAGGTCAGGACTGGCATGGGCTGTCATGTGCTGTTGATGGGGCGTTGTGGGACGTCGCGCAGAACAGGCGACCCCCGAAACATGGGGGCTACAGCGCCGCTTGACAACACCTCAATCCACGATTCGTCCCGCAGCGCCAGCAAAAAATCGCATGTCGCCGTCTTGGGGCCGCCGCGGCGCCCGCGGCGGAGGCGGTTTGCACCGGCCAAGCCTTGGTCTAGACGCGGCCGATGCCCTCCCCGCATCTCTACCTCGTCGATGGCTCCAGCTACATTTTCCGCGCCTTTCACAGGCTGCCGCCGCTGACCAACCGCCACGGCCTCAATGTCGGCGCGGTCTACGGCTATACGACGATGCTCTGGAAGCTGGCGGATGGGCTCAACAAGCAGGACGGGCCGACCCACCTCGCCGTCATTCTGGACGCCTCCGAGAGCACGTTCAGGAACCAGATGTATGACGGTTACAAGGCCAACCGTCCGCCGCCGCCGCCCGAGCTCGTTCCCCAGTTCCCGCTGATCCGCGACGCCACCCGCGCTTTCTCGATCCCTTGCATCGAGCAGGACGGGCTCGAGGCGGACGACATCATCGCCTGCTACGCGAAAGCGGCGCTGGAGAAGGAGTGGAACGTCACCATCGTCTCCTCCGACAAGGATCTGATGCAGCTGATCGAGCCCGGGCTCGACATGCTCGACACGATGAACGACCGGCGTATCG
Organism: Allosphingosinicella sp.; assembly: GCA_036386375.1. Taxonomy (GTDB): domain Bacteria; phylum Pseudomonadota; class Alphaproteobacteria; order Sphingomonadales; family Sphingomonadaceae; genus Allosphingosinicella. The sequence goes on along the minus strand of DASVVV010000027.1, from coordinate 18,368 downwards.
ACCGCGACTATGTGATCGAGAAGTTCGGCGTTCCGCCCGAGCAGCTCGGCGAAGTGCTGGCGCTGATGGGCGACAGCGTCGACAATGTCCCCGGCGTTCCCGGCGTAGGGCCAAAGACCGCTTCGCAGCTGATCCAGCAATATGGCAGCGTCGAGGGCGTCCTCGCCCATCTCGACGAGATCGCCAAGCCCAAGCTCAAGCAGAACCTCACCGAACATGCCGAGGCGGCGCGGATGTCGCGCGAGCTGGTGCGGCTGGTCTGCGACGCGCCGCTGCCGGAGCCGCTCGACGCGCTCGCGATCAAGGGCATTCCCAAGGAGCCGCTCCAGGCCTTCCTCGAGGAGCAGGGCTTCCGCACCTTGCTCGCCCGGCTGGGCGCACAGCAAATGGCCTCGGCGCCGGCCCCTTCGCACGTGCCGACGCAGCGCGAGGTGCGGCCGGAGCCGAAGATCGATCGCTCCGCCTACGAGACGGTGACAGACCAGGCGGCGCTGGACCGCTGGATCGCCGAGGCCACAGGCAACGGGCTGGTCGCCGTCGACACCGAGACCGACGGCCGCGACTGCGTCACCGCGAAGCTGGTCGGCATCAGCCTCGCCACCGAATGCGGCAAGGCCTGCTACATCCCGCTCGAACATGGCGGCCACGATCTGATCTCGGAGCGGCCGGAGCAGCTTCCGGTCGGGCTGGTGCTGGCGAAGCTGAAGCCGATGCTCGAGGATCCGGCGGTGCTCAAGGTCGGGCACAACCTCAAGTTCGACTGGGTCGTCTTCAGCCGGCGCGGCATCCGCGTCGCGCCCTATGACGATTCGCTGGTGATGAGCTTCAACCTCGACGCCGGCGGCCTCAACAGCCACGCCATGGACGATCTCGCCAAGAAGCATCTCGACCATGACTGCCTGACCTACAAGGAGCTGTGCGGCACGGGTCAGAAGCAGATCAGCTTCGACAAGGTGCCGATCGAACGCGCCACCGAATATGCCGCCGAGGACGCGGATGTGACGCTACGGCTGTGGACCCGCTTCAGGAACCGGCTGCCGTTCGAGCGGGTGACGCGCGTCTACGAGCTGGTCGACCGCCCGCTCGTCGCCGTCATCGGTCGGATGGAGAGCGACGGCGTCAAGGTCGACGTCAACGAGCTCAAGGCGCTGTCGGCCGAGTTCAACGTCCAGATCGCCGATCTGGAGGAGCGGATCTGCGGTGAGGCCGGCTGCCGCTTCACGATCGGTTCCACGCAGCAGCTCGGCGAGGTGCTGTTCGGCCAGATGGGCTTGAAGGGCGGCCGCAAGGGCAAGTCGGGCACCTGGTCGACCGACGTCACCGAGCTCGAGCGGCTGTCGCGGGAAGGCGTGCCGATCGCCAGCCTGGTGCTCGAATGGCGCCAGCTCACCAAGCTCAAGTCCACCTACACCGATGCGCTTCAGGAGCAGATCAACAAGGAGACCGGGCGGGTCCATACCAGCTTCAGCCTGTCCGGCGCGCAGACGGGCCGGCTCGCCTCAACCGATCCCAATCTGATGAACATCCCGATCCGCACCGAGATCGGCCGGCGCATCCGCGATGCCTTCATCGCCGAGCCCGGGTTCGTCCTGATGTCGGCCGACTACAGCCAGATCGAGCTCAGGCTCGCCGCCCACATCGCCGACGTGCCGCAGCTGAAGCAGGCCTTCGCCGAAGGCGCGGACATCCACAATTTGACCGCCCAGGAGCTGTTCGGCGAGGTCAACCGCGACACCCGCGCCTCGGCCAAGACGATCAATTTCGCGATCCTCTACGGCATTTCGCGCTGGGGCCTGGCCGGCCGCCTGGGCGTCACCGCCGATGAGGCTCAGGCGATCATCGACCGCTATTTCGAGCGCTTCCCGGGCATCCGCAACTATATCAGCGACACGCTGACCAAAGCGCGCGAGACCGGCTTCACCACCACCCTGTTCGGGCGCAAGACGCATTTCCCGCGAATCAAGTCGCACAATCAGGGCGAGCGCCAGGGCGCCGAGCGCGCCGCCATCAACGCGCCGATCCAGGGCACCAGCGCCGACATCATCAAGCGGGCCATGGCCCGCATCTACCCGGCGCTGGAAGCGGAAGGGCTCGGCCGCGTGCGGATGCTGCTCCAGGTCCATGACGAGCTGGTCTTCGAAGTGCCGGAAGACCAGGTCGAGCCCGCCGCGGCCGTCATCCGGCGGGTCATGGCCGGCGCGGCCGAGCCGGCGATAAGCCTCAGCGTGCCGCTCGGAATCGATATAGGCACGGGCGCCAATTGGGGCGCTGCCCATTGAGCCAAGCCCCCGCGCCTCCAGGCGACGACCTCGCCGCGCTGGCGCGAGGCGGGCGGACCAATTTCCTCGGCTTCCTCATCCGCCTCGCGGCGCGCCTCCCCTTCCTGTTCATCGCCGGCCATTATTACGGGCCGGAGGTGCTCGGCCGCTTCGCTTATGCGGTGATCGTGATGGAGTTCGGCGCGCAGCTGGCGACGCTCGGGCTGAAGCGCGGCCTCGCCCAGCGCCTGTCCACGACCGACCAGCCGCACGTCTGCATCGTCGCCGACGCGTTGCTCGCCGCCTTCATCGCCTCGGCGGCGGCGAGCGCGATCCTGATGGTCTTCCCGCAGGCGATGTTCCCCAACGGCGACGTCTACGGCGCGGACTGGCTGCTTCCGCTCGTCATCTTCGGCATTGCCGGCGCCGACGTGGCGCTGGCCGCGCTCGCTTACCGGCACGACGTCGCCTCCACCGTCCATGTTCGCGCCATCGTCGAGCCCTGGACGATCAGCATTGCCGCCTTCGCGATGATGTTCCTGTCGTCGCGCGATGGATTGATCATCGCGTACGTGATCTCGGTCGCCGCCGGCCTCGTGGCCGCGCTTTGGCGGCTCTACCGAAGCTACGGCCTGCCGAGCGGCTGGAAGCCGAAGCCGGCCGAACTGCTCGGCGTGGCGCGTCAGAATTCGGCCCTCGCGGGCGCCGATGCGATCGAATGGGTGTCCCGCCGGCTCGACATCGCGATCCTCGGCCTGTTCGTCGATCCGCGCTTCGTCGGCATCTATTATGTCGCTCAGCAGGTCGCCTCGCTTCCGCAGAAGATGAAAACGAGCTTCGATCCGGTGCTCGCGCCGGTGATCACGCAGAAGCTTTCCGTCGGCGACAAGGGCGCGGTCGCGCGTCAGGTCCGCCAGGTCGGCTTCTGGATCATCGCCGCTCAGGGCGGCGTCGCGCTGTCGCTGGGCATTCCGGGCGAGGCGGTGATGGACATATTCGGCCCCGGCCGCGAGTTCGTCGGGGGAACCGGCGCGCTCGCCTTCCTGCTCGCCGCCGAGGTCGTCGCCGCCACCGCGGCCGTGTCCGAGGCGGCGCTCGTCTATGTTGCGCGGCATCGAAACCTCCTGATTTCGGTGCTGATGCTCGCCGTCCAAGGCCTGCTGACGGTGGCGATCATGGTCGCGCTCGACGCGGTGCAGTGGCCCGCCGACGAGGCCCGGCGGCAGGCCTTCCAGGCCGCCGGGGCGGCGCTGGCGCTGACCCTGGGGCTGGCGGTGGCCTCGGTGATGAAGGCGCGGCTGCTGAGGCGGCTGCTCGGAGCGCCCGTCTCCGGCTGGCGCTGGTCGCTGGTCTGGGCGGCGGCGGCGGCGACGGTGGTCGGCTACGCCTTCACCGCGCTTCCGCTGACGCTCGAATGGGCCGAGCTCGGCCTCGGCGTCCCGCTGATCCTGCTCACCTTCGGCGCGATCGTCTGGAAGCGCGGCTTCACCGCCGAGGATCGCGCCTTGTTCCGAGTCCGCGGCGACAAATCCCCGACGCTGCCGCCGCCGCGGGGCGTCGTTGCGGGTGACGGGACGATCAAGCCCTAGCGGCGGGCGAGAACCCCGAGCGAGGCGACCACCATCGCCTCGACCGCCGTCGAGATTACCGCGTCCGGTTCCGGCGCCCAGAACGGGCTGTGGAGCGAGGGCAGCTGCGCGGCATTGCCGTTGGCGGCCTGCCAGCGGTCCCGCGGCACCCCGCCGACCCAGAAGATCAGGCTCTCGATGCTCGGATCGGCGAGATGGTAGCGGCCGAAATCCTCGCCGGCCATAACCGGGCGCATCTGCTGCACGCGCTCGGCGCCGAAATGCTCGCGGAAGCGCGCGACGGTGCTGCGGGTCAGCGCTTCGGTGTTGAGGGTCGCCGGGGTCGCCTCATTCTCGCGGACGTCGACAATCGGCATCCGGTCCTCCGGGACGCCGGCGGCGATCGCTTCGCCACGGGCGATCCGGACAATGCCGTCGAGCATCAGCCGGCGCACCTCGGGCGTGTAGCTGCGCACCGTGATCAGGAGGCGCGCTTCGTCGGAGATGATATTGTGCTTGGTCCCCGCCTGGAAGCTGCCGACGGTGACGACGGCGCTGTCGAGCGGGTCCATCTCGCGGCTGACCAGCGTCTGAAGCGTCGTCACGATCCGGCTGGCGATCACGATAGGATCGCGAGTCGTGTGGGGCGCCGCGCCGTGGCCGCCGACGCCGCGCACCGCGATGTCGACGCTGTCGACATTGGCGAGGGCGGGTCCTTCGGAAAAGCCGATCGTGCCGGCCGGCAGGGTCGCCGAATCGTGGAAGGCGATGGCGTGGGTCGGCGTCGGAAAGCGGGTGAAGAGCCCGTCCTCGAGCATCGCCTTCGCTCCCTGGCTGGTTTCCTCGCCGGGCTGGGCGACCATCACCAGCGTGCCGGACCACGCCTCGCGCGTCGCGGCGAGTCGGCGCGCGACACCGACCCAGGCGGCCATGTGCGTGTCGTGGCCGCAGGCGTGCATGATGCCGGTCTCCAGGCCTTCACGGGTCGTCCCGCGGGCCCGGCTGGCGAAGGGTAGCCCGGTCTGTTCCTCGACCGGAAGGCCGTCCATGTCGGCGCGCAGCATCAAGGTCGGCCCGAGGCCGTTGCGAAGCACCGCCACCACGCCGGTGCCGCCCACTCCTTCGGTCACTTCGAAGCCGGCCCGCCGCGCATGCTGCGCCATCAGCCGCGCGGAGCGGGTCTCCTGCATGCTGAGCTCGGGATTGCGGTGGAGGTCGCGGTAGAGCTCGATCAGCTCCGGCATGTCTTGACGGATCGACTGGTTCAGTTCCTGAGCGGCGGCGGGGGACATCGTCGTGGCCATGAGCAGCAAGGCAACCAATCTACGCTTCATCGAAACGTTCCTTGAGGGGCGAGCGGGGTCAGGTCGATCACGTCGAGCAGCGACTCGAAATGCGGGGAAGGGAAAGCGAGCCGCCAGCGCCCGTCGCCGATGCGCTCGAACGCGCCGACCAGGTCCCTCTCGCGGTCGATGCCGTACTGATAGGCGCGCCGTTCGTCGCCCAGCTGCATCGTGCCCAGGAATACCAGCCGGCGATCGCTCTCCGGGAAGAGGCGTCCGATCGGCCGCTGCGAGCCGTTCAGCTTCACAAGCGTCAGCCCGCCGCCCTCGCGGGCGATGCGGCAGCGGAAGGCGGGATAAGCGACATAAGGGAGGAGGTCCTCGGGACTCCCGACCTTGACGGTTCGGCAGGCATAGTCGCCGGGCGGCGGCACCACGCCCGGAAGCGCCGCGTCGGGATCCAGCAACGCGCCTTCGCTGGCGATTTCGGCCTCGTGGCCCGCGGCGCGCGCCTGCGCCAGCGCCGCCAGCCAGGCGGTGCGCCACTCGCGAAGCCGGCGCCGGTCGTCGTCGGTCGCCCGGCGGCGCCAGTCGTCGCGCGATTCGATGCACCCGGCGGGCGCCGGCGCGTCCTGCGGGCCGGCGCACGCGGCGAAGGCGGCGAAAAGGACGAACGGGCTCACGGTGCGAGCATTGCGCCAGCGGCCGCGGCGCCGCAAGCGTCGGCATGCGCCGCCGCCTTCCCATTCCACCGCAAGAATGGCGGTAGGACGCGGCGCGAAAGCGGGTTAGGGCTCAGCCATGATTCCCGCGCTGGCGCATGTCGAAAGCTGGATCTTCGACCTCGACAACAGCCTCTATCCGGCCTCGTCGAACCTGTTCTCCCTGATCGACATCCGCATGGGCGAGTTCATCCAGCGGCTGCTCGCCTGCGAGCCCGGCGAGGCGCGGCGGGTCCAGAAGCGGCATTTCCATGCCCACGGGACCACGCTCGCCGGGCTGATGCGCGAGCATGGCGTCGATCCGCACGAATTCCTCGATTTCGTCCACGACATCGATCTCGCCCGGATCGCGGCCGACCCGACGCTGGTGGCGGCGCTGGACCGGCTGCCGGGGCGCAAGTTCGTCTTCACCAATGCCGACGAGTCCTATGCGCGCCGCGTGCTCGACCGGCTCGGTCTAGCCAACGCGTTCGACGGCATGCACGACATCCACGCGATGAACTATGTGCCAAAGCCCGACCCGGCGGCTTATTCGGCGATGTGCGAGCGCCACGGCATCGACCCCGCTCGCGCCCTCTTCGTCGAGGACATGGCCCGCAACCTCACCCCCGCCAAGGCGCTGGGTATGACGACGGTCTGGATCAACAACGGCTCCGAACGCGGCGGCGATGGCGCCGACGGCTCGTTCATCGACTATGAGGCGCCCGATCTCGGCCAGTGGCTGGCCGCGATATTGGAGGAAGAGCGGGTATGAGCGAGGCCCTCAGCGCCACCATCGACGAGGCCTGGGAACGCCGCGACGAGATCGGCTCCGGCACCGGCGGCGAGGTCCGCGACGCCGTCGATCGCGCCATCGCGCTGCTCGACGCCGGCGAAGCGCGAGTTGCGGAGAAGAAGCCGGACGGCTGGCGGGTCAACCAGTGGCTGAAGAAGGCGGTGCTGCTCTCCTTCCGCCTCAACCCGATGGAGGCGATCCCCGGCGGCCCCGGCGGCGGCGCCTGGTGGGACAAAGTGCCTTCCAAGTTCGCCGGCTGGAGCGAGGACAGCTTCGGCGCCGCCGGCTTTCGCGCCGTCCCGGGCGCGATCGTCCGCCGCGGTGCCTATATCGGCAAGGGGGCCGTGCTCATGCCGAGCTTCGTGAATATCGGCGCCTATGTCGGCGAGGGGACGATGGTCGACACCTGGGCGACGGTCGGCAGCTGCGCGCAAATCGGTCGCAACGTCCACATCTCCGGCGGCACCGGCATCGGCGGCGTGCTCGAGCCCCTGCAGGCGGGGCCGGTGGTGATCGAGGACGATTGCTTCATCGGCGCGCGCTCCGAAGTCGCTGAAGGGGTGATCGTCGAGCGGGGCGCGGTGCTTTCGATGGGCGTCTTCGTCGGCGCCTCGACCAGGATCGTCGATCGGGCGTCGGGGGAGATATTCTACGGCCGCGTGCCCGCTTATTCGGTCGTGGTCCCCGGCGCGCTGCCGGCCAAGGACGGCGGCCCAAGCCTCGCTTGCGCCGTCATCGTCAAGCGGGTCGACGAGCGTACCCGCGCCAAGACCAGCATCAACGAGCTGCTCCGCGACTAACCGACATCCTTGAAGCCCTGGGCGACGACGTACCATTCGGAAGAGCCCTTGCGGCTCGCCGGCGGTTTGGCGTGCTTCACCGTCGCGAAGCGACGCTTGAGCTCGGCGACGAGCGAGGAATCGGCACCCCCCGCCAGCACCTTGGCGACGAGCGCGCCGCCGGGGCGGAGCACCTCGCCGGCGAAGTCGAGCGCCGCTTCGACGAGCCCCATCGTGCGCAGATGGTCGGTCTGCTGGTGGCCGACCGTATTGGCGGCCATGTCGGACAGGACGAGGTCGGCCGGGCCGCCCAGCGCTTCCTTGAGCCGCTCGGGCGCGGCCTCGTCCATGAAGTCCATTTCGACGATGGTCGCGCCGTCGATCGGCTCGGTCGGCAGCAGGTCGATGCCGACCACCGCCGCCTGCGGCGCCTGCCGGCGCACCACCTGAGTCCATCCGCCGGGCGCGATGCCGAGGTCGACGACTCGGCGGGCGCCCTTGAGGAACCCGAACCTTTCGTCGAGCTCGATCAGCTTATAGGCGGCGCGGGAGCGATAGCCGTCCGCTCGGGCGCGCTTCACATAAGGGTCGTTCAGCTGCCGCTCGAGCCAGCGCGTCGAGCTGAGCCGGCGCCCTCTGGCCGTGCGGACACGCTGCTTCGGCCCCCCGCCGCCGCCGCTCAAATCGGGTGGCCGTCCCGGGCCATGAGCGAGCGCAATATGCCTTCGCGAATGCCGCGGTCGGCGACGCCGAGCGTCTCGGCCGGCCAGATGTCCATGATCGCCTCGAGGATGGCGCAGCCGGCGACGACCAGGTCGGCCCGCTCATGGCCGATGCAGGGGAATTGCGAGCGCTCCTCATGGCTCATGCGCGACAGGCTGGCGCTGATGTCGCGCATCGCCGCGGCCGGCATCTGCAGCCCGTCGACGGCACGCCGGTCGTAGCTCGGGAGCGCGAGATGGACGCTGGCGAGCGTCGTCACCGTGCCGCTCGTCCCCATCAGCCTTATGTCCTCCTTGTTCTCCGGCAGGAGCTCGGTGAAGCGTCGGAAGGCGTGGCGGACCCGCTCGCGCATGCGGCCGTAGGCGGCGAGGCGCTCCTCCGGCGTGGCGAAGTCGCGGCCCTCGCTCTCGGTCAGCGAATAGACTCCCCAGGGCGCGCTCCACCAGCATTTGATGCGCGGTTCGCCGCCGTCCGTGTCGATCAGCACCAGCTCGGTCGAGCCGCCGCCTATGTCGAAGATCAGGGCCGGGCCGTCGCCCGGCTCGAGCAGCCGGTGGCAGCCGAGCATGGCGAGCCGCGCCTCCTCCTCGGGCGAGATGATCTCGAGGCAAATGCCGGTCTCGCGCCGCACGCGCTCGACGAACTGGCGGCCGTTGACGGCACGGCGGCATGCTTCGGTGGCGACCGAGCGGGCGAGGCTGACCCGGCGCCGCTTGAGCTTCTCGGCGCAGACGCCGAGCGCGGCGACGGCGCGGTCCTGCGCGGCCTCGCTGATCTTGCCGCTCGTCGCCATCCCCTCGCCGAGCCGGACGATGCGGGAGAAAGCGTCGACGACGGTGAAGCCGTTCTCGGTCGGGCGGGCGACGAGCAGCCGGCAATTGTTGGTGCCGAGGTCGATCGCGCCATAAGTGTGGCGGGCATGCGGCCGGCGGGAAGGGAAGTTCGGGAGCGCCGCTTCGGTCGGTTCCTCGACCGGCGCTGGCGGAGCCGTGAAGGCTTGCTGCGGCATGACCGGGCTTCTCTTTTGTTTTCGTTTCGGGCGGCCGGGGCCGGCCCTTTGACTTGGCTCCTTTCTACACAAAGGGTCAGGGCGCGGCAAGGACGGCGCCCGGTCGGCGGAAAAGGCAAGGAAGTTCAGGCGTGCCAGGGGCGGCGTTCACGGCTCCCCGGCCGCAGCCGTCTCGTTGCCCTCTTCCTCTGCCGCTTCCTCCCCCTCTTCCGCCTCCGGATCCCCGCCATCCTCCTCCACATCGTCCTCCCGCCGGCGGCTTTCGCGCCGCTTCGCCGCGGCCTTATCGGTGCATTCGAAAAGTCGGGCCTTGGGCGCCATCGTCGATGGCGCGCTCGGCGATGTCGAGGTCGGCGCGCGCGCGGACCAGGTCGGCGCTGAACGCCCTTTGCGCGGCCTCCGTCTCGGCGTCAAAGTCGCGCTCGGCCTGCTCCAGCTCGGCACGCGCCGTCGCCGCGTCGGCGATGAACTCGGGCCGGATCTCTCCCATTCTGGCGGCGACCGCTTGCTCGGCCTTGTCGAGCTGGGCGCGAGCCCGCGCTGCATGGGCGCCGAACCGGCTCCTCGCCTCGTCCGTCTGCCTGCGGAAGCGCTGGTCCGCCTCGTCCAGCCGCCGGCGCGCGTTTTCGACCTGACGACGCGCCCGCTCGCGCCCTTGATCGGCCATGCCTGTTTCTCCCCTGCTGAGTTAGACATATAACACAGCAGAAGCGCACGTCCATGCCCACAAATGAAAAGCCCGCCGCCTGTTGAGGCCGCGGGCTTTCCGGACTTCGGGGAGGGGGTGGACCCCCTGGAAACGCTAGAGCGCGGCGTCAGCCTTCGAGCGCGACGCGCTGTGGCCGCCATAGCGGTAGAGGATGTCGCGGGCGGTTTCAGCGCTGATGCCGGCATCGTCCGTGTCGACCGAGACGAACACGCCGCCTTCGTTGATGCGGCCTTCATAGTAACCGGCATCTTCGTCGCTGACGCCATGCTTGGTCAGAAGGCCGGTGAGGCCGCCGGCGAGCGCGCCGGCGCCGGCGCCGATGGCGGCCGCTTCCGGAACGGCCGAGGCGGCGATGGCTCCGGCCGCGGCGAACGGGCCGACGCCCGGAATGGCGAGCGCGGCGATGCCGAGCAGGGCGCCGACGCCGCCGCCGGCGAGCGCGCCCTTGATCAGGCCTTCGCCTTTTTCCTTCACCTCATGCGTGTCGGCGTCGCCGTAATCGCCGCCTTCCTCGCTGCGGCGGGCGATGACGGAAAGGGCATTGTCGCGGACGCCGGCCTGGCGAAGCTCGCGGACGGCGGTTTCCGCCTCGGAATGGCTGTCGAACACGGCCGATACGATGTTGCTGTTCATGATTACTCCTACTCGATTGTGAGGTGTGGGCCCGCTCGAGGGGCCGGTCAGTGAACGAGGGGAGTGGCGCAATCGTTGCTCGGACTGGCCGATCCGCGCGCGGTTCGCCGCATTGCCGCCAAGATGCCGTTCGCCGCCGTCGCTCCCCGCCTGACGCGCGCCGGCGCGGGGTTCAATCGCCTGGGCTTCGCCGCGGCCGCGGGGGCGCGCTTTGCCGGCCCCGTGAAAATACCGTACCGTGCCGGTGAGCGACTCGCCTCGGCACGACCTTTGCGAGCACTCGACCAGCGTTGCTTGGCGTCGAGCTGTTCATCACCGCAAAAGGGGGTCCGCCATGAAGCCCAGGCGCAGCGTCAGCCGCCGTTCCTTCCTCGCATGCGTCGGCAGCTCGGCCGTGGCCGGAGGTGCCTTCCTCGCCGTCCATGGCGAGGCGAAGGCCGGCCAGGTCACCGACAGCGATCCCTCCGATCCGGTCGGGCGCGGCCGGGGCGGGACGCGCACCGGCGTTACGGACGGCGATCCGTCCGATCCGGTCGGCAACGGCCGAGGCGGCAGCCCGGGCAGGAGCGGGTATACCGACAGCGATCCCGCCGACCCGGTCGGCAACGGGCGCGGGACCGGGGGGTCGCGAAGCGGCTGCTCCGACCGCGACCCGTCCGACCCCGGCGGCAACGGCCGAACTTGCGGCGGCACGCACAGCGACCCGGGGAGCGGCGGCGGCGGCGGAAGCGCCTACCAGACCGGCCGGCGCGAGCGCCGCTATGAGGTCTGCTGGGTCGACCATCCCAGCCGGACCAACGAGGAATGCAACATCCAGACCTATTCCGAATGGCAGACCACCTGGTCCGATGGCCGGGTCGAATATGACACGGCTGAATCGGCGCGCCGGCGCGCGGAGATGGAAGCGCGCGGCTATACAGCGCGCTGGCACCGCTTCGTCGTCAACGAGTGGGTCGGGCAGTAGACGGGCCCCGCCTCCCAGACTCTGGGCGGCGGCTCTCGGGAGCCGCTCAGCCGTTGGCCAATTTCACGATTGCCGCCCATTCCTCCGGGCGGACCGGGCTTACCGATAGGCGGGACTGGCGGACCAGCTCCATCGCGGCGAGCTTCGGCTCGGCCTTGATCTCGGCCAGCGTCACCGGGCGGGGGAGGCGGCGGACCGGCTCGACCGGGACCTTGACCCAGCTGCCGTCCGGGCCGTCGGCGGCCTGCGGACCCGCGATCCGCATGATGCCGACGATCGAGCGCTCCTCGCCGCTATGGTAGAAGAAGGCCTCGTCGGCCGGCTTCATCGCTCGAAGGTGGAGGCGGGCGGCGTTGTTGCGGACGCCGTCCCAGTCGGTGGCACCGTCGCGCTCGAGGTCGTCCCAACTGTAGACGTGCGGTTCGGACTTCATCAGCCAGTGGGCCATGGGCTGCGAGCGCCTCCTATCGCCTTTGCGCGGCGCCAGCGGTAGACCGGCGGCGATGAAGGCTCAACCTGCGGCTATTCTCATCGCGGTGCTGGCGGCGGCGGGCTGCGGCGAGCGCGCCGCGGACCCGAATGCGGGCGGCTCGACCACGCCGCCCTATGTGCGCGCGGACGCGGAGCAGCCCCTTCTGAACGAAGCGGTAAGCGCGGTCCGGATCGGCGAGCTCGGCCCGAGCTTTGCCGCCTGCGGCGCCCGCGGCGCGGCGCGCGCCCGGGCGGGGGGCCAGCCGGTGCCGGTGCGGGCGGCGCCGTTCGAGCAGGCGGCCGAGATCGACCGACTCGGCCCGGCGGCCGAATTCTTCATCTGCTCGCGCACCCACGACCAGCGCTGGTTCGGAATCGTCTATGACGAGGGCGGAACGGCGTCGGAACGGTGCGGCGTGGCGGCACCGGTGCCGGCCCGGCGCGCCTATCAGGGGCCGTGCGCGGCCGGCTGGGTGCCGAGCGCGCGAATCCGGCTGGTGTCGGGCATTCCCCACCAGCTGCCGCCGGCAAGTCCGCCAACCGATTGATTTGAGAGACGAATGGAAAAGGTTCCGCAGCTTATCGCGGGCGGGGGTCGACCCATCGTGGAACCAGCGGCGACGAGTTGAATATCGGAACGCTATCCATCATCTGCCCCATCACTGATAGCGAGCGGGAGCCGCCGAGCGTTGATCAGGGGTCAGCCCAAGGGGGTGGCAAGCGGATCGGTCGAAACGATCCGAAACCCTGATCAACCGGTGCGGCGAAGCAAGACGGGGAGGCAAACGCCGGGATGCAGTCCTGCATCCGCCGGGCCAGCCACCGCATAGAAACTGGAATGAGATGATCCGAGTGGTTCGCGCCGCGGGCTTTGCCGCGGCTGCCTTGATCGTGGCTGCTTCGGCCGTGTGGAGCGGCCCGCTTCAGGCGGACGAGGGCCAGGCGGCGCCGGTGCGCACCGCTCACTTCTTCGACCATGCCAACGCCCCGACCGAGGATAGCGACCTCGGCCTCAACGGCGACGAAGCGGCCATCGCGAGCGGACGGACCGAGGCGGTCGGGGCGATGGCGGATCATATGGTGGCGCTCGCCGATCTCGCCATGCCGCGTCCGCGCACGCTTCCCGAGCTGGTCGACGCTTACGCCCAGGCCGACACCGCCGACCAGGAGCAGGATTGCCTCGCCAGCGCCGTCTATTTCGAAGCGCGCGGCGAGCCCATCGAAGGCCAGCTGGCAGTCGCCGAAGTGGTTCTGAACCGGACCCGTTCGGGCCGCTATCCCGCCTCGATCTGCGGCGTCGTCGAGCAGCCCTGGCAATTCTCCTTCGTCAACGGGACGGGGCGCATCCCGCCCGCCGACCGCGCCTCCGACTCATGGCGCCGCGCCGTCGCGGTGGCCCGCATTGCCGAGGCGGGCGCTAGCCGGCTGCTGCCGGGCGACGTACTCTGGTACCATGCCGAATATGTCAGCCCCAGCTGGGGCCGCCGGCTGGCGCGGAGCACCAAGATCGGCCTCCACATCTTCTACAGCTGAGGCTTGGCCGCGCCGTCAGTGGACGAGCGAAGCGACGCGGCAATCCAGCCCTCGCCCGGCCCGTTTCTGCACTGCTTCGCTTCGCCGGCAGTGACGGAAAAGCTCAAGGCCGTTGCCTTCTAGTCCGCCAGCGGCTCGTTCCTGAAGTTGAGCCGGTGGGCGATCCGATAATCGGCGATCGCCAGCACGAAATATGCGAAGGCCCAGCGCAGGCGATTGAGCCAGGTACGGCGCTTGCGATGCTCATCGAGCGTGATCTCGACGCTGTCCGCCACCTCGCCGTCGACATAGCGGCGCATTCGGTCGGCGAAGGCCTTGTCGTTGACGCGAAGCATCATCTCCAGGTTGAGATAGAGGCTGCGCATGTCGAAATTGGCCGATCCGATATGGACGACGTCGTCGAGCACGAACAATTTCGTGTGCAGCCGCGTCGGCTGATATTCGAACACCCTGACGCCGCGGCGCAGCAGCAGCGAGTAGCTGTGGCGGGCGGCGCCGATGGTCGCTTTGTTGTCCGACTTGGCGGCGGTGATGAGGCGGAAGCTTCCGCGGCGGGCGATGTCCGCCGCGCGCCGGAGCAGCGCCGGGCCGGGCGCGAAATAGGCGGCGATCAGGTCCAGCCGCCGCGCCGAGCGCATGTCGCGCCGCACCGACCGCGCCCACGGGCTGAGCCGCCGCGTCGGCCCGCCCAGCAGCCAGTGGAGCTTGTCGCCGCGCGTGCTGTGACGGCCCAGGATGCGCCGCAATTCGCGAATCCGGGCGTCGCTCCTTGACGCCCACTGGAAGAGGTCGTCGAAATAGGGCTCGAGGCAGCCGACGCCGTCGCCTTCGACCAGAAGGCCGAGATCGCGCCAGGCGTTCTCCTCGATCGTGCCGAAATAGGCGTCGCCAATGTTGAAGCCGCCGATGATGACGCGCCGCCCGTCGGCAAGCGCCAGCTTCTGATGGTTGCGGAGCAGATAGCGCCGCCCGTAGCGCGGGGTGAAACGGCAGAAACGGCTGTCGGCCTCGACCAGCGGCGCGAAGAAGGCGGTGGTGGCGTTGGCGGCGCCGAAGCCGTCGACGAGCAGCGACACTTCGACTCCGCGCTCCAGCGCCCGCACCAACCCATCGCGCACGCGGCGGCCGGACTCGTCATCTTCCCAGATGTAGTAAAGCAGGCGAAGGGAGCGCTCGGCGGCCTCGATCAGGTTGATCAGCGCCTCCAACCGTTCACGGCCCTCGACCAGCAAAGTGAGGCGGTTGCCCGCCACCGTCAGCGGCGGCTCGGAGGGCGGCGGCTCGTCCATCGGCTGCGCGCCTAGACCCTGGCGCGGGGGCAGGGGAAGCCCCGTCTGGCCCGGTTGAAGGCGAGAGCGCAGCCGCTACAGCGGCGGGCGTGTACGTTGCGCGCCTCAGCCTGACCGATTTCCGCTCCTACGCCGACGCGCTGGTGGTGCCCGGGCCGGGCCTGGTCATCCTCACCGGCGAGAACGGCGCCGGCAAGACCAACCTGCTGGAAGCGGTGTCGCTGCTCGCCCCCGGCCGCGGCCTCAGGGGTGCCGCCTTGTCGGAGATGCCGAGGCGCGGCGGCGCCGGGGGCTTCGCCGTTGCGGCCCGGCTCGGCGGGCTCGAGATCGGCACCGGGACCATGGCGGCCGCGCCGGAGCGGCGGCAGGTTCGGGTCAACGGCGTCGCGGCCCCGGCCAACGCCCTTTCGGAACGGCTTTCAGTGATCTGGCTGACGCCGGCGATGGACCGGCTCTTCGCGGACACCGCCTCCGCCCGGCGGCGCTTCCTCGACCGCCTGGTGCTAGCGCTGATTCCGAGCCATGCCCGCGAGGCCGCCCGGTACGAAGCCGCGATGCGCCAGCGCAACAAGCTGCTCGCCGAGGAGGCGCCGGCGGACCCGGAATGGCTCAATGCGCTCGAAGCGCGGATGGCGGAGCATGGCTGCCGCCTCGCCGACAATCGTGCCCGGACCGCACAGGCGCTCCACGAGCGGCTCGCCGGCCAGCCGGAAGGTCCCTTCGCCCGCGCCGGGCTGATGCTCGAAGGGTGGCAGCCCGACCATGGCGATCCGCTCGCTTTACAGCGCGAGCTTGGCCGCGCGCGGGCCCAGGACGCCGCCGCCGGGCGAACCCTGCAGGGACCGCACCGGATGGACCTGGCCGTCACCCATCTCGGCAAGGACCAGCCGGCGGCACTCTGCTCGACGGGCGAGCAGAAAGCGCTGCTGATCGGCCTCATCCTCGCCCATGCGGCGCTGGTCGGCGAGCGCGCCGGGCGGCGTCCGATCCTGCTCCTCGACGAGGTCGCGGCGCACCTGGACCCCACCCGCCGCGCCGCGCTTTTCGGGCGGCTCGAGGCCGAGGGCGGGCAGGTCTGGATGACCGGAACCGAGCACGCGCCCTTCCATCCCGTCGGTGCCGGCGCCGCCTGGTTCGAGGTCCGCGACGGCGCGATTCGGGGGCGCTGATTCCGGCGAATTTCCTTGGGTTTCGACCCTCTGCTGCCTATATCATCGCCATGGCATCCTCCCCCAGCGACAACAGCTACGGCGCCGATTCCATCAAGGTGCTGAAAGGCCTCGACGCGGTCCGCAAGCGGCCCGGAATGTATATCGGCGACACCGATGACGGCTCGGGTCTCCATCACATGGTGTTCGAGGTTTCCGACAATGCGATCGACGAAGCTTTGGCCGGCCATTGCGATCTGATCCGGATCGTCCTGAATCCCGACGGCTCGGTTTCGGTCGAGGATAATGGCCGCGGCATCCCGACCGGCATCCACCCCGAGGAGGGCGTATCGGCGGCTGAGGTCATCATGACCCAGCTCCATGCCGGCGGCAAGTTCGACAACATGTCGGACGACAATGCCTACAAGGTCTCCGGCGGCCTCCACGGCGTCGGCGTCTCGGTCGTCAATGCCCTCTCCGAAGTGCTGGACCTGACCATCTGGCGCGACGGCAAGGAACATTTCATGCGCTTTCGCCACGGCGAAGCCGAGGCGCCGCTCGCGATCGTCGGCGACGCGCCCCCCGGCAAGAAGGGGACGAAGGTCAACTTCCTGCCTTCGACCGACACGTTCAAGGTCACCGAATTCGATTTCGACACGCTCGAGCACCGCTTCCGCGAGCTCGCTTTCCTCAATTCGGGCGTCCGTCTGATCCTCACCGACGCGCGGCACGAGGAGGAGAAGTCGGTCGAGCTTTATTACGAGGGCGGGATCGGCGCCTTCGTCCGCTATCTCGATCGCGCCAAGACGCCGCTCATACCGGAGCCCATTTCGGTGACCGGCCAGCGCGACGAGATCGGCATCGAGGTCGCGCTCGAGTGGAACGATAGCTATTACGAGCAGGTCCTCTGCTTCACCAACAACATCCCGCAGCGCGACGGCGGCACTCATCTCGCCGCCTTCCGGGCCGCGCTGACCCGCACGCTCAACAATTATGCCGAAAAGTCCGGCATGATGAAGCGCGAGAAGGTGAACCTCACCGGCGAGGACATGCGCGAGGGACTGACGGCGATCGTCTCGGTGAAGCTCCCCGACCCCAAGTTCGGCTCGCAGACCAAGGACAAGCTGGTCTCCTCGGAGGTCCGCCAACCGCTCGAGAGCCTCATGGCCGACAAGATGGCGGAATGGCTTGAGGAGAATCCCGGCCACGCGCGGACGATCATCCAGAAGATCATCGACGCCGCCGCCGCCCGGGAGGCGGCGCGCAAGGCGCGCGAGGCGAGCCGCAAGAGCGTGCTGGGAATCGCCTCCTTGCCCGGCAAGCTTGCCGACTGCCAGGAGCGCGACCCGGCCAAATCCGAGCTGTTCCTGGTCGAGGGCGACAGCGCCGGCGGCTCCGCCAAGCAGGGCCGCGACCGCCATTATCAGGCGATCCTCCCCTTGCGCGGCAAGATCCTCAACGTCGAGCGCGCCCGCTTCGACCGGATGCTGTCGTCGAAGGAGGTCGGCACGCTCATCCAGGCGATGGGCACCGGCATCGGCCGCGACGATTTCGACATCGAGAAGCTCAGGTACCACAAGATCGTCATCATGACCGACGCCGACGTCGACGGCGCCCACATCCGTACCTTGCTGTTGACCTTCTTTTACCGGCAGATGCCGGACATCATCGAACGCGGGCACCTCTTCATCGCCCAGCCGCCGCTCTACAAGGTCGCCAAGGGCCGCTCCGAGGTCTATCTGAAGGACGACGCTGCGCTCGACGAATATCTCGTCCAGGCCGGGCTAGACCTGCTCCGCCTCGACACTCCCGAGGGTCCGCGCGCCGGCAATGCGCTGCGCGCGCTCGCCGACCACGCCCGGCGGATGCGCTCGCTGATGCGCTACGTGCCGCGCCGCTACGATCCCGCCATCATCGAGGCGCTGGCGCTGTCGGGCGCGCTCGACCCCAAGCTGCCGGACAGCCGGCGGGCACAGGCGCTCGCCCGCTCGGCCGAATGGCTCAATCTCGGCGACGAGGACGGACAATGGACGGCCGAGGTCGGCGCCGAGGGCAATTATCTGCTGCGCCGGCTGTGGCGCGGGGTGACCGACCACCATGTCCTCGACCACAAGTTCCTGCTCTCGGCCGAGGCGCGCAAGCTGCACGGCCTGGCCACCGAGCAGGCCGAGGCCTATGCCCGCCCCTCCTGGCTCGTTCCGCTCAAGACGGCGCAGGCCGAGGCTCCGGCCGAGGAAGCCAATCCCGACAGCGACGATCCCAACGAGAAGCAGGAAAGCGTGCCGGACCGGCGCCGCGCGCCCGACGCCCGCGGCACCCTCGTCACCCGTCCGAGCGAGCTGCTCGACGCGATCCTCGCGGCAGGGCGCAAGGGCCTCGCCGTCCAGCGCTACAAGGGCCTGGGCGAGATGAATGCCGAGCAGCTGTGGGAGACCACGCTCGATCCGACCAACCGCTCGCTCCTGCGGGTCGAGGTCGCGCAGGCGGACCTCGCCGACGAGATT